>JAFEGB010000293.1 GCA_018240295.1 Pseudomonadota bacterium
AAGGCCCGCCAGGTCAGCGATCCGGTCGAGCGCACGCAGCTCTACGGGCAGGCGCAGGTGGTGTTCAAGGAGCAGGCGCCGTGGATCACGATCGCGCACTCGGTCGTCTACCAGCCGGTGCGCAAGGAAGTGCAGGGTTTCAGGATTCACCCCTTCGGGCTGAACCTGTTCTACGGCGTGGACCTGAAGTGATGCGGCCTGCGCATCCGCGGCCGGGGCGGCCGGCGTGATCGGCTTCCTGCTGCGCCGCGGGCTGCTGCTGCTGCCGACCTTCCTCGGCGTCACGGCGATCGCGTTCGCGCTGATCCACCTGATCCCCGGCGATCCGCTGGAGATGATGGCCGGCGAGCGCGGCATGGACCCGGCGCGCCACGCACGGATGATGGCCGAACTCGGTTTCGACCGGCCGCTGTGGCAGCAGTACCTCGGCTATCTCGGCGACCTGCTGCACGGCGACCTCGGCCGCTCGATCAACACCCGCCAGCCGGTGCTCGGTGAGTTCCTGACGCTGTTTCCGGCGACCGTCGAGCTGTCGCTCGCGGCGATGCTGATCGCGACGCTGGTCGGGCTGCCGGTCGGCATCCTCGCGGCCGTGCGCCGCGGCACGCTGTTCGATCACGGCGTCATGGGCGTGTCGCTCGCCGGCTATTCGATGCCGATCTTCTGGTGGGCGCTGCTCTTGATCCTGCTGTTCTCGGTGCAGCTCGGCTGGACGCCGGTGTCGGGGCGGATCTCGGTGATGTTCTACGTCGAGCCGGTCACCGGCTTCCTGCTGATCGACACGCTGCTCGCCGGCGATGTCGATGCCTTCCTGTCGGCGCTGCACCATCTCGTGCTGCCGGCGATCGTGCTCGGCACGATTCCGCTCGCGGTGATCGCGCGCATGACGCGCTCGGCGATGCTCGAAGTGATCCGCGAGGACTACATCCGTGCCGCCCGCGCCCGCGGCCTGTCGCCGCTGCGCGTGATCGGCGTGCATGCGCTGCGCAACGCGCTGATCCCGGTCGTGACCGTCATCGGCCTGCAGACCGGCACGCTGCTCGCCGGCGCGATCCTGACCGAGACCATCTTCGCGTGGCCGGGCGTCGGCAAGTGGCTGATCGACTCGATCGCGCGGCGCGACTACCCGGCGGTGCAGGGCGGCATCCTGCTGGTGGCGGCGGTGGTGATGGCCGTGAACCTCGCCGTCGACCTGCTCTACGGCCTCATCAACCCGCGCATCCGCCATGGCCGCTGAGCGTCCGGGGGAGCCACAGGTCCCGGCGGCCACCGTGCCGGCCGGAAGCTTCGCGGCCGGCAGCCACGAGGCGCTGCAGGAAATCGAGGCCGTGCTGCCGGCGCCGCCGGCGCCGTGGCGCGAGAACTGGCGGCACTTCCGTGCCAATCCCGGTGCCTTCGCCGGGCTGATCGTCATCGTCGTGCTGATCGCGCTGGCGCTCGCCGCGCCGTGGATCGCGCCGCACGCGCCCGATGCGCAGTACCGCGATGCGCTGCTGAAACCGCCGGCCTGGAGCGCCGGCGGCGATCCGCGCTTCTGGCTCGGCACCGACGATGTCGGCCGCGACCTGCTGTCGCGCCTGCTGTTCGGGGCGCGGCTGTCGCTCGCGGTCGGCTGCATCGTCGTGACGCTGTCGCTCGGTGCCGGCATCGTGCTCGGCCTGGTCGCGGGCTTCGCGCGCGGCGTCGTCGATGCGCTGATCATGCGGCTGATGGACGTGATGCTGGCGCTGCCGAGCCTGCTGCTCGCGATCGCGATCGTCGCCGTGCTCGGCCCGAGCCTCGTCAACGCCATGGTCGCGATCGCGATCGTCGTGCTGCCGCACTACGTGCGCCTGACGCGCGCGGCCGTGCTCGCCGAGCTGTCGAAGGACTACGTGACCGCCAGCGAACTGGCCGGGGCCGGACGGCTGCGGCAGATGTTCGTCAACGTGCTGCCGAACTGTCTGGCGCCGCTGATCGTGCAGGCGACGCTCGGCTTCTCGTCGGCGATCCTCGATGCCGCCGCCCTCGGTTTCCTCGGCCTCGGCGCGCAGCCGCCGACACCGGAGTGGGGGACGATGCTCGCCGATGCGCGCCAGTTCATCCAGCGCGCGTGGTGGGTGGTCAGCTTTCCGGGGCTGGCGATCCTGATCACGGTGCTGGCCTTCAACCTGATGGGCGACGGACTGCGCGATGCGCTCGATCCGCGCCTGAAGCGCTAGGGGAGTCCGTCGCCGGTGGCGCTGCTCGAGATCGAAAACCTGTGCGTGGACTTCGGCACCGAGGCGCGGCCGTTCCGGGCCGTCGATCGCGTGTCGTTCACGCTCGAACGCGGCGAGGTGCTCGGCATCGTCGGCGAGTCCGGCTCCGGCAAGTCGGTGACCTCGCTGGCGCTGATGGGCCTGATCGACTTCCCCGGCCGCGTGCGCGCCGGGCGGCTGTATTTCGATGGCGAGGATCTGCTGGCGCTGTCCGAGCGCGCGCGCCGGCGTCTGACCGGCAAGGACATCGCGATGGTGTTCCAGGACCCGATGAGCGGCCTCGACCCCTGCTACACGGTCGGCTTCCAGATCATGGAGACGCTGGCCGTGCACGAGGGCGGCAGCCGCCGAGCCCGCCGGCTGCGCGCGCGCGAGTTGCTGGAGCGCGTCGGCATCCCGGACCCGGCGAGCCGTCTCGATGCGTATCCGCACCAGCTCTCCGGCGGCATGAGCCAGCGCGTGATGATCGCGCTCGCGATCGCCTGCAACCCGAGCCTGCTGATCGCCGATGAGCCGACCACGGCGCTCGACGTGACCATCCAGGCGCAGATCCTCGACCTGCTCGGCGAGCTGCAGGTGCGCAACCGCATGGGCATGATGCTGATCACGCACGATCTGGCCGTCGTCGCCGGCGCCTGCAGCCGGCTGCTGGTGATGTACGCCGGCCAGGTGGTCGAGAGCGGCACGGTCGGTGCGGTGTTCGCGGCTCCGCGCCACCCGTATACCGCCGCGCTGCTCGCGGCGCTGCCCGAGCGCGCCGAACCCGGTGCGCGCCGGCTGTACGCGCTGCCCGGCGTCGTGCCCGGCCAGTACGACCGCCGCCAGGGCTGCCTGCTGGCGCCGCGCTGCCCGCACGCGAGCGCGCACTGCCGGGCCGTCGAGCCGGCGCTGCGCTTCGATGCCGACGGCCGCGCCGTGCGCTGCCACACGCCGCTCGATGCCGCCGGCCGGCCGGCGGGGGCCGCCGCATGAGCGCGCACGGTCCGGCCGTGCTCGAAGCCGTCGATCTGTGCCGCCACTACCCGGTCCGGCGCGGCCTGCTGCAGCCGGTGCAGACCGTGCGTGCGCTCGATGGCGTGTCGTTCACGCTCGCCGCCGGCCGCACGCTCGCCGTGGTCGGCGAGTCCGGCTGCGGCAAGTCGACGCTGGCGCGGCTGCTGACGCTGATCGAGCCGCCGACTTCGGGCGCGCTGGCGCTGCTCGGCGACGACTGCAGCGCGAGCACCGCCGCGCAGCGGCGCGAGGCGCAGCGCAGGGTGCAGATGGTGTTCCAGAACCCCTACGGCTCGCTGAACCCGCGCCAGAAGATCGGCGCGATCCTCGCCGAGCCGCTGAAAATCCACACGAAGCTCGATGCCGCCGCGCGCGAGGCGGCGGTGCGCGCGCTGATGACGCGCGTTGGCCTGCGCCCCGAGCATCACGACCGCTATCCGCACATGTTCAGCGGCGGCCAGCGCCAGCGCGTCGCCATCGCCCGGGCGCTGATGCTCAGGCCCGCCGTCGTCGTCGCCGACGAGCCGGTGTCGGCGCTCGACGTGTCGATCCAGGCGCAGGTGCTGAACCTGCTGCTGGAGCTGCAGGAGGAGACCGGCGTCGCCTACGTGTTCATCTCGCACGATCTGGCGGTCGTGCGCCACATCGCCGATGAGGTGCTGGTCATGTACCTCGGCCGCGCAGTCGAACAGGGCCCGGCCGATGCGGTGTTCAGCGCGCCGCGCCATCCGTACACGCGCGCGCTGCTCGCCGCCGCGCCGCGGCTGGATGCGGGCGACAGCGAGCGCGTGCCGCTGCGCGGCGAACTGCCGTCGCCGCTGTCACCGCCGGCCGGCTGCGCCTTCCACACCCGCTGCCCGTTCGCCGACGGCGAGTGCGCGCAGTCGCGCCCGGCACCGCGCATCGTCGACGGCCGGCTGGTGGCCTGCCACCACGCCGAGCGCATCGGCGGATAACGGTCACACCGGAACGCTTGCCTCGCTTTTCAGCCCCTCGCCCCTCGTGGGAGAGGGGTTGGGGAGAGGGGGAGAAAAACCATGCACTTACTCTCCCCCGTGTGGTCGGCATGAGTCGCCGGGGCGGGAATCCCGAACCCTGCGAACCCTGGCGGTGTCAGTAGCGCTCCGGCACGAACATCGTTGCCGGGACCGGCTGGCGGGTGTAGTCCTGATTGCGCACGCGCGGCGGCAGTTCGACGCTCGGGCGCGGGATTTCCGCGTAGTCGAACAGTTCGAGCAGATGGCTGATGCAGTTCAGCCGCGCACGCTTCTTGTCGACCGCCTGCACCACCCACCACGGTGCTTCCGGGATGTGCGTGCGCTCCAGCATCGCCTCCTTGGCCTTGGTGTAGGCCTCCCAGCGCCGGCGCGATTCGAGGTCCATCGGCGAGAGCTTCCACTGCTTCATCGGGTCGTGGATGCGGCTCATGAAGCGCAGGTGCTGCTCGTCGTCGGTGATCGAGAACCAGTACTTGATGACGCGGATGCCGGAGCGCACCAGCATGCGTTCGAACTCCGGCACCGAGCGGAAGAACTCCTCGACATCGTCCTCGTTGCAGAAGCCCATGACCCGCTCGACGCCGGCGCGGTTGTACCAGCTGCGGTCGAACAGGACCATTTCACCGGCTGCCGGCAGATGCGTGACGTAGCGCTGGAAGTACCACTGCGTGCGCTCGCGGTCGTTCGGCGCCGGCAGCGCGACGACGCGGCAGACGCGCGGGTTCAGCCGCTGCGTGATGCGCTTGATCACGCCGCCCTTGCCGGCGGCATCGCGGCCCTCGAACACGATCACGACCTTCTGGCCGCTGGTGGCGATCCAGTCCTGCAGCTTGACCAGCTCGCCCTGCAGCCGGAACAGGTTCTGGAAGTAATGCATGCGCTCGGAACGTTCGGTCTCGCGATCGGGGATCACGCCCGGTGCCACCGTGCGGTCCTCGATCTCCAGTTCCAGTTCCTCGTCGTAACCGTCGATCAGGTCTTCGTGGATGCGCGCGAGCAGCGCCTCGTGATCGGGCAGGGCAGGGATGGGCATGGCAGGTGGTCTCCGGACGGGCAGCGTCGTGCCCTGGCGCATCAGTTATAGCCATGGTGTGTGTGCCTGCCTCTGACGACGCAGCACTGCGCCCGGAAATCCATCGGGCGCGCCTGCGCAGCGTCGGCGAGCGGTGTTGCACGGCCGTGACGGCCGGGCCGGCGTGCGCAGGCGCTGCGGCCGGAGATCCGCGATCAGGAACGGCCGGCGCCGGTCAGCAGCGTGTAGCCGAGGCTGACGGCGGCCCAGAGCGTGAGTGCCAGCACGGCCTGCACGCCGAGCCGCAGCCGGCGCCGGCCGGGCGGGAGCGCCGTCGCCGACAGCCCGGCGTTCAGGCGCCGCAGCGCCAGGCCGATCGTCACGCCGAACAGGCCGGCGGCGAGCGGGGCCGGATCGCTGCCGTGCAGGCCGAGCGTGCGCCAGCCGTAATCGACGCCGAGCACCAGCGTGATGCCGGCAGCGATCGTCAGCCAGTAGGTGCGGTAGGACATGGGAAGCGGCTGCAGGTCGTGGGAAGCGTCGAAAGGTCGTGCCGGGGCCATCCGTCCGCAGCCGGTGCCGCAGAAGACCCTGCGCGAAGTGTCGTGCATCCGGCGGCGGGACGGCGCAGTTTCGGTGAGGTCCGGGGGCAGGCGGACGGGGCGCCAGGATTTCTGCGGAACCGGAGCGCTGCGCAGGCCGTCGGCATCCATGCCCGTGCAAGCCCCGCAACCACGATCCGGGAGATACCGAGATGAACACGCAGACCCAGAACACGCAGACCCATTCCGAAGTGCTGGCCGTGCTCGAAACCTGGCTCGGCGCGATCCGCGCCGGCGACCTCGACGCGATCGGCCGCCACTACGCCGCCGACGTGAGCGCCTACGATGCCGTCGGTCCGCTGCGCTTCCAGGGCCGCCCGGCTTACGCCGAACACTGGCGTCGCTGCCTGGAGTTCTGCGAGGGCGAGACGATCTACGAGCCGCAGCCGCCGGCCGTGTTCGCCGACAGCCAGCTCGCCGTCGTGCACTTCCTGCTGCGCTGCGGCAAGCGCAAGGCCGACGGCAGCGAGGAAAGCTCGTGGATGCGCACGACGCTCGGCCTGCGCCGCGAGGCCGGCAGCCACTGGCTGATCTTCCACGAGCACAGTTCGATTCCGTTCGACATGGAATCCGGCCAGACCCAGTTCGGGCTGACGCCTTGAAGCGGCACGGTCACGGGGCCCTGCCATGCTGGCGGGCACCGGGACGGGCCAGCGGGTTCAACGCGCCGGAGCGGCTCCGTCATGCCCGGACGCCAGCGAGGAGAGAACGATGAAACTGCAGCCCTACGTGTTCTTCAACGGCGATGCCGAGGCGGCCGCCCACTTCTATCGCGATGCGCTCGGCGCCGGAATCACGATGCTGATGCGCTATCGCGACTGCCCGGAAACGCCCGATCCGGCTCATGTGCCGCCGGGCAACGCCGACAAGGTCATGCACATGAGCCTGAGCATCGGTGACACCGTGCTGATGGGGGCCGATGACTGCAGCGGCAGCGGCCGGGGCTTCGCCGGCTTCTCGCTGTCGCTGAGCGTCGCCGAGGTCGCCGAGGCCGAAAAGGCCTTCGCGGCGCTGGCGGACGGCGGCAGCGTGTGCGTGCCGCTCGGCCCGACCTTCTTCTCGCCGGCCTTCGGCATGCTGAACGACCGCTTCGGCGTGTCGTGGATGATCGTCGTGATGTGAGGCGCCGGGGCTGCAGCGCAGGCGCCCGCGTCAGGCTGCGCTCTGCCCGGAACGAAGCCGCCCGCCGCTCGTGCGGCGGGCGGTGCGGCGATGCCGGCGGGCGCGGTTCAGGCGTCCGGGGCCGGAGGGGACTTGGCTTCGGGGGCCTGCACGACGGCATCGGCTTCGATCTGCCGGTCCTTCGCGCGCCGGCGCAGCCGCATGAACAGCCACGCGAGCACCGCCAGCCCGATGATCGTGCCGAGGATGTACAGCTGCGCGTTGTGCATGCGGCCGAGGAAGGTTTCCATCGCCTCGCCGAACAGGTAGCCGGCGCCGGCGAAGCTGATCGCCCAGACCGCGGCGCCGATCATGTTCAGCACGATGAAGCGCACCGTGGAGATGTCGCTCGCGCCGATCACGAACGGCGTGATGTTGCGCACGCCGTAATAGAACCGGAAGGTCAGCACCAGGAAGTCGCGGTGGCGTTCGAGGTGGCGGTTGATCCAGGCCACGCGCCCGGCCCACTTCGGATGCTTGTCGAGCAGCTTGCGGCCCTGCTTGCGGCCGATGAAGAAGTAGAACTGGTCGCCGCAGAGGCTGCCGACGAAGGCCGATAGCATCACCAGCGGCAGTTCGAGGTGTCCGAGTTTGGCGATGACGCCGGCGACGATGACGACGGTTTCTCCTTCGATGAACGTCCAGATCAGAATCGTCAGATAGCCGTATTCGGCTATCCAGTGCTGGATGTTTTCAAACATGCGCACGCACTCGGGCTGTCGGTAGGAGCAGGGGCGGCGGACCGCGCGGGGGCGCCATTGTGTCGGAGCCTCCGTGACGCGTCCATGACGCGGCGCCGCAGCGCGGTGCTGCGCTGCGGCGCCGTGCTGCGGCTCACTCGGGCGGCGTCAGTGCCAGGAACAGCGGGGATTCGCCGCGCCTGACCAGCACCGGCACCGGCTTGCCCTTGCCGAGTTTCGCGGCGAGTTCCTCGAACTGCGCGACCCCGGTGACCGGCTGGTTGTCGAGGCGCACGATCACGTCGCCGGTGCGGATGCCGGCGCGAGCGGCCGGTCCCGGGGCGACCTCGCGCACGACCACGCCGGTCTCGCCCTTGCGCGCGGCCTCGGGCGGCAGCTCGCCGAGCGTCAGGCCGAGGCCGCGCCGGGTGCCGCTGCCGGCCTTGCCGGCCTGGCGCGCATCGTCGGGCAGTTCCTCGATCTTCACGGTGATCGTGGTTTCCCGGCCGTCGCGGAACACCGACAGCGTTGCGTCCTTGCCCGGCAGGTAGCTGCCGACCAGCGGCGGCAGCTCGCTGGAGCGCAGCAGCGGCCGGCCGTTGAACGCGAGCACGATGTCGCCGGGCTTCAGGCCGGCCTTCAGCGCCGGGCCTTCGGGCAGCACCTGGCCGATCAGCGCACCGCGCGCCCGGTCGAGGCCGAAGGACTTCGCCAGATCCGGCGTGACCTCCTGGATCAGCACGCCGAGCCAGCCGCGCGCGACGCGGCCCTTGGTCTTGAGCTGTTCGGCGACATCCATCGCGACGTTGATCGGGATCGCGAACGACAGGCCCTGATAGCCGCCGGAGCGCGAGTAGATCTGCGAGTTGATGCCGACCACCTCGCCGTTGAAGTTGAACAGCGGGCCGCCGGAGTTGCCGGGGTTGACCGCGGCGTCGGTCTGGATGAACGGCACGTAGGAGTCACTCGGCAGGCTGCGCCCGAGCGCGCTGACGATGCCGGCGGTCGCGCTCGATTCGAAGCCGAACGGCGAGCCGATCGCCAGCACCCACTGGCCGACCTTGAGCTGTTCGGCATCGCCGAGGCGCACGACCGGCAGCGGCGCGGCACCGTCGATCTTCAGCAGCGCCACGTCGCTGCGCTTGTCGGCACCGATCACCTTCGCGATCAGCTCGGTGCGGTCGCGCAACCCGACCGTCACCGTGTCGGCGCCCTCGACGACGTGGGCGTTGGTCAGCACGTAGCCGTCGGCCGAGATCACGAAGCCCGAACCGATCGAGGCCGGCAGCTCGCGCGGGCGCGGCGAATTGCCATGCGGCATCTGCTCGAAGAAGCGCCGGAACGGCTCCTCGAACGGCGTGCCCTCGAACGGATTCTGGACCGGCGGCTTGCCGGGTTTGTCCTCGTCGGGGTCGTCGGCGGCGTCCTTCGCGGCGGTGCGGGCGCTGACGCTGACCACGGCCGGCGCGTACTGCTCGACCAGCGTCGTGAAGTCGGGCAGCTCGACGGCCGGCGCGCGGCCGGCGGCGAGCAGCACGAGGCAGGTCAGCAGCACCCGCAGGAGCGGATTCGATCCGGGCATCTGGGCCTCCGTAGCCGTCAGTAGGCAGAAATCATCAGGGTTGTCCGGGGGGCGGCCGGGGCGGTTCGGCCGGGGTGGCGACCTCGACGGCCGCCGCCGGTGCACCGGGCGCGGCCACGCCGAGGCGCGTGCGCAGCCGCTGCACGGCCTTGCGGGCGAGGTGCGGCAGCAGCAGGCGTGGCGGCATGCGCAGCCAGTGCGAACGAATGTAGAGCGCCAGCGCCGCCAGAGGTGCCATCGGTCGTTCATGCAGCACCGCATGCACCAGCGCCGGCAGCACGCCGGCCAGCTGCGGCGGCGGGGCGTGTGCGGCCAGCGCCGTGAACACGGCCGCCGGCACCGGCGTGCCGAGTTCGCGCTGCACCAGCGTCAGCGCGTACCAGAGCGGCCGCGCCAGATCGAGCGCCACGGCCCGCGCCGGCAGCGCCTGCCAGAAGGTCTCGTCGCCGAGATCGGTGATCAGCCCGTGCAGGTCGAGCAGATCGCGCAGCGGCTGCGCGAAGGCGCCGTCGTAACAGGCATGCACGGCCGCGTGCAGCAGCAGGTCGCTCGCGCACGGTACATATAAATCCGGCACGCCCGGCACCGGCTCGGCCGCTGCCAGCAGCAGGGCCGGATCGGGATGCAGGCGCGCAGTCGGGGGCAGGATGCCGTGGTGCAGATCGAGCTGCGTGCCGCGATGCGCGTGGTGGAAGGCCGGCAGTTCGTGCATCCAGGCGCGGTAGTAGGCGTCGTCATAGTCGCTGTGCGCGGCATGCTCCCAGCCGCCGGCGAGCAGCCCGGCCTCGGCTTCGGCGATCCGCGCCTTCGGCACCAGCACGTCGAGATCGGCTGACAGCCGTCCCTGCACCGAGGGCAGCCCGCGCAGCGCACAGGCCACGCCCTTGAGCACCAGCACCGGCACGCCGGGCAGCACGAGGCGCAGGTTCAGCGCCTCCCAGCGCAGCCGGCGCATCCGCGACTGCGCGCGCACCCGCGCGCTGTCGAGATGGAAGCGCACGCGCGCCGGCACGCGATCGAGCACGCCCCGCGCCGCGAGCACCGTGGCCAGCCGCCCGAGCACCTCGTGCCGGCGCGCGTACGGCAGCAGTTGCTCCCAGTCGGCGCCCTGCAGGTGAGCCGGATCGGGAATCGAACCGCAGAACAGCGCCAGCAGCAGGGTGGTCGGGCGGCGCTCGGGCGGCGGGCGGGACGTGGGCGGCATCGGGGACAGGTGGGTGGCAGTTGGGAAATTTTTACAGTGCCCGGCCGGCAGTGGCAGGGGTGAAGCAGACCTGGTTTTGAATTCAGTGACTTGGGGTTTTGTGTCTGATTGGCTTGAAATCTGCATAAAGCCGCACGAGACACAGGGAAACTCGGCTGCAAGTCTTGCGGATGGCCCGGTGGAGTGGCATCCGGGTGCCGATTCGTCAGACTATAAGGCAAGGCCTTTTGAGGACAGCAAGCGATGCAAGACCACGAACACTCCGGCACGGATGGTCAGGACGCCGCAGCCCCGGTATCCCTGCGCCGCCGCCGGCTGCTGAAGTCGGCTGCCGTCGTGGCCGTTCCCGCGGTGCTGACCCTGCACGCCGGCTATGCGCGTGCCGCGAACAGCAGCGCCGTGCGCTGCGCGCTCAACACCGTCAACGGCACCGGCATCCGGATCACCAACGAGAACACCCCCGGCCTGTACAAGGAAATGGGGGCGGACAGCCAGCTGCACGCGGTCTGGTTCCAGATCGATCCGTCCAGCGGCGGCATCACGCCGGTCCACTACAACGAGACCGGTTACAAGGTCGGCACCAACGCCTCGTTCCTGTCGAGCGGCTGCGTGAACTCCGCGCTCGGCATCTGAGCCCGTGCACGGCACTCCCGAACCCCGCCATCCGGCCGCCTTCTGGCGGCCGAATGCTTTTTCGCGCCTGCACTGGCAGGCGAGCGACGAGGCCGGCGAATTCCACCTCGTCCACGACGAGACCTCGGGCCGCACGCACTTCCTGACGCCGCTCGGTGCCTGGCTGCTGCAGCGGCTCGCGGAGGCGCCGGCCGGCTGCGCGCAGCTGCAGCTCGAACTGCGCGCCGACTGCGACGATCCGGATGCGCCCGGCCTCGACCAGGCGCTCGCCGATGCGCTCGACCTGCTCGCCGCCGAACTGCTGATCGAACCCTGTCCGCCGCCATGGCCGCCTGCCTCGGCGAGCTGAGCCGCGCCGAACTCCGGGCGCGGCTGGCCGACAATGCGCTGCGCCTGCGCATCGGCCCGTTCGCGTACGCGCTCGGCTCCGAATGGCCGGGGCTGGCCGACTGGCTGGCGCCGCTCTATGCGCGCTATCCGCGGTTTCCGGACGATGAATGCGCGGATTTCCGCGTGCGCCTGCGCTGGCGCGGGCTGCACGGGCGGCTGCGGCGCGAGCTGGCGGTCGAGTTCGAGGGCGAGCGGCTGGCCTACCGGCCGTTCGGTCCCGACTACGCGCCGCCGCACCTCGAATGGGGGCTGAACTGGGGGGTGGCCTTCCACGCCGGCCGGCTGCTGATGCTGCACGCGGCGGTGGTCGCGCGCGGTGAGCGCGCGCTGCTGCTGCCGGCACAGCCCGGCAGCGGCAAGAGCACGCTCGCGGCCGCGCTCGGATTCCGCGGCTGGCGGTTTCTGTCCGACGAGTTCTGCCTGATCGACCTGCAGCGCTTCGAGCTGCTGCCGTTCCCGCGGCTGGTGGCGCTGAAGAATGCCTCGGTGCCGGCGATGCGCGCGCACGCGCCGGCGGCCGTGATCGGCCGGGATTTCCCGAACACCGCCAAGGGCTGTCTCGCACACCTGCAGCCGCCGCCCGGCAGCATCGAGGCCATGGAGCGCCCGGCCGTGCCGGCGTGGATTGTTTTCCCGCAGTTCCGGGCCGGCAGCCGCGCACGGCTCGAAGCCGTGCCGCCGGAGCGCACGATGGCCCGTCTCTGCACGAATGCCTTCAACTACGAGCACACCGGCCTCACCGGCTTCGAGACCGTGGCGCGGCTGGTGAGCGGCTGTCCGGCGCGGGCCCTCGAATTCGGCACGCTCGATGACGCCATCGCCGCCATCGACGCGCTCGCGGATGGCCGGGAGCCGCTCAGCGCAGCCGGCGCACGCTGAGCACGCGCGTCAGCGTGTCGTCGGCATCGACGAAGCCGCTGACCTCGCAGACGCCGCGATCCCCGCAGGTATCGAGGATGCGCGCGCCGATCGCCGAGTCGCTGCCGAAGCCGTAGCTGCGCCCGCTTTCGGTCTCGATCGCCGAATCGAGCGTGCCGTAGCGCACGCGCCCGACGATGCGCAGCTCCCGCGCCGGCTGCACCGCCGGCGACACCGCGGCGAGTTCGCGCAGGCGCGTGCGGTAGGCGCTGCGCAGGCAGCCGGTGTTGCGGCAGGGATTGCGCACCTCGCTCAGCCAGCGCCGCTGCGTGGCCTGCACCACGGCCGCATCGGCGGCCTGCGCCAGCGCCTCGCGGTAGGCGTTGCTCATCGCGTCGTCGAGATCGGAGAGTTCCGGGTTGCTGCAGATCGCCTGTTCGACCAGCGTGCCGGCGCGCGTGCAGTCGAAGCTCGCGGCAAAGGCGCTGCCGGCGGTGGCAAGCAGCAGGCAGGCGAGCAGCGGGGTGGAGGAGGACATGATCGGCGGTTCCTGCGCGGGTGGTGGGGACGTGCGCCAGCGTAGCCGCCGCCGGACCCGCCGGGGCCACCGCGCCCGCGCCCGGCCGCCTGCCTTGCCGCTTCGGCATTCACCGGTACACTACGCGGCTTCCCTGCGCCGCCGCGGACGCCGACGCCTCATCATGAACATGAATTTCCTCGACTTCGAGCAACCGATCGCCGAGCTGGAAGCGAAGCTGCAGGAGTTGCGCAAGCTCTGCAACGACACCGAGCTGAACATCTCGGACGAAATGGAACGGCTCGAAACCAAGAGCCGCGAACTGACCGAGAGCATCTTCAAGACGCTGACGCCGTGGCAGGTCTCGCAGATCGCCCGGCATCCGCAGCGTCCGTACACGCTCGACTACGTCGAACACCTGTTCACCGGCTTCGAGGAGCTGCACGGCGATCGCGCCTATGCCGATGATCCGGCCATCGTCGGCGGACTGGCCCGGTTCGACGGTCGTCCGGTCATGGTCATCGGCCATCAGAAGGGCCGCGACACCAGGGAAAAACTGCGCCGCAACTTCGGCATGCCGCGGCCCGAGGGCTACCGCAAGGCGCTGCGGCTGATGAAGCTCGCCGAGCGCTTCCGGCTGCCAGTCATCACCTTCATCGACACCCCCGGTGCCTATCCGGGCATCGGTGCCGAGGAGCGCGGCCAGTCCGAGGCCATCGCCCGCAACCTGTTCGTGATGGCGCAGCTGCGCGTGCCGGTGCTCTGCACCGTGGTCGGCGAGGGCGGCTCGGGCGGGGCGCTGGCGATCGGTGTCGGTGACAAGGTCAACATGCTGCAGTACGGCACCTACTCGGTGATCTCGCCCGAGGGCTGTGCGTCGATCCTGTGGAAGAGCGCCGACAAGGCGCCGGACGCCGCGCAGGCCATGGGCATCACCGCCCCCGACCTGCAGAAGCTAGGCCTGATCGACGAGATCATCCCCGAGCCGCTCGGGGCCGCGCACCGCGATCCGGCGCAGACCGCCGCCGCGATCAGGACGGCGCTGCTCGCCGGACTCGCCGAACTCGACGGGCTCGACCTCGATGCGCTGCTTGCGCGCCGGCACGAGCGGCTGATGGCCTACGGGGAATTCACGGTCCGCGAGTGAATGACACTGCCTGCGCCACCGCGGCCGGGACCGTCGAGCGCACGCTGGTCGCGGCGCTGTCGCGGCTCTGTGCGGCCTGGCCGCAGACCCGCCGGCTGACGGTCGGCTTCAGCGGCGGGCTCGATTCGACGGTGCTGCTGCACGTGCTGGCGCACCTGCGTCCGGCCGGGCTGCAGCTCGATGCGCTGCACGTCGATCACGGCTGGCGGCCGGAGTCCGCCGACTGGGCGCGCCACTGCATCGCACGCGCGACGGCGCTCGGTGTCGGCTGCCGGGTGCTGCGCATCGAGGCCCGTGCCGCGCCCGGCGAATCCCCCGAGGCTGCGGCGCGCACGGCGCGCTACGCGGCGCTCGGCGCGCGCCTCGATGCCGGCAATGCGCTGCTCACCGCCCAGCATGCCGATGACCAGGCCGAAACCGTGCTGCTGATGCTGCTGCGCGGGGCCGGCCCGAAGGGGCTCGCGGCAATGCCGGAAGACGCAGCCCTCGGGAGCGGACGGCTGTGGCGGCCGCTGCTCGGAGTGTCGCGGGCTGCGCTGCAGGCCTACGCGACGCATTACCGCCTCGACTGGCTCGACGACCCGGCCAACACCGATACGGACTACGACCGCGTGTTCCTGCGGGAGCGGCTGATGCCGGTGCTTGCCGGGCGCTTTCCGGCCGCGGCCCGCACGCTGGCGCGCAGCGCCCGGCTCAGCGCCGAGGCGCAGGCCGCGGTCGAGACGCTGGCCGCGCAGGATCTCGATGGCCTGACCGGCGGCGGCGCCGGACCTGCCGGGACCGGCGGCACGCTGGCGGTCGCCGGCCTGCAGGCGCTGTCGCCGGCACGGGCGCGGGCGGCGCTGCGGCTCTGGATCGAGCGGCTCGGGCTGCCGCTGCCGCCGGCGGCACGCCTCGACACCGTGCTGCGTGACCTGCTGCCGGCGCGCCGCGATGCCGAGCCCTGCGTGTGCTGGCCGGGCGCCGAGATGCACCGCTTCCGCGAGCGGCTGCACGTGTTCGCGCCGCTGCCGGCGCTGCCGGATGCGCTTTGTCTCGACTGGCCGCCGGAAGGCGGGGAAATCAGCATCGCCGGCCTCGGCACGCTGGTCTGGCAGCCGGCAAGCGGGGCCGGCCTCGATGCCGCGCGGCTCGCCGGCCGGCGCGTGACGCTGCGGCTGCGCCAGGGCGGCGAGCGCTTCCGGCCCGCGGGCCGCCGGCATGCGCAGGAGCTCAAGAAGCTGCTGCAGGCCGCCGGCATCGCACCGTGGCTGCGCGCCCGGCTGCCCCTCCTTTATATCGACGACGAACTGGTCGCGGTCGCCGGCCTGGGCATCGCCGAGGGCTGGCTGGCCGGACCCGATGCACCGGGTCGGGTGCCCGCGTGGCAAACGCAGGCGCCATCCAGTACCATGCCGCGCTTCGTTGCCGCCCCTCTCGGTGCCCGCGAAGCGGGCCTGGAACACTTCCCATGACCCGATTCATCTTCGTCACCGGCGGTGTCGTCTCCTCGCTGGGCAAGGGCATCGCCGCGGCCTCGCTTGCCGCGATCCTCGAAGCGCGCGGGCTGCAGGTCACGATGATCAAGCTCGATCCGTACATCAACGTCGATCCGGGCACGATGAGCCCGTTTCAGCACGGCGAGGTGTACGTGACCGAGGACGGCGCGGAGACCGATCTCGATCTCGGCCACTACGAGCGCTTCGTGCGCATGACCGCCACGCGGCGCAACAACTTCACGACCGGCCGCATCTACGAGAACGTCATCCGCAAGGAACGACGCGGCGACTACCTCGGCGGCACCGTGCAGGTGATCCCGCACATCACCGACGAGATCAAGCGCTGCGTGCGCCTCGGTGCCGGCAACGCCGACATCGTCATGGTCGAGATCGGCGGCACGGTCGGCGACATCGAGTCGCTGCCCTTCCTCGAAGCGATCCGCCAGCTCGGCGTCGAACTCGGCCGCGAGCGTGCGCTGTTCATGCACCTGACGCTGCTGCCGTACATCGCCACGGCCGGGGAGCTGAAGACCAAGCCGACGCAGCACTCGGTCAAGGAACTGCGCTCGATCGGCATCCAGCCCGACATCCTGCTCTGCCGCTGCGAGCACGAAATCCCGGCCGAGGAGCGGCGCAAGATCGCGCTGTTCACGAACGTCGAGGCCAAGGCGGTGTTCAGTGCCGTCGACGCCGACACGATCTACCGCATCCCGCTGCTGCTGCACCAGCAGGGGCTCGACGATGTGGTCTGCCAGAAGCTCGGCCTGCGCGCCGACCCGGCGAATCTCGACGAATGGACGCGCGTGGTCGGGCAGATCGAGGCGGCGCGCGGCGACACGATCGAGATTGCGATGGTCGGCAAGTACGTCGATCTCGCCGATGCCTACAAGTCGCTGAACGAGGCGCTGTTCCACGCCGGCTTCCACACCGGCCACAAGGTCGCGATCCGCTACATCGACTCCGAGCAGCTTGAACGCGAGGGCACCGGCTGCCTGGCCGGCATGCACGCGATCCTGGTGCCCGGCGGCTTCGGCGAGCGCGGCGTCGAAGGCAAGATCGCCGCGGTGCGCCATGCGCGCGAGCAGCGCATTCCGTATCTCGGCATCTGCCTCGGCATGCAGGTCGCCGTCATCGAGTACGCGCGCAACGTCGCCGGCCTCGAAGGCGCGCATTCGACCGAGTTCCGCAAGAACGCGACGCATCCGGTCATCGCGCTGATCACCGAATGGACGAACCGGGAAGGTGCGGTCGAGCGTCGCTCCGAGGAATCCGACCTCGGCGGCACGATGCGCCTCGGCGCCCAGCCGGCACGGCTGGTCGAGGGCACGCTGGCGCACCGCGTCTACGGCAAGGACGTGATCGTCGAGCGCCATCGCCACCGCTACGAGTTCAACGACGGCTACGTGCCGGTGCTGGAGAAATCCGGCCTGCGCTTCTCGGGCTTCTCGCAGGACGGCAACCTGGTCGAGATGATCGAGCTGCCCGATCACCCGTGGTTCCTGGCCTGCCAGTTCCATCCCGAGTTCACATCGACGCCGCGCTACGGCCACCCGCTGTTCCGCGCCTTCGTCGAGGCGGCGGTCGCGCACCGCGAGGGCAAGCTCGCATGAAGCTCTGCGGATTCGAGGTCGGCCTCGACCGGCCGCTGTTCCTGATCGCCGGCCCCTGCGTGATCGAATCGCGCGAGCTGGCCTTCGAGACCGCCGGCCGCCTCAAGGAGATGTGCGCCGCGCTCGGCGTGCCCTTCATCTACAAGTCGAGCTTCGACAAGGCCAACCGCAGCTCGCACGCGAGCTACCGCGGGCCGGGGCTGGAAGCGGGGCTCGCGATCCTCGAAGCCGTCCGGCGCGAGCTCGACGTGCCGGTGCTGACCGACGTGCACGAGGACACGCCGCTCGCCGAGGTCGCCGCCGTCGTCGACGTGCTGCAGACGCCGGCCTTCCTGTGCCGCCAGACCAACTTCATCCAGGCGGTCGCGCGCGCCGGGCGGCCGGTCAACATCAAGAAGGGCCAGTTCCTGGCGCCCTGGGACATGAAGAACGTCGCCGACAAGGCGCTCGCGACCGGCAACACGCAGATCATGGTCTGCGAGCGCGGCGTCTCCTTCGGCTACAACAACCTGGTTTCCGACCCGCGCGCGCTGGCCGTGATGCGCGACACCGGCTGTCCGGTGGTGTTCGACGCCACGCATTCGGTGCAGCTGCCGGGCGGGCAGGGCACGAGTTCCGGCGGCCAGCGCCAGCACGTGCCGGTGCTCGCCCGCGCCGCGGTCGCCGTCGGCGTGGCCGGGCTGTTCATGGAAACCCATCCGCAGCCCGAACAGGCGCTGTCCGACGGCCCGAACGCCTGGCCGCTCGGACGCATGCAGGGCCTGCTCGAAACCCTGGTCGAACTCGATGCGCTGGTGAAGCGCCGCGGCTTCGACGAAAACGATCCGGGCTGATTTCCCGGCAGGTTTCAGGATTTCCCCGATATCACCATCCCCGGCCGGGCGACGCGCAACCGCCGCGAACCCGGTGTTTCCGACAAGACAGCAGGAGAAGTGACGATGTCCGCGATTCAGTCCCTGATCGGCCGCGAAATCCTCGACTCGCGCGGCAACCCGACCGTGCAGGTCGAGGTCGAGCTCGCGAGCGGCGCGCGCGGCACGGCCGCCGTGCCCTCGGGGGCCTCGACCGGCACGCGCGAGGCGATCGAGCTGCGCGACGGCGATGCCGGGCGCTACCTCGGCAAGGGCGTGCTGAAGGCCGTCGGCCACGTCAACGGCGAGATCCTGAAGGCGGTGCGGGGCATGGAGGCGGCCGATCAGGCGGCGCTCGATGCGCGGCTGATCGAGCTCGACGGCACCGCCAACAAGGGGCGCCTGGGCGCCAACGCGCTGCTCGGCGTGTCGCTCGCGGTCGCGCATGCCGCGGCCAGCGAGAAGCGCGTGCCGCTGTACCGGCACATCAACCCGGACGGCCCCTACGTGCTGCCGACGCCGATGATGAACATCCTCAACGGCGGCGCGCATGCCGACAACTCGGTCGACATCCAGGAATTCATGGT
This sequence comes from Pseudomonadota bacterium, assembly GCA_018240295.1. GTDB lineage: Bacteria > Pseudomonadota > Gammaproteobacteria > Competibacterales > Competibacteraceae > Plasticicumulans. Next base: position 18,544 of record JAFEGB010000293.1, read on the forward strand.
CATGCCGGTCGGCGCGCCGAGCTTCTCGGAAGCGCTGCGTTGCGGCGCCGAGATCTTCCACGCGCTGAAGAAGGTCCTGAACGGCCGCGGCCTGGCGACCGGCGTCGGCGACGAGGGCGGCTTCGCGCCGAACCTGCCGTCGAACGAGGCCGCGCTCGAAGTGGTCATGGAAGCGATCGGCAAGGCCGGCTACCGCGCCGGCGACGACGTGATGCTCGCGCTCGACTGCGCCAGCTCCGAGTTCTACAGGAACGGCCGCTACACGCTCGAAGCCGACGGCAAGGCGTATTCGTCGCTCGAATGGGCCGGCGTGCTCGCCGATCTCGCCGGCCGCTATCCGATCATTTCGATCGAGGACGGCATGGATGAATCCGACTGGGCCGGCTGGGCCGAACTGACCCGGCTGCTCGGCGAGCGCATCCAGCTCGTCGGTGACGACCTGTTCGTGACCAACACCGAGATCCTGCAGCGCGGCATCCGCGAAGGCATCGCCAACTCGATCCTGATCAAGGTCAACCAGATCGGCACGCTGACCGAGACGCTGAACGCGATCCGCATGGCCGATGAGGCCGGCTACAGCTCGATCAGCTCGCACCGCTCCGGCGAGACCGAGGACACGACCATTGCCGACCTCGCGGTCGCGACCACGGCGCGTCAGATCAAGACCGGCTCGCTGAGCCGCTCCGACCGCGTCGCCAAGTACAACCGGCTGCTGGTCATCGAGTCACAGCTCGGTGCCGATGCCGTCTACGCCGGCCGCAAGGCCTTCCCGCGCAAGCTGAAGCTGGGCTGAGCCCGCGGCTCTCCGGTGCGCACGCCGCCGCGCGTGCGCACCGCCTGATTTCCCCCCGTTTTGCAGGTTCGATCGGCCCCGAATGCGCCTCTTCCTCGCTGCCCTGATCGCGCTGCTGCTCGGGCTGAATTACCTGCTGTGGATGACCGACGACCGCGGGCTGCGCCAGATGCGCACGCTCGAACGAGCGGTCGCCGACCAGAAATCCGAAAACACTGAACTCGCCGATCGCAACAAGTCGCTGGAAGCCGAAGTCCGCGATCTCAAGCAGGGCAATGCCGCGATCGAGGAGCGGGCCCGCACCGAACTCGGCATGGTGCGCGGCGACGAGACCTTCTATCGCATCCTCGACGAAGCCCCGAGTTCGCCGCCCTCGGCGCTGACCAAACCCGGCACCGCGATCCACGCGCGGCCGCAGGCCCCGTCCGCGCCCGCAGCCGCGGCGCCGGCCGCTCCGAAGCCCGATGCGAAACCCGCCGCGAAACCGGCCGCCCCGCGCCCGCCGGCCCCGAAACCGGCGCCCGACAGCGGCCGGCCCGACTGATGGCGCGCTGCTTCGCCATCGTTCCGGCTGCCGGCGTCGGCAGGCGCATGGGCGCGGCGATCCCGAAACAGTACCTGCCGCTCGCCGGCCGCTGCGTGCTCGAACACACACTCGAACGCCTGCTCGCCGAGCCGCGCATCGAGCGCATCGTCGTCGCGCTCGGCCCCGAGGACGGCTGGTGGCCGGGCCTGAAGCTCTCCGATCCGGCACGCATCCGGCGCGTCAACGGCGGCACCGAGCGCGCCGATTCGGTGCTGAACGGTTTGCGTGCGCTCGAAGGGCTGGCTGGGACCGATGACTGGGCGCTGGTCCACGACGCGGCACGCCCGTGTCTGGCGGCCGAAGACCTCGCACGGCTGTTCACCGCCCTCGCCGACGATCCGCTCGGCGGCCTGCTGGCGGTGCCGGTGCGCGACACGATGAAGCGCGCCGCGGCCGATGGCTGCGTCGAGCACACCGTCGAGCGCGAGCGGCTCTGGCATGCGCTGACGCCGCAGATGTTCCGCTACGGACGGCTGCGCGATGCGCTGGAAGCGGCCGCCGCGGCCGGAGCGGTGATCACCGACGAGGCTTCGGCGATCGAGCGCGCCGGCCTGCGGCCGCGGCTGGTCGAGGGCCGCGCCGACAACCTGAAGATCACGCGGCCCGAGGATCTGGCGCTCGCCGCGTTCTTCCTGGCCGCCGGACGCCCCTGAAGGCCGGCACTTCCGCCCGGGAGCCTGTCGAAGCCTGCGACGCACGCGCGTCACACCTTCCACGGGAGCCATCATGAAAATCACCCTGAACCTGCGTCCGCTCATGCTGGCGGGCGGGCTGTCCGTTCTGGCGCTGGCCGGCTGTACCACGGTCGTGCGTCCGGGGCCGGCCGTCGTCGAGCGCCCGGCACCACGCCCCGTCGTCGTCGAGGAGCGCGTCGAATACGTGCGCGAACGGCCTCCGCCACCGCGTCGCGAAGCCCGGCCGTACCGGCCTTCGCCGAACGCCGACTGGGTGCCGGGGCGCTGGGTCTGGCGTAACGGCTGGGACTGGCAGCCCGGCCACTGGGAGAACCGCCCGCAGCCGCGTGCCCGCTGGCAGGCGGGTCACTGGGAGTCACGGCCTTCCGGCTGGATCTGGGTCGAGGGCGGCTGGCGCTGAGTCCGCCTCGACCGCACGGGGCGCGCGGGCTTGGTCGCGGCTCGCAAGGCGCGCTACGCTGCGCGCCCCGTAGCGGCCAGCCCGAGGAACCCGCGATGCGCATCGGTCACGGTTTCGACGTTCACGCCTTCGGACCGGGTGATCACGTCACGCTCGGCGGCGTGCGCATTCCCCACACGCACGGGCTCATCGCCCATTCCGACGGCGACGTGCTGCTGCACGCGCTCTGCGATGCGCTGCTCGGAGCCGCTGCGCTCGGCGACATCGGCCGGCACTTCCCGGACAGCGACGAGCGTTACCGCGGCATCGACAGCCGCCGGCTGCTGCATCGGGTCGTCGAACTGATCCGCACCGAGGGCTACGCGGTCGGCAACGTCGATGCGACCCTCATCGCCCAGGCCCCGCGCATGGCGGCGCACATCGAGGCCATGCGCGAGCACATCGCCGCCGATCTCGGCGTCAACCGCGATGCGGTCAACGTCAAGGCGACGACCACCGAACGGCTCGGTTTCACCGGCCGCGGCGAGGGCATCGCGGTCGAGGCCGTGGTGCTGCTGGTCGAGGCGGCGGTGCTGTGAACATCGCTGCCGATGAACTGCCGCATGCCCACGGCCGGCCGCCGCTCTGCGGCCGCATCCGCTGCGCGCCCGAGGATTTCATCGTCATTGAGGAGCTTGGCTGGCAGCCGGACGGCAGCGGCGAGCACGTGTTCCTGTACGTGCGCAAGAGCGGCCAGAACACCGACTGGGTGGCGCGCCGGCTCGCCGAAGTCTGCGAGGTGCGCGCCGACGCCGTCAGCTATGCCGGGCTCAAGGACCGCCACGCCGTCACCGAGCAGTGGTTCTCGGTGCAGATGCCGGGGCGCGAGGCGCCGATGCCGTGCGGCTTCACCGGCAGCCGCGGCATCGACGGCGTCGAGGTGCTGGCCGTCACCCGCAACAGCCGCAAGCTGCGTCGCGGTGCGCTGGCCGGCAACCGCTTCCGCATCGTCGTGCGCGAACTCGACGGCCCGCCTGCCGCCGTGCTCGATCGCCTGCCGGCCATCGCCGCCCGCGGCGTGCCGAACTGGTTCGGCGAACAGCGCTTCGGCCGCGACGGCGGCAATCTCGAACGCGCGCGGCGGCTGCTCGCCGGCACGCTGCGCGAGCGCGACCGTCACAAGCGCGGCCTGTACCTGTCGGCGGCCCGCTCGCACCTGTTCAACCGCTATCTCGCCGCACGGATCAGCGATGGCAGCTGGGATCAGGCGCTGCCGGGCGAGGTGCTGATGCTCGACGGCAGCCATTCGGTGTTCGCGTGCCCGCAGCCGGACGCAACCATCCTGGAGCGCCTGGCCCGGCACGACCTGCATCCGAGCGGCCCGCTGTGGGGCGCCGGCGAATCGCTGGCGACGGCGGCGGCGCTGGCCGGCGAGACGGCGCTGGCCGCGGCCGAGGCGCAGCTCTGCGCGGGACTCGCGGCCGAAGGGCTGAAGCAGGAGCGGCGCGCGCTGCGGCTGGTGCCGGCGCAACTGCATGGCGAGGCGATCGGCGGGGATGCCGTGCGGCTCGACTTCAGATTGCCTGCCGGCGCCTACGCGACGACGGTGCTGCATGAACTGGTCGGTAATCCGGAGGCGCAGGACGACATGCTATAAACCCGGCGTACCGGTGCGACCGGTCCTGTCAGCCCCGGAGAATCCACGCAGATGATGACCGCCGTCGCGGGAACCCTTCTGAATCGCGAGTCGGCCTATACGACGCCGCGCGCTGACGTTTCCGCCCTGGTGCCGCGCGAGGCCATGCGCATCCTCGATGTCGGCTGCAGCAACGGTGCGCTCGGTGCCAGCCTGCGCGCCGAGGTGGCGGGCCGGCGGGTCGTCGGCATCGAACTCGATGCCGGCTTCGCCCGTCAGGCCGCGCTGCTGCTCGATCGGGTCGAACAGGCCGATCTCGATGCCTTCGACTGGTCGGACGGTCTCGGCGACGAGCGCTTCGACTGCATCGTGTTCGCCGACGTGCTCGAACACCTCGTCGATCCGCAGCGCCACCTGCGCGGCGCGCTGGAGCGTCTCGATGCCGGCGGCTGCATCGTGCTCAGCCTGCCGAACATCCGGCACGTCTCGGCGCTCGCGAGCATCTACGGTCATGGCCGGTTTCCGCGCCGTGACCGGGGCATCTTCGATGCGACCCACCTGCGCTGGTTCACGATCGCCGACGGCCGCAGCCTGCTCGCCGATACCGGCCTGCAGATCGACGCCGAGGGCTTCGTGCTGCGCGCCGGGGATCGCGGGGGCGGTTTCCTGAACCGCATGCTGAACCGCCTGCCCGACGCGCTGCAGCGCTGGGCGCCGGTGCGCGAGTTCCTGACCTACCAGTTCAGCCTGCGTGCGCGCCGTCCGGCGGCGCTGCCCGAAACGGTCCCGATGTCCTGACGCGATGAGTGCTTCGGGCAGGCGGATCGGTTTCGTGCTGTGCTCGGATGCGGCGGCACCGCTGCCGAGCACGCGCATCTCGGTGTTCAACGTGCTGCCGGCGCTGCGTGCGGCCGGCTACGACCCCCGGATCGCCTTCGCACCGCCGCAGCCGACCGAGCGTCCGGACGTGAGCGGGCTGGCGGCGCGCCTGATCGCCGACGGCATCGACATCGCCTACTTCCAGAAGGTGCACGGCCCCGGCGTGCGCGCCGAGATCGAAACCCTGCGCCAGGCCGGGGTGCGCACCGTCTACGGTGTCTGCGACCGCATCGACGATGACATGGTGCGTCTGACCGACGCGACGGTCATCGTCACCGACTACCTGAAGCAGCAGCACGCCCCGGAACTGCAGGCGCGCATCCACGTCGTTCACGACGGCATCGAGCACCCGGAGGTCCGGTGCCGGGAAGACATCGCCGCCGGCGACGGCCGGCTGCGCGCGATCCTCGTGACCTCGGGCTCGCCCGAAACCGTGCCGGTGCTCGGACGGCCGCCGCGCTGGCTGGCGCTGACCGTCGTCGGCCAGTATCCGGAGCGCGAGACCCCGCTGCAGGCGCTGCGCGCGCGCCTGCGCCGCGTCCGCCACGCGCCGCCCGGCGAACGCCTGGAGCGGCTGCGCGGCTACGCCTTCACGGCGCGGGCCTGGCAGCCGCAGCGGGTCTACGAGGATCTCGCAGGCGCCGAGGTTGGCATCATTCCGGTCGACATGCGTCCGGACCCGCTGCCGGGCCGGCAGGTCTCGTACTGGCAGGTCAAGTCCGAGAACCGGCTGACGCTGAAGATGGCGGCCGGACTGGCCGTGGTCGCGAGCCCGGTGCCGAGCTATCTCGACATCATCGAGCAGGGTGTCAACGGCTACATCGCCCACTCGCGCGCCGACTGGCTGGCAGCCCTCGACGCGCTGCGCGATCCGCAGCACCGGCAAAGCGTCGGCGCTGCGGCCCGGGCGAGCGTGCTGCAGCGCTATTCGATCGACGAACAGGCGCGCCGGCTCATCGCCGTGTTCGACGGTCTGCGCGGCACCTCGCAGCCGGCCGGCGACGCAGCGCTGTTACGAATGCCGTAGCTCCGGGTCTCAGCGGCTGCGCAGCAGCACGTACAGCGCGCCGGTGCCGCCGTCGTCGGGCCGGGCCGAGCAGAAGGCCAGCACGTCATCGCGCAGCCGCAGGTAGACGTTCAGCTTCTGTTTCAGCACCGGCCCGAGGTGGCGCGAGCGGTTGCCCTTGCCATGCACGATGCGCACGCAATGCACGCGGTCGCGCTGCACGAGGCTCAGGAACGCATGCACGGTCACGCGCGCCTCGGCCCAGGTCAGGCCGTGCAGGTCGAGCTGGGCGCCGAGGCTGTACTGACCGCGCTTGAGCTTGCGCAGCACGCCATCCTGCACGCCTTCGCGGCTGTAGCTCAGGTGCTCGCCGGTTTCGAGATCGGCCGGCTCGAAGTGGTCCGAGACCATGTCGCGCAGCACCTGCTTCTCGTCGGCGAGCTTCTGCAGCGGCAGCGGCGGGCGTGGCGCGCGCCAGGGCTCGACGAGATCGCAGCGGTGCGGCTCGATCGGGCCGATGGCCTGACGGAAGGCTTCGACCTCGTCGGCGGGTGGTTCAGGGCGGTCGGCAGGCATCGGGCGGGCGTTTTTGACTTTGCCGGGGCGATGTGTCTTTGATACCGGCCGGTTTGCGCCGCCGGCAAGGCTGCGTGACATGGGGCAGGGCTGCGGCGCGCGGACGGGGTGAGCGGTCGATGAGGATACTCGTCAGCAACGACGACGGATATCTGGCACCCGGCATCCGGGCGCTGGCGCAGGCGCTCGCCGGAATCGCCGAGATCACCGTGGCCGCGCCGGACCGCAACCGCTCCGGGGCCAGCAATTCCCTGACGCTCGACCGGCCGCTCAGCGTCATTCGTCATCCCGATGGTGTCTGGAGCCTCGACGGCACGCCGACCGACTGCGTGCACGTGGCGCTGACCGGCCTGATGGAGCACGAGCCGGACATGGTCGTCTCCGGCATCAACGCCGGGGCCAATCTCGGCGATGACGTGCTGTATTCGGGTACGGTCGCTGCGGCGATGGAGGGGCGCTTCCTCGGCCGGCCGGCGATGGCCGTGTCGCTGTGCGCCTACGAACCCGATCATCTCGACACGGCCGCACGCGTCGCGCTGCATCTGGTCGGGCGGCTGTGCCGCCAGCCGCTGCCGGCCGACACCATCCTGAACGTCAACGTGCCGGCCGTGCCGTGGAGCGAGCTGCGCGGCTGGCAGGTCACGCGGCTCGGTCACCGGCACAAGGCCGAGCCGGCGGTCTGCACCCGCGATCCGCGCGGCCGGCCGATCTGGTGGATCGGTCCGGCCGGCGCCGAGAGCGACGCCGGACCCGGTACCGACTTCCAGGCGATCCGCGAGCACTGCGTGTCGGTGACGCCGATCCAGGTCGACCTGACGCGCCATGCCGCGCTCGATACGGTCGCACGCTGGCTGGATGCTCCGGCTTGATCCCGGCCATGGCCGCTCGCCCGTGGACGCAGCCGTGAGCCGCCCGGACGCCTTCCGCGGCATCGGCATGACCTCGGCCCGCACCCGCACCCGGCTGGTCGCGCGGCTGCGCGAGCAGGGCATCGACGATGAGCGCGTGCTGGCGGTGATGCGGGAGACGCCGCGCCACCTGTTCATCGAGGAGGCGCTGGCCAGCCGCGCCTATGAGGACACCGCGCTGCCGATCGGCCTCGGCCAGACCATCTCGCAGCCGTACATCGTCGCGCGCATGACGCAGGCGCTACTCGCCGGGCGCGAGGCGCTGCCGCTGCGGGTGCTGGAGATCGGCACCGGTTCGGGTTATCAGAGTGCCGTGCTCGCCCCGCTGGTCGGGCAGGTCTACAGCGTCGAACGCATCGAGCGCCTGTCGCTGCGCGCGCGTGAGCGGCTCGCGGCGCTGGGGCTGCGCAACGTGCATCTGAAACACGCCGACGGCAGCATCGGCTGGCCCGGATGCGGTCCGTATGACGGCATTCTGGTCACCGCGGCGGCCGAACGGCTGCCGCCGGCGTTGCCGGAGCAGCTCGCGACCGGCGGGCGGCTGGTGGCGCCGCTCGGTCCGGCCGGCGGCGTGCAGGAACTGCTGATCGTCGAGCGCAAGGCGATCGGCTACGAAACCCATTCACTTGGCGCCGTCGTGTTCGTGCCGCTGCTCGCCGGCGTCCAGCCCTGAACCCCCAGCCTGCCGGACATGCCCATGCCGTTCTTGCTTCACCGCTATCGTGCGCCCGTGACGCGGGCGCTCGCCGCCCTGCTGCTCGCCGGCTGTGCGGCCTACGGTCCCGAGCGACCGTCCGAATACGTGGTCGTGCGCGGCGACACGCTGTATGCGATTGCCTGGCGCTTCGGCATCGAACGCAATGATCTGGTGCGCTGGAACGGCATCACCAATCCCGACCGCATCCTGGTCGGCCAGCGGCTCGCACTCGTCCCGCCCGAGACCGGCGCGCCGGCGATGCGCAACGCCGGTCCGGTGGTCGTCGCTGCCGACGCCCGGGACAGTCCGCGCAGCACACCGGTGCGCAGCGCGCGCGTGCCGCGGCGCACGACAGCCGGCGTCGCCGCGGCACGGCCGGTGGCTGCACGCACATCGGCCGATGACGGCGATGATTCGCTCGCGCGCGGCCCCTGGCGCTGGCCGGTGCGCGGCGAGCTGCTCCGCCGTTACGATGCCGACGGCCCCGGCCGCAAGGGCATCGAGATCGGTGCCGGTCTCGGCCAGACCGTGAGCGCCGCGCAGGGCGGGGAGGTCGTCTATAGCGGCAGTGGACTTCCCGGATATGGCCGACTTATCATCATCAAGCATTCCGAATCCATGCTCAGCGCCTATGGATTTCTCGGAAAAATCCTTCTGAATGAGGGTGATAAGGTCCGCGCCGGTCAGGCGATCGGCGAGGTCGGCACCAGCAGCGAGAATCGTCCGGCGCTGCATTTCGAAATCCGCCAGAACGGCCGGCCGGTCGATCCCCTCCGCTATTTGCCGGGTTGAACTTCCTGACCGTCCACCCCGACAATCGGGTCGGGGGGCGGCGGATTGCGCCTCGATGACGCAAGGCCGGCTGAAGCCTGCGCAGATAAAGATTAAGAAAAGGACATATTCCCCACCACCAGAGCCGAGCAGGGTGTCAGGAGGTTTCCATGCCGCGTCGTACTCCCGATCTGGGCGGATTTACCGAAGAACCCGAAGCTTTTGCGGTCGTCGAGGAGGAAGAGGAAACCTTGCTCGATACCGATGAAGCCGGTCCCGATGCTGATGACGTTGCGGCCGAAGCGCTGGTCGAGGCCGGTCTGGATGAGGCCGAACCGGTCGAGGATGACGAGCGCACGCTCAGCAAGACGCCGCTGTACGGCAAGGATTTCAGCCAGGACGAACTCGATGCCACGCGGCTGTATCTCGGCGAGATCGGCTTTTCGCCGCTGCTGACCGCGCAGGAGGAAGTCTATTTCGCGCGCCGGGCATTGCGTGGCGATGAAGCCGCACGCAAGCGCATGATCGAAAGCAATCTGCGTCTGGTCGTGAAGATTTCTCGCCGTTACATGAATCGCGGCCTGACGCTGCTCGACCTGATCGAGGAAGGCAATCTCGGCCTGATTCACGCCGTCGAGAAATTCGATCCCGAGCGCGGATTCCGGTTTTCGACCTATGCGACCTGGTGGATTCGCCAGACCATCGAGCGCGCGATCATGAACCAGACGCGCACGATCCGGCTGCCGATTCACATCATCAAGGAAATCAACGTTTATCTGCGTACGGCCCGACAACTCGCGCAGGCACTCGATCACGAGCCCTCGGCCGAGGAAATCGCGCAGTCGATGGACAAGCCCGTCGACGAAGTCAAACGCATGCTCGGCCTGAATGAACGCATCGCCTCGGTCGATACGCCGATCGGCAAGGATGAGGATCGTTTCCTGCTCGATGCGATTCCGGATGACAACAATCCGGATCCCTTCCAGGTCCTGCAGGATGAGGATCTCAATACCAAGCTCGAATACTGGCTCGGCCAGCTGAACGACAAGCAGCGCATCGTCGTCGAGCGCCGTTTCGGGCTGGGCGGCAAGGAGCGGGCGACGCTGGAGGAAGTCGGCAACGAGATCGGCGTCACGCGCGAGCGCGTGCGCCAGATCCAGATCGACGCGCTGCGGCGGCTGCGCAAGATTCTCGAAGCCGAAGGCTTTTCCGAGGACGTGCTGTACGGCTGAGGGCCGTCGCGGGCTCCGCTTCAGATCATCAGCAGTGCCGCCACGGCCCGGCGGCCTTCCGCGACCACGATGTTGAAGGTGCGGCAGGCTGCCGCGGTATCCATCGCATCGACGGCAATGCCGGCTTCGGTCAGCGCCCGCGACAGGCGCGGATGCGGGAAGCGCTGGCGCGCGCCGGTGCCGAGCAGCACCAGTTCGGGCTTCAGCGCCAGCAGCGCCTCGAAGTGCTCCGCTGCCAGAGCCTCGAAACCCTCCGGACCCCAGTCGGGCAGCAGCGCGTCGGGCGCCAGCGCGAAGCTGCGCGTCAGGCGCTGCTCGGCATCGACGGTGACGTAGCCGGGACCGTAATTGCGGATCAGGTGGACGTTGCTGTCCTGGTCGAGCGCAAGACGCATGGGCGGCCTCCTCGGATGGCTGGGCGGGGATCGCCGGGGCCTACGATGCCGGCGACCGGGCCGGCGACTCAAGCCGGCCAGCCCGATTTTCGATGCCTGCTGCGTCCCCGCCGTTCCCCGGTTGTCTGCAACCCTGTCAGCGCAGCCGGCAGCTGCCGCTGTCGCAGCGCCGGCCGAACCGCCGGCCGAACAGCCGGCCGAGGCCGATGCGGTGGTGCGCGAACCCGCCGTACAGACGGTCGAACAGCGGGCGCAGCAGCGGCCAGCCGGTCGGCGCCACCAGCCAGCCGAGGCCGACCGCACGGTACGCAAGGCGGAACACCGCCATGCCGACATGCACCTGGCCGCCGGCATCGAGCAGATGGATGCGTTCGAGCAGCCGCGCGCGCGCCGGCAGCGGCGCGGGAGCGTGAAAATCCACCGGCGCCACGTCGACATAACGCAACCGCCGGTGCCGGTCATGGCGCTTGAGCCAGCGCACTTCGGCGCGGCAGATCGGGCAGTCGCCGTCGTAGAACAGCGTCAGGGTGGACGGGACAGCCGGGCTGTCGGCTTGCGGATCGTTGCCGTGCATGTGTGGGCTCCTTCAGGCCCCGAAGCCGGGGCGGTTGACCATCAGCCAGAAGATCAGCACGACCGCCCCGAAGGCCGGCCAGCCGAGGACGAACCAGAGGCACAGGCAGTGATGCCAGCGTGCCGGCAGCGGCTGCTGCAGACGCGCGGCGTCACGGGCCAGATCACGCAGCCGGTACTGCAGCCAGACCACCGGCAGCCAGCAGGCACCGGCGAGCAGGTACAGGCCGTAGCTCGCCTGCAGCCAGCCGGCGTCCAGCGGGTGGCCGGCGGTGCGTGCGAGCAGCCAGCCGCTCAGCGGCTGGAACACGACGGCGGTCGCCGTGAACAGCCAGTCGGCGAGCACGACCTGCCGGGCGACGAAGGCGAACTGCGCGGCATCGCCGTGGCGTGCGGCGCGCCACAGATAAAACGCGCTGCCGAGTCCGGTGCCGAACAGCAGCGTCGAGGACAGCACGTGCAGGGTCTTCAGCGTGCCGTAGTCCATCAGTCCGGCTCCGCGTGCAGCGCGAGCTGGCCGAGCAGTGCCAGCAGCGCGAGGTTCTTGACGATGGCGCCGAGCGGATCGGCGAGCAGGCCGGGCAGGCCGACGGCAGCGATCGCGCCGTACAGCGCGACGATCGCCGCCTGCGCAGCCCACAGCCGGCGACCGGCTGCCGGGTGCAGCGTCAGCAGCGCGAACGCCAGATCGAGACCGGCGCCACCGAGCAGCAGCAGCCAGGCGAGCGGGCCGTGGACACCGAGTTGAGCCAGCAGCGCGAACCCGGCGGATCGGCCGCCTGGCAGCAGCGAAGCCAGTCCGCCGGCGGCCCAGATCAGCGCCAGCGCTGCCCGCGCCAGGCCGGCTGCGAGCGCTGCGGCGCTGTCCGCACGCTCGGCACTCTGGTGTTCGCCGGCTGCGAACGCCGGCACCGGTCGCGGCGGCCGGTCGAGCAGCGCCGTCAGCGCCGCCGGATCCCCGGTGTTGCCGCGCAGCAGCAGCGTCAGCGTTTCCGGGCAGAGCGGCTGCGTGCGCCAGGGCGCCAGCCAGCGGGCTGCGAGGCGCAGCAGCCCGACCGGCACCGGCAGCACTGGTGCCGCTGGCAGGCCGAGGCCGTGGCGCAGTGCGGCGAGGTAGGCGCGCAGCGTCAGCGGCGCGGGGCCGACCGCTTCGATGATGCCGCCGGGCGGGACGGGCGCATCGGGCTGCAGCAGCCGGCAGACCGCCGCGCACAGATCGGCGACGTGCAGCGGCTGCAGGGGCTGGCGGCCGTCGCCCGGCAGCGGCGTCAGCGGCAGCAGGGCGAGCCGGCGCAGCCAGCCGGTGCTGCGGCCATCGACGCCGTAGACCAGCGAGGGCCGCAGCACGACGCCAACCCCCGGTGCGAGCGCGAGCAGGGCCTTTTCGGCAGCGACCCGGCTGCCCAGAAAGCCGGCATCGACGGCCTCGCCGGCGCCGAGCGCCGAGATCAGCACGATGCGGCGGATGCCGGCGCTCGCTGCCGCAGCGCCGGCCAGCGCGATCGGAGCGCGACCGTGGATCGCGTCGAACTCGCCTCGCCTGCGCTCGCGCAGCAGCCCGGCGGCGTAGACGACGGCATCGACGCCGTCGAGCAGCGCCGGCCAGTCGGCAGCATTGTCCGCGGCCGTCAGTTCGAGCCTGCGCCAGTGCTGCACGGCATGGCCGGGCGGTGGCGCGCCACGGCGGCCGGTGCCGGTGACGGTGTGGCCGGCGGCGATCAGCGCCGCAGCCAGATGCCGGCCGAGGAAGCCGCCGGCGCCGATCAGCAGGACATGCATCGTGCCTCCTCAAAGCCTGATTCGAGCAAGTTGTTCATGTGATGTCCGTAATTTCTGAATTAACAGAAATAGGCATGCCAAAAAAATCCGCCAAAGGACTGGCGGCGGACAGCATCAGGGGCGCCGGTGCAGCAGGCGGTGAATCTCCTGGGCCATGCGCAGGTAATCGATCGGTCCGGTGCCCCGGGCGCCGGTCATCGTTGCGTACCACTGATCCAGCATGCCGACGAAGGCCAGCACTTCGGCGATGCGGGTCTGCACGTGGGGTTCACGCCCGGCTTCGGCTGCGCTCGCGAAGCGGCGCAGCGCCTGCAACGTCGGATCGATCTCGCGCTGCTTGCGACCTTCGACGATCAGCCGGAACACCTCGGCGATATCGGTGACGGCGACGAAATGCTCGCGCCGGTCCCCCATGACGTGGCGCACCTGCACGAGCTGCCAGGACTGCAGTTCCTTCAGGCTGTTGCTGACGTTCGAGCGCGCCAGCCCGAGGCTCTCGACGATGGCATCGGCCGGCAGCGGCGCCTCGGCAAGGAACAACAGCGCATGGATCTGCGCGACGCTGCGGTTGACGCCCCAGCGCGTGCCCATCTCGCCCCAGTGCAGGATGAAGTCGCGCGTGACATCGGAGAGCATGGCGGGATTCCGTTGTTTCATTAATGACAGAAATTACCGTAACGATTGCTTCCCGGCAAGCCCTGCGGATCGGCGCACCCGGCGGCCGCAGGCCGGTTGCCGACGATGGCAGGGGCAGGGGTTTCGTACTGCGCAGCCGCTGCCTGCGCTGGTTTGACAGGGTGCAGGGCGGTCCGTAACGTTCCCGGTCCTTCGCCCGCCGCAGGGCTAGTCCTCGAGGCCTGCACGATGTCTGCGCCCAGTCAGGAATTTCCGCGCATCAGCCGCCTGCCGCCGTATGTCTTCAACATCGTCAACGAGTTGAAGGCGAAGGCGCGCGCGCGCGGCGAGGACATCATCGATTTCGGCATGGGCAATCCGGACCGGCCGACACCGCAGCACATCGTCGACAAGCTGGTCGAGGCCGCGCAGCGCGACGACACGCACCGCTATTCGGTCTCGAAGGGCATCCCGCGCCTGCGCCGGGCGATCTGCAACTGGTACAAGCGCCGTTTCGATGTCGAACTCGATGCCGAGAGCGAGGCCATCGTCACGATCGGCTCCAAGGAGGGCCTGTCGCATCTGGCGCTGGCGACGATGGGGCCGGGCGATACGGTGCTGGTGCCGAATCCGGCCTATCCGATCCACCCGTACGGTTTCGTGATCGCCGGTGCCGACATCCGCCACGTGCCGATGGTGCCGGGCGTGGACTTCTTCGAGGAGCTGCAGAAGGCGATCCGCGAGTCCTGGCCGAAGCCGAAGATGCTGGTGCTGAACTTCCCCGGCAATCCGACCGCGCACTGCGTCGAACTCGGCTTCTTCGAGCGCGTCATCGCCATTGCCCGCGAGCACGGCATCTGGGTCGTGCATGACCTTGCCTATGCCGACATCGTCTTCGACGGCTACGTGGCGCCGTCGATCCTGCAGGTGCCGGGTGCGAAGGAGGTCGCGGTCGAGTTCTTCACGCTGTCGAAGTCCTACAACATGCCGGGCTGGCGCGTCGGCTTCATGTGCGGCAATCCGGTGCTCGTGCATGCGCTGGCGCGCATGAAGTCCTACATGGACTACGGCACGTTCACGCCGATCCAGGTCGCCGCGATCAGCGCGCTCGAAGGGCCGCAGGACTGCGTGGCTGAAATCTGCAGCACCTACCGTTCGCGCCGCGACGTGCTCTGCGACGGTCTCAACGCCATCGGCTGGCCGGTCGAGAAGCCGAAGGCGACGATGTTCGTCTGGGCGAAGATTCCCGAGGCCTACCGCGCGGCGGGTTCGCTGGAGTTTGCGAAGAAGCTGATCGCCGAGGCCCGCGTCGCTGTGGCTCCGGGCATCGGCTTCGGCGACTACGGTGATGATCACGTGCGCTTCGGCCTGATCGAGAACGAACATCGCACGCGGCAGGCCATCCGCGGCATCCGCGACATGTTCCGCAAGGACAGCCGCGCCTGACAGCGGCGCGTGCATCCGTTCAAGTCCGTTTCTTATGAGGTTTACACGGTGAATCCCGTCAAAGTCGGTCTGCTGGGTCTGGGTACGGTCGGGGGCGGCACGGTCAACGTGCTCAAGCGCAATGCGGAGGAAATCAGCCGGCGCGCCGGCCGCGGCATCGTCATCACGCATGCCGCCGCGAAGAACCTCGATTCGACCCGCGCCGACACGACCGGCATCCGCCTGGGCAGCGATGCCTACGAGGTCGTCAACGATCCCGAGGTCGCCATCGTCGTCGAGCTGATCGGCGGCTACGAGCCGGCGCGCACGCTGGTGCTGCAGGCGATCCGCAACGGCAAGCACGTCGTCACCGCCAACAAGGCGCTGATCGCCCGCCACGGCAACGAGATCTTCGCCGCGGCGCGCGAGCACGGCGTGACGGTGGCCTTCGAGGCGGCCGTCGCCGGCGGCATCCCGGTGATCAAGGCGATCCGCGAAGGGCTCGCTGCCAACCGCATCGAATGGCTGGCCGGCATCATCAACGGCACCGGCAACTTCATCCTGACCGAGATGCGCGACAAGGGGCGCGATTTCGCCGACGTGCTCGCCGAGGCCCAGGCGCTCGGCTACGCCGAGGCCGATCCGACCTTCGATGTCGAGGGCATCGACGCCGCGCACAAGCTGACCATCCTCGCGTCGATCGCCTTCGGCGTGCCGCTGCAGTTCGAGAAGGTCTATACCGAGGGCATCACGCGCATCACGCGCGAGGATGTCGCCTACGCCGAGCAACTCGGCTACCGCATCAAGCATCTGGGGCTGGCGCGTGCGACCGAGGAGGGCATCGAGCTGCGCGTGCACCCGACGCTGATCCCGGAGCGGCGGCTGATCGCCAACGTCGATGGCGTCATGAACGCGGTGCTGATCAAGGGCGATGCGGTCGGTCCGACGCTGTACTACGGCGCCGGTGCCGGTGCCGAGCCGACCGCCTCGGCGGTGATCGCCGACATCGTCGATGTCGTGCGCGCGCTGACCTCCGACCCCGGCAACCGCGTGCCGCACCTGGCTTTCCAGCCCGATGCGCTGTCCGACAAGCCGGTGCTGCCGGTCGAGGACATCGAGACCGCGTACTACCTGCGCCTGCAGGCCGCCGACCGCCCGGGCGTGCTCGCCGAGGTCACGCGCAGCTTCGCCGATGCCGGCATCAGCATCGAGGCGATCCTGCAGAAGGAGCCGCCGGCCGGCAGCCCCGACGCGACCGTGATCATCCTGACCCAGCGCGTGCGCGAGCGGCAGATGAACGAGGCGATCGCGCGCATCGAGGCACTCGACGCGATCACCGGCACGGTCACGCGCATCCGCCTCGAACACCTCGCCTCGAACTGAGGCACTGCACCGTCCGCCTGCGCAGGCCCGGCCGCGTGCCGGGCCTGCGCGTTTGTGGCCGGCGCGCCGCTGCCGGATTCCACGGAGCCCGCGATGGAGCTGCTGCTGATCGTGCCCGGCCTGCTGCCGGGCTGGGATACGCTCGCCGGCTACGCGCCGCCGCAGCCGCGCGCGCCGATGCTGCGCCGGCTGCTCGCGCGCGCCGCCGTCACGGCCGGCGACGGCTCGCCGGAGCGGGCGCTCGCGCGCGTCTATGGCTGGCACGGCGACGGCGAGCCGCCGGTCGCGGCGATCACCGCCACCGCCGACGGCCTCGATGCCGGCACCGGCTGCTGGCTGCGCGCCGATCCGGTCTGCCTGCGCCCGGACCTGCACGGCGTGCGTCTCTATGACGCGCGCGCGCTGGCGCTCGATGCTGCGCAATCCCGGGCCTTCGCCGAGGCTTTCGATCGCACCTACGCCGATGACGGCCTGCGCCTGCTGACGCCGGCGCCGACGCGCTGGTATCTGCAGCTGCCGCAGCCGCCGCAGGTGCGGCTGCAGCCGCTGGCGACGGCGATCGGCCGCGACATCCGCCCGCTGCTGCCGTCCGGGGACGAGGCGCGGCGCTGGAGTGCGCGGCTGACCGAGGTGCAGATGCTGTTCTACGAACTGCCGGCCAACCTCGAACGCGAGGCCCGGCGGCTGCCGATCGTCAGCGGGCTGTGGTTCTGGGGCAGCGGCGGTCGTCCCGAAGGCTTGCGCGCACCAAGCGCCGCCGTCCACGCCGACGAGGCTTGCGCGCGCGGGCTGGCGCGGCTCGCCGGCGGCGCGATCGAGCCGCTGCCGGCCGGTTTCGCCGACTGGCGCGAAGGCGCCGCTGCCGGCGAGTCGGCGGTCATGCTGCTCGATGCGCTGCGTCACTGTGAGGGCGAGCAGGACGCCGGCGGCTGGCAGGCGGGCGTCGAGGCGCTGGAAGCGGCCTGGTTCGCGCCGCTCGCGCAGGCGCTGGCGCGACGGGAGCTTGCCAGCCTCACGCTCGACACCGGTGCGCAGCGCTGGCGCGTGCGCGCCGGCGATCTGTGGAAGTTCTGGCGCCGGCAGCCAGCGGCGGCGTGCTTCAGCGGCTGACAGAACAGGGATTTGCGGGACAGCCCCGGGCGGCTTTCAGTATCATTCCCGATTTCCGCACTCGGTTTAGCCGTTCGCCATGACCGCACCCGCCTCGCCGCGCAAGCTGTTCTCGTACCGGAAGTTCTGGGCGCACCGCTTCGGACCGGCGCCCTTCCTGCCGATGTCGCGCGCGGAGATGACGGCGCTCGGCTGGGACAGCTGCGACATCATCATCGTCACCGGCGACGCCTACGTCGATCACCCGAGCTTCGGCATGGCGGTGATCGGGCGCGTGCTGGAAGCCCAGGGCTTCCGGGTCGGCATCATCGCGCAGCCGGACTGGACCTCGGCCGAGGCCTTCCGCGCGCTCGGGCGGCCGAACCTGTTCTTCGGCGTGGCCGCCGGCAACATGGATTCGATGGTCAACCGCTACACCTCGGACCGGCGCATCCGCTCGAACGATGCCTATACGCCGAACGACGAGGGTGGCAAGCGGCCGGATCGCGCCGTGATCGTCTACGCACAGCGCTGCCGCGAGGCCTTCGCCGAAGTGCCGGTCGTGATCGGCGGCATCGAGGCGAGCCTGCGGCGCATCGCGCACTACGATTACTGGTCCGACAAGGTGCGCCGCTCGGTGCTGCTCGACGCCAAGGCCGATCTGCTGGTCTACGGCAACGCCGAGCGCGCGATCGTCGAGATCGCGCACCGCGCCGCCGCCGGCGAATCGATCCGCACGATGCGCGACATCCGCGGCACCGCGTTCATGCACGCCGGGCCGCTGCCGGAGGGCTGGGCCGAGCTCGATTCAAGCCAGCTCGACACGCCGGGCCGCATCGAGCCGCTGCCGAACCCCTACGAGGAAACCCCGCCGGCCGCGGCCTGCGCCACGCCCGCGGCGGATGCCAGCGGCGCGCAGGTCGTGCGCTTCGAGCGCCGGCCCAGACATCCGCGCGAGCGCACCGTCGTGCGCCTGCCGTCCTACGAACAGGTGCGCGACGATCCGGTGCTGTACGCGCATGCCTCGCGCACCTTCCACCTCGAAACCAACCCCGGCAACGCCCGCGCGCTGGTGCAGCGCCACGGCGAGCGCGAGGTCTGGATCAATCCGCCGCCGCTGCCGCTCGCCACGCCGGAGATGGATTCGGTGTTCGGCCTGCCGTACGCGCGCGTGCCGCACCCGGCCTATGGCGGTGCGCGCATTCCGGCCTACGAGATGATCC
Organism: Pseudomonadota bacterium; assembly: GCA_018240295.1. Classification (GTDB taxonomy): domain Bacteria; phylum Pseudomonadota; class Gammaproteobacteria; order Competibacterales; family Competibacteraceae; genus Plasticicumulans. The sequence goes on from JAFEGB010000293.1 coordinate 37,184, forward strand.
GCTTCTCGGTCAACATCATGCGCGGCTGCTTCGGCGGCTGTACGTTCTGCTCGATCACCGAGCACGAGGGCCGCATCATCCAGTCGCGCTCGGAAGCCTCGATCCTCGCCGAGATCGAGGACATCCGCGACAAGACGCCGGGCTTCACCGGCGTGATCTCCGACCTCGGCGGCCCGACCGCGAACATGTACCGGCTGGCCTGCCGCTCGGCGGACATCGAGCGCAGCTGCCGCAAGCTCTCCTGCGTGTGGCCGGACATCTGCCCGAACCTGAACACCGATCATTCGGCGCTGGTCGGGCTGTACCGCCGCGCGCGCGCGCTGCCCGGCATCAAGAAGATCCTGATCGCCTCGGGCCTGCGCTACGACCTCGCGGTGCGCGATCCCGAATACGTGCAGGAACTCGTCACGCATCACGTCGGCGGCTATCTGAAGATCGCGCCCGAACACACCGAGGCCGGGCCGCTGTCGAAGATGATGAAGCCCGGCATCGGCAGCTACGACCGCTTCAAGGAGATGTTCGAACGCTTCTCGAAGGCGGCCGGCAAGGAGCAGTACCTGATCCCGTACTTCATCGCCGCGCACCCCGGCACCCGCGACGAGGACATGATGGAACTCGCGCTCTGGCTCAAGCGCAACGGCTTCCGTGCCGATCAGGTACAGGCCTTCCTGCCGACGCCGATGGCGCTTGCGAGTGCGATGTATCACTCCGGTTACAACCCGCTGAAGGGCGTGCGCCGCGCCGGCCAGGCCGAGCGTGTCGAATCCCCGAAGGGCCTGAAGCAGCGCCGGCTGCACAAGGCCTTCCTGCGCTATCACGATCCGGACAACTGGCCGCTGCTGCGCGAGGCCCTGAAGCGCATGGGCCGCGCCGACCTGATCGGCAACGGCAAGGCGCATCTGGTGCCGGGCTTCCAGCCGGCCGGCACCGGTCTCGGCGGCGAGGGCGCGCGCACCGGCCGCAAGCACGGTCCGCAGCGCCTGCTGACCCAGCACACCGGCCTGCCGCCGCGCGCCGACGGCAGCCGCCCGGCGCGCGGGCCTGCGCCGGAGCCGCAGGCCGCGGGGGGGCGGGCAAAAGAAAAGGCCGCGCAAGGCGCGGCCCGGCGGGGCGATCGACGGCGCTGAGGTTGCGCTCAGCCGCCGTGGGCGAGGTGCTCGCCAGCCGGTGCTTCGCTGCCGGGGCCGGGCTTGCCGTCATCGATCGGCACCATCAGCGATACGAGCGCCAGGGCTGCAGCCAGGGCGAGTACACAGAGCTGCTTGGTATCGGGGCGGAATCGGATCATGGTTGGAAGTCTCCGCGGACGGGCGCGTCCGCAATCTGGAAATTTTCGGCGGATACTAAGGTGAGTGACGTTGCCCGGCTGTTACAAATCATGTCCCTGCTGCGTGATCCCGAACGCGGCTGCCCGTGGGACGTGGCGCAGACCTTCGCGAGCATCGCGCCGTACACCCTCGAAGAGGCCTACGAGGTCGCCGATGCGATCGAGCGGGAGGACTTCGCCGGACTGAAGTCCGAACTGGGAGACCTGCTTTTGCAGGTGGTGTTCCATGCCCAGATGGCGAGCGAGCAGGGGCGCTTCGGCTTCGCCGATGTGGTCGCGACCCTGTCCGACAAGCTCGTGCGCCGCCACCCGCACGTGTTCGGCGATACCACGTACGCGAGTCTCGAAGAGCAGGGCGAGGCCTGGGAGCGCATCAAGCGCGAGGAGCGCGCCGCCGATGGCGAAATCCCGGCCGGGGCGCTCGATGGCGTGCCGCTGGCGCTGCCGGGGCTGACCCGCGCGGTCAAGCTCACGAAAAAGGCCGCGCGCGTCGGCTTCGACTGGGACGAGCCGGGGGCCGTGCTCGACAAGATCGAGGAGGAAATCCGGGAACTGCGGGCCGAGATCCACACCGGTGCACCGCTGGCGCGGCTTCGCGATGAACTCGGCGACGTGCTGTTCGCGCTCGCGAACCTTGCGCGTCACCTCGATCTCGACCCGGAGGCGGCGCTGCGCGGCACCAACGCCAAGTTCGAACGCCGCTTCCGCCACATCGAGGCACGGCTCGCCGAAACCGCGCGCACCCCGGCCGACGCGACGCTCGCCGAGATGGACGGCTACTGGAACGAGGCCAAGGCACTCGAACGCGGTGAAGCCCCGGAGCCGTCGGCCACGCGCTGAAGGCTTCAGTCCTTCGCGGCTTCGACCTTCAGCCGGTCGCCGATCCGGATGCGCTGACGCGCCGCCTCGCCGGCCGCGATCTCCAGCACCCAGGCTACCGGCCCGCCACTCGGGTACAGCGGGCACGGGTCGGCCGTGCATGGTGGCACGCGCGCACTGATCTTCACGAGCCGGCCCTGCGCATCGAACCACAGGATGTCGAGCGCGACGTGCGTGTTCTTCATCCAGAAGCTCACCGGCAGCGCCCGCGGCTGCACGAACAGCATGCCGCCGCCGGCCGGCAGCGCGGCGCGGTACATCAGCCCGCGCTCGCGCTCGGCCTCGGTTTCGGCGACCTCGACCCGGAAGCGTCCGGCTCCGACCGTGACCTGCGTCGTCTGCCCGGCCGTTGCCGGCGCAGCGGCGAGCCACGGCACGGCGAGCGCGAGGCAGGCGCGTATGATCGCCGCTGCGGCGCTGTTGCCGGGTCGGGGAGGGCAGGGCATGGAATACCGGTACCGGATCATCGATCGGGCCATCGCCTATCAGGGCTTCTTCACGCTGTCCGAATACCGGCTGCAGCACGAGCGCTTCGCCGGCGGCTGGAGCGACGAGATCAGCCGGCTGTGCTTCGAGCGCGGCGATGCGGTCGCCGTGCTGCTGTGGGATCCGCGCCGCGACGCCGTCGTGCTGGTCGAGCAGTTCCGCGTCGGTGCGCTCGGCCGGCCGTATTCGCCGTGGCTGTACGAGATCGTCGCCGGCATCACCGGCCCCGGCGAGACGCGCGAGGAGGTCGCCCGGCGCGAGGCGGTCGAGGAGGCCGGCTGCACGGTCGAGGCACTGGCCTTCGTCTGCGAATACCTCTGCAGCCCCGGCGGCACCTCGGAGAGCACGGCGCTGTACGTCGGCTGCGTCGACAGCCACGGCGTCGGCGGCATCCACGGTCTTGCGCACGAGCACGAGGACATCCGCGTGTTCGTCGTGCCGCGTGCCGAGGCAATGGCGATGATCGGCGGGCGGCTCAATTCGGCCGCCGTGATCATCGCGCTGCAGTGGCTGGCGCTGAACCGCGAGCGGCTCGTCGCCGAGTGGCTGCCGGCCGGCGGCTGAGCGCCGGCGGGCCGTGTCAGGCGCCGGGTCTCATTCCTCGCTCTTGCGCGAGGCGCGCTTGCGGGCGTTCTCGTCGAGCAGCTTCTTGCGGATGCGGATGGTCTTCGGCGTGACCTCGACCAGCTCGTCGTCGTCGATGAATTCGAGCGCCTGTTCGAGCGTCATGCGGATCGGCGGCGTCAGGATGATGTTCTCGTCCGAGCCGGCCGCGCGGATGTTGGTCAGCTGCTTGGCCTTCAGCGGATTGACGACCAGGTCGTTGTCGCGCGAGTGGATGCCGATGATCATCCCCTCGTAGACCTCCTCGCCGTGGCCGATGAACAGGCGCCCGCGCTCCTGCAGGTTGAAGAGCGCGTAGGCGAGCGCCTTGCCGGCGGCATTGGCGATCAGCACGCCGTTGATGCGCGCGCCGAACTCGCCGCGCTTGTACGGTCCGTAGTGATCGAACACGTGGTACATCAGGCCGGTGCCGCTGGTCGTGGTCAGGAATTCGGTCTGGAAGCCGATCAGGCCGCGCGCCGGGATCAGGTAGTCGAGGCGCACGCGCCCCTTGCCGTCCGGCACCATGTCGCGCAGCTCGCCGCCGCGCTCGCCGAGCTTCTCCATCATCCGGCCCTGATGCTGCTCCTCGACATCGACGGTCAGCGTCTCGTACGGCTCCTGCTTCTCGCCGTCGAGCTCGCGGATGATGACCTCGGGGCGCGAGACGCCGAGTTCGTAGCCCTCGCGGCGCATGTTCTCGATCAGGATGCCGAGGTGCAGCTCGCCGCGGCCCGAGACCTTGAATTTGTCCGGGTCCTCGGTGTCCTCGACACGCAGCGCGACGTTGTGGATCAGCTCGCGCTGCAGGCGCTCGCGGATCTGGCGCGAGGTCACGAACTTGCCTTCCTTGCCCGCGAACGGCGAGTTGTTGACCTGGAAGGTCATGCTGACGGTCGGCTCGTCGACGCTCAGCGGCGTCAGCGCCTCGACCGCGGCCGGATCGCACAGCGTGTCGGAGATGTTGAGCTTCTCCATGCCGGTGAAGGCGATGATGTCGCCGGCCGAGGCCTCCGGGAACTCGACGCGCTCCAGCCCGTGGAAGCCGAGGATCTGCAGCACGCGGCCCTGACGGCGGTTGCCTTCGGCATCGACGACGGTGACGGCGGTGTTGGTGCGCACGCTGCCGCGCTTGATGCGGCCGATGCCAATGACGCCGACGTAGCTGTTGTAGTCGAGCGAGGACACCTGCATCTGGAACGGGCCTTCGAGGTCGACGGCCGGTGGCGACACGTGTTCGATGATGGCCTCGAACAGCGCTGTCATGTCGCCGTCGCGGCACTCGGGGTCGAGGCTCGCGTAGCCGTTCAGCGCCGAGGCGTAGATGACCGGGAAGTCGAGCTGCTCGTCGGTGGCGCCGAGCCGGTCGAAGAGATCGAAGGTCTGGTCGAGCACCCAGCCCGGGCGCGCGCCGGGGCGGTCGATCTTGTTGATGACGACGATCGGCCGGAAGCCCATCGCGAACGCCTTCTGCGTCACGAAGCGCGTCTGCGGCATCGGGCCGTCGACGGCATCGACGAGCAGCAGCACCGAATCGACCATCGACAGCACGCGCTCGACCTCGCCGCCGAAGTCGGCGTGGCCGGGGGTGTCGACGATGTTGATGCGGTAGTCGTTCCAGCGGATCGCGGTGTTCTTGGCCAGGATCGTGATGCCGCGTTCCTTTTCGAGATCATTCGAATCCATCATGCGTTCGGTCGCCTGCGCGCGTTCACCGAGCGTGCCGGACTGCTGCAGGAGCTTGTCGACCAGCGTGGTCTTGCCATGGTCGACATGGGCGATGATGGCGATGTTGCGAAGCTTCTCGATCACGACGGGAACCGGGTGGAGGCAGACGAAAGTGCCAGTATAACCGAGCCATGGCCGCTGCTGCGCTGCATCATGCGAGGCGGATGCGCGACAGCCGGCGGAGGCACCGGAAAAACGGCGAGGGCCTGCGCGTGGAAACAAAAAAGCAAACCCCGCCATCGAGGCGGGGTTCGCAGGATTCGTGTTGTGCTGCGGGAAGCTCAGGCGAGCGGCTTGACCACCGTGGCCTGCGGACCCTTGTTGCCCTGACGCGAATCGAATTCGACCTTCTGGCCTTCGGCGAGCGTACGGAAACCCTTGCCGTCGATGACCGAATAGTGAACGAACACGTCGCCGGTACCGTCCTCGGGCTGGATGAATCCGTAACCCTTGGCCTCGTCAAACCACTTGATCGTTCCCGTGCGCATCTCCAGCTCCCCGCTCAGACGGCCTTCACCGAAGTCGCCTGAGGACCCTTCTGTCCTTCCTTCGATTCGAACTCCACCTTCTGGCCTTCGGCCAGGGTGCGGAAACCCTTGCCTTCGATCGCAGAGTAGTGGACGAACACATCGCCCGTGCCGTCCGACGGAGCGATGAATCCGAAGCCCTTGGCCTCATCGAACCACTTAACCGTACCAGTCTTCATAGAATGCGAAACCTCGGAAAAACCATCTGGCGCGCCGCCGGCAGTCGCGGGTGACGATGCATTTTCAATGGGAGATCGAGAATGGATCGGGACGGGCGGCCTGGGCGGCGCGGTATTCGATCCGGCGACGCTTATCGTTTGCGTCTTGAGGCCGGACCCGAGCTGGACACTACGCCAAAGGCTCAAGGCCTGCAAGCCAATTTCACGATTCGACGATGACCATCCCGCAAGGTTGCCGTGCGCGTGGCAAGCGCCGGTTTTGCTATGCTGCACGGCCGTTTGCCGCCTGCTCCACCCCCCGCCGTGCCCGATCCGCTTCGCGCCCTCGCCGGGCTGCTGCCGCAGTGCCTCGCTGTCGATCGCGAGGATTTCCGCCGTCGCCTCGATCGCCTCGAACGCCGTCGTGACGATGGCCGGGCGCACGAGCGCGGCCTCGCCGAACTGATCACGGCGATGGAAGCCTCGCATGCGCGGCTGCTCGAACGTCGCGCGCGCCTGCCGCTGCCGGCCTTTGACGATGCCCTGCCGGTCAACCAGCGTCGCGAAGACATCGCGGCGCTGATCCGTGCGCACCAGGTCGTCGTCGTCTGCGGCGAGACCGGTTCGGGCAAGACCACGCAGCTGCCGAAGATCTGCCTCGAACTCGGCTTCGGGGCGGCCGGGCTGATCGGTCACACGCAGCCGCGCCGGATCGCCGCACGCTCGGTCGCCGCGCGCATCGCCGACGAACTCGGGGCCGGCGCGGCAGCGGCGGTGGGCTACAAGGTGCGTTTTTCGGATCGCACCGGGCCGCAGGCCGCGATCAAGCTGATGACCGACGGCATCCTGCTCGCCGAAACCCAGGGCGATCCGCTGCTGTCGGCCTACGAGGTGCTGATCGTCGACGAGGCGCACGAGCGCAGCCTCAACATCGATTTCCTGCTCGGCTACCTGAAACGCCTGCTGCCGCGGCGGCCGGATCTGAAGCTCGTCATCACCTCGGCGACCATCGACCCGCAGCGCTTCGCGCGGCATTTCGACGATGCGCCGGTCATCGAGGTATCCGGGCGCACGTATCCGGTCGAGCAGCGCTGGCGGCCGCTGATCGGCGAGGACGAGGACGCGCGCGATCGCGACCTGCAGCAGGCGATCCTCGACGCCGTCGACGAGGTCTGGGCCGAGGGGCCGGGCGACGTGCTGGTGTTCCTGTCCGGCGAGCGCGAGATCCGCGAGACCGCCGAGGCCTTGCGCAAGCACCATCCGCCCGGCGTCGAGATCGTGCCGCTGTACGCGCGGCTGTCGGCCGCCGAGCAGAACCGCGTGTTCGAGGCGCACGGCCGGTCGCGCATCGTGCTCGCGACCAACGTCGCCGAGACCTCGCTGACCGTGCCCGGCATCCGCTACGTGATCGATCCGGGCACGGCGCGCATCTCGCGCTACAGCTACCGCGCCAAGATCCAGCGCCTGCCGGTCGAGAAGATCTCGCAGGCGAGCGCCCGCCAGCGCGCCGGGCGCTGCGGGCGCGTCGAGGCCGGCGTCTGCCTGCGCCTGTATTCGGCCGAGGATTTTGCCGCGCGCCCGGCGTTCACCGATCCGGAGATCCTGCGCACCAACCTCGCCGCCGTGATCCTGCAGATGGCGGCGCTGAACCTCGGGGACCCGGCTGCGTTTCCGTTCGTCGAGCCGCCGGATTCGCGGCTGATCCACGACGGCTACAAGCTGCTGCACGAACTGCAGGCGGTCGACGAGCGCCACCGGCTGACCGCGCTCGGGCGCGAACTGGCGAAGCTGCCGATCGACCCGCGGCTCGGGCGCATGATCCTCGCGGCGCGCGATGAGGGCTGTCTTGCCGAGGTGCTGGTGATCGCGGCCGGTCTGGCGATCCAGGACCCGCGCGAGCGCCCGCTCGAAGTGCAGCAGGCCGCCGACCAGCAGCACCGGCGCTTCCGTGACGAGCGGTCCGATTTCCTCGCGCTGCTGCGGCTCTGGGACTGGTGGCAGGCGCAGGGCCGGCGCCTGAGCAAGAGCAAGCTGCGTGAACTCGCGAAGGCGTCCTTCCTTTCCTATGTGCGCATGCGCGAATGGCGTGAGCTGCACGGCCAGCTGGTCGAGGTGCTGGCCACGCTCGGCGCGGTGCAGAACGAACGCGAACCGGCCCCGCCGCCGCCCGAGCCGAATCAGAAGCGCGAGGACGGCGACTCCCTCTGGCCGGCCAACGAAGTCCCTATCCACCGTGCGCTGCTCGCCGGCCTGCTCGGCCACACCGGCCTGCGTCAGCAGGAGGGCAGCGAGTTCCTCGGCGCGCGTGGCCGGCGCTTCCGCATCTGGCCGGGATCGGGCCTGACGAAGAAGCCGCCGCGCTGGCTGATGGCTGCCGAGCTGGTCGAGACCACGCAGGTCTGGGCGCGCACCTGCGCGCGCATCCAGCCGGAATGGCTGGAGACGCTGGCCGCGCACCTGATCAAGCGCGCGTACAGCGAGCCGCACTGGGAGAAGCGCGCCGCGCAGGTGGCGGCGACCGAGCGCGTGACGCTGTACGGCCTGCCGGTCGTCACCGGCCGCAAGGTCAACTACGGGCCGATCGATCCGCCGCTCGCGCGCGAGCTGTTCATCCGCCACGCGCTGGTCAACGGCGAGTTCGACTGCCGCGCGCCGTTCGTCGCCCACAACGCCGCGCTGATCGCCGAAATCGCCCGCATCGAGGACAAGGCGCGCCGGCGCGACGTGCTGGTCGACGAGGAGGCAATCTTCCGCTTCTACGATGCGCGCGTGCCCGAGCGGGTATGGTCGGGGGCGGCCTTCCTGAAGTGGCTGAAGGCCGCCGGGCGTGAGGATCCGCAACTGCTGTTCCTGAGCCGCGAGACGCTGATGGCACACGCGGCCGAGCAGGTCACCGATGCGCGTTTTCCGGATCGGCTCGTGCTCGCCGGCATCGAGTTTCCGCTCGCCTACCGCTTCGAGCCGGGTGCGGCCGACGACGGCGTGACGCTGACCGTGCCGCTCGCCGCGCTCAACCAGGTGCCGGCGGCGCGCTGCGAATGGCTGGTGCCGGGGCTGCTGCCCGAGCGGCTGGCGGCGCTGCTGAAGACATTGCCGAAGGATCTGCGCCGGCGTGTGGTGCCGGTGCCGGATACCGTCGAAAAGCTGCTGCCCGAACTCGACGCGCACGCCGATGCGGAGGCGCCGCTGCTGCCGGCGCTGGTCGCGGCGCTGCGCCGGCTCACCGCCAGCGAGTTCCCGGAGGATGCCTTCGATCCGGCTGCGATACCGGCGCATCTGGGCATGAACTTCCGCGTCGTCGCGCCCGATGGCGCCGTGCTCGCCGAGGGCCGTGACCTGCGCCGGCTGCGCGCGCAGTTCGGTGATGCGGCGCGCGAGGCCTTCGGCACGCTGGCGAGCGCCTTCCGGGCCGCGGCCGACAAGGCGAGGACACCGCTGCGCGCGCGCGGCGAACCGGTCATTCCGGCATTGCCGGCACCGGCGCCGAAGCCGGCGATGCCGGCCGAGGACCCGGTCGCGCGCCTGGAGCGCGCCGAGGTCCACGACTGGGACTTCGGGGCGCTGGCACAGACCATCGAGTTCGTGCGCAACGGCATCGTGCTGAAGGGCTGGCCGGCGCTGGTCGTCGAAGGTGAGAGACTCGCCGTGCGCGTGCTCGATACCGAAGCGCGCGCGGCGGCCGCCCACCGCCACGGCCTGCACCGGCTGATCAGCCTGCGCCTGCGCGAGCCGGTCAAGTACCTGCGCCGCAACCTGCCGGGGCTCGCGCAGATGGGTTTGCACTACGTGGCGGTCGGCACCCAAGAACAGCTGCGCGACGATCTGCTCGCCGCGGCGATCGATCGCGCCTTTCTGGTGCCGGCGCTTGCCGGCGGCGGGCTGCCGCGCGATCGGGCGGGCTTCGAGGCCATGCTGGAGCGCGGCCGGGCGCAGTTCGTCGGCTGCGCGAACGAGGTCTGCGCGCAGGTCGGGCAGGCGCTCGCGAGCTTCCACGCCGTACGCCGGCGCATCAGCGGCCAGGTGCCGCTCGCGTGGATGGAAGCGGCGAAAGACATGCACGAGCAGCTCGACGCGCTGGTCTACCCCGGCTTCGTCAGCGCGACGCCGCCCGAATGGCTGCGCCGGCTGCCGGTATACCTGAAGGCGCTGGAGCTGCGCGTCGAGCGTCTCGGCGGCCGGCTGGAGCAGGACCGCCAGCGCAGCGCCGAGGTGCAGCGGCTGTGGCGCTGGTATCTGCAGCGGCGCGCCCAGCTCGCGCGCCGCGGTGCCGACGACCCGGAGCTCGAACGCTACCGCTGGATGCTGGAGGAACTGCGCGTGTCGCTGTTCGCGCAGGAGCTGAAGACGCTGTTTCCGGTGTCGGTGAAGCGCATCGAGGAGCAGGGCGCGAAGGTCCGCGTCTGAGCCCCGCCGCTCACGGCCGCCACAGCACGCCCGGGCCGATGTCGGCGAGCCGTGCGCAGCCGGTCAGCGCCATCGCCACTTCGAATTCCTCGCGCAGCATCTTCAGCACGTGCGCGACGCCGAGCGCACCGGCGGCGGCGAGGCCGTGCAGATAGGGGCGGCCGATCAGCACGGCGCTGGCGCCGAGCGCGAGCGCCTTCAGCACGTCGGTGCCGCGACGGATGCCGCCGTCGACGAGGATCGGCACGCGCCCGGCGACGCGCTCGGCAATCACCGGCAGCGCCTCGGCGGTGGCCGGCAAGGTATCGAGCACGCGCCCGCCGTGGTTCGAGACGATCAGGCCGGCGACGCCGCGTTCGAGCGCGAGTGCGGCATCTTCGGGGCTGACGATGCCTTTCAGGATCACCGGCAGGCGGGTCTGGTCGAGCAGCCAGTCGAGTTCGCGCCAGGTCGGTGCCGTGCGCATGATGCCGTCGAACACGAGGCTGGCCTGCGCGCTGCCGGGCGCGAATGGCGTCTGGCCGTGGCGCAGGTTGGCGGCGCTGACCCCGGGCGGCAGCCGGAAGCCGGCACGGCGTTCGCGGTTGCGGATGCCGGCGAGCGGCGCATCGACGGTGACCACCAGCGCCGAATAGCCGGCGGCCTCGGCGCGCTGCACGAGCTCAACACTCGCCGCGCGTTCGGGCTGGCAGTAGAGCTGGAACCACAGCGGCGGCGCATCGGGCAGCGCCGCGACCGCTTCGAGCTCGACGCTCGCGAGCGTGCTCAGCACAAAGCCGGCCCCGAGTGCTGCCGCGGCGCGCGCCGCGGCCAGCTCGCCGTCCGGGTGTGCAAGCCGCTGGTAGGCGACCGGTGCCAGCAGCACCGGATGTTCGAGCCGGCTGCCGAACAGCGTCAGCGCCGTGTCGCCGCCGGCCACGTCGGCGAGCACGCGTCCGTGCAGCCGCAGCCGCTCCCAGGCTTCGCGGTTCCAGCGCGCACTGAGTTCGTCCCCGGCTGCGCCGTCGAGATAGGCCCAGATCGCCGGATCGAGCCGTTCGCGGGCGTATGTGGCGTAGTCGGGGACGGCGGCGATGGCGTCGGGGATGCGGGTCAGCAGCGGCGGGCGGGACATCGGCGGGGCTCGGCGGCAGGCAGATGAAAACGCATTCTAATCGGGAATGAGTCGCATCTGTCGCCTGCCGGGCACGCGATCGGCAGATCCGCATTGCGCAGGACCCGGCAGTCAGGATGTCCGGATTCCGGACGCCGGAGCGGCCGGAACCCGGGGGCTCGGCCGTCAGCGGGCTGCGCCGGGCACGGATGGCGGCCGCCGGCATCGTGCCGGCAAGGTTGCCGGAGGGTGGGGCGCGAAGCCGCGGCCGCCGGTGCAGCGGGGCGCTGCGCCCGGACGGCGGCTGCGCATCAGGCGCCGTCGTCGCTGACCACGCGGTTGCGGCCGCCGGACTTGGCGCGGTACAGACGGCGGTCGATGCGGGTGAGGAAGTCGGCCGGGTCATCGAGGCGGTCGGGCCGGATGGCACCGCAGCCGATGCTGACCGTCACCGGCAGGCGCAGGCCGTCGTCGGTGGCGCGGTACTGGCCTTGCAGCCGCGCGGCGATGCCCTCGCGCAGCTTGTCGACGACGCAGTGCACGCCGGCGGCTTCGGTTTCCGGCAGCAGCAGCGCGAATTCCTCGCCGCCGACCCGCGCGATCAGGTCGCCGGGGCGGCGCATGGCTTCGCGCCCGAGCGCGGCGATGCGGCGCAGGCAGTCATCGCCGGCGCCGTGGCCGCAGCGGTCGTTGAACAGCTTGAAGTGATCGGCATCGATCAGCGCCAGCCCGAGCGGACAGCCGGTGCGCAGCGCCCGCCGCCATTCGCGGTGGTAGTGCTGGTCGAAGCAGCGGCGGTTGGCGATGCCGGTCAGGCCGTCCATCAGCGCCAGCTGCTGCAGCAGCTGCGTCTGGCGCCGCAGGGTCACGTGGGTGCGCAGCCGGGCACGCACCACCGGCAGTGCGAACGGCCGCATGATGTAGTCGACCGCGCCGAGGCTGAAGCCCTTGATCTGCGACTCGACGTCATCGACGCCGGTCATGAAGATCAGTGGCAGCTCGCGGCCGAATTCGGTGTCCTTCAGGCGCCGGCAGACCTCGAAGCCATCGACCTCGGGCATGTCGACATCGAGGATCACCAGATCCAGCCGCGGGCTGTGGCCCACGATCTCGACCACCTCCCGCCAGTGCTTGGCGAACAGCAGTTCGAACTCGTCGCCGAGCCCTTCGGCCAGCAGCACGTGGTTGAACGGGTCATCGTCGATGACCAGGATGTGCGGCATCTCGGGGCTGCTCATGGTTCAGCGTCCGGCGGCCGGCGTCGTGGCGTGGCGGCACAGCCAGTCGCAGGCTGCGGCCTCGGGCAGCGGTGGCGAGAAGCGGTAACCCTGCACCGCATCGCAGCCGTGCTCGATCAGGAAATCGAGCTGCTCGCTGGTTTCGACGCCTTCGGCGAGCACCGACAGGCCGAGGTTGTGCGCGAGCGCGATGACTGCGGCGGTGATCTGCATGTCGGCCGGATCGTGCGGGATGTCGAGCACGAAGCTGCGGTCGATCTTCAGCGTGTTGATCGGGAAGCGCTTCAGGTAGGCGAGCGAGGAATAGCCGGTGCCGAAGTCGTCGATCGCGAGGCTGACGCCGAGCCGGCGCAGGGCTTCGAGCTGCTGGGCGACCGTGTCCGGGTTTTCCATCAGCGCGCTCTCGGTCAGTTCGAGTTCGAGATACCGCCCCGGCACGCCGGTCTCGTCGAGGATGGCCGCGAGCTGCGGCGCCAGCGCGTGCAGGCGCAGCTGCCGGGCCGACAGGTTCACGGCCATCGAGTGGATCGGCACGCCATCGGCCAGCCAGCGGCGCAGGCAGCGGCAGGCCTCGCGCAGCACCCATTCGCCGAGCGGCACGATCAGCCCGGTTTCCTCGGCGAGCGGGATGAAGTCGGACGGCGGCACCATCTTGCCGTCCGGCCGCCGCCAGCGCACCAGCGCCTCGACACCAAGTGCGGCCGGTTCGCCGAGCATGATCTGCGGCTGGTAGTACAGCACCAGCTCCCCGCGTTCGAGCGCACGGCGCAGGCGCGCCTCCAGCACCAGGCGCTCCTCGACGGCGCGCGTCATCGCCTCCAGATAGAAGCGCGCATTGCCGCGACCGTCCTCCTTGGCGCGATACAGCGCAGTGTCGGCACGCTGGATCAGCGCCCCGGCCTCGGCCCCGTCGGCCGGGTACAGGCTGATGCCGACGCTGGCACCGATCCAGACCTCGTGGCCGCCGCCGAGCAGGAAGGGCTGCTGCAGGGCTTCGATCAGCGTTTGCGCGACGCCGGCGGCACGCTCGGGTTCGGTGACCTCCTCAAGCACGACCACGAACTCGTCGCCGCCGAGGCGCGCGAGCAGGTCGGACTGGCGCAGCCGTTCGCGCAGCCGGCCGGCCGCCCGCACCAGCAGCTCGTCTCCGGCGGTGTGACCGAAGCTGTCATTGACCAGCTTGAAGCGGTCGAGATCGAGAAACAGCACCGCCAGGCCGCCTCCGCTGCGCGCGGCGCGGCGCAGCGCCTGGTCGAGTTCGGCGATCAGCAGCAGCCGGTTCGGCAGTCCGGTCAGCGCGTCGTGGTGCGCGAGGTGTTCGAGATCGTGGGCGTTGCGGACCGCCGTGATGTCGGAGAACACGCCGACATAGCGGATGATCGTCTGGTCGGCATCGCGCACGGCGTTGATCGTCAGCCACTGCAGGTAGGGTTCACCGCTGCGCCGGCGATTGCGGATCTCGCCCTGCCAGTGCCCGCTCTGCTGCAGCGCGCGCCAGAAATCCAGATAGAACGCCCGGCCCTCGTAGCCGGACTGCAGCATGCGCATGTTGCGGCCGAGGACTTCGCCTTCCGCATAACCGGTGATGTTCGAGAATGCCGGGTTGACGGCGACCACCGTGCCCTCGGGGTCGCAGACGACGATGCCGTCCTGCGTGCTCGAATAGACCATCGCCGCCTGGCGCAGGCCGGCCTCGTTGCGCCGGCGCTCGGCAATCTCGGCTTCCAGTGCCTGCTTGGCGAGGCGCAGGTCGTGCGTGACGCGCTCGTTCTCGGCCAGCGTCGCCTCGAGCTCGAGCGTGCGCTCGCGCACGTGGTCTTCGAGCAGCGCGGCCGTGTGATACAGCGTGAAGCCGGACTCGGCGCTCTCCAGGCTGGTCGTCGATTTCTCGGCGCGCCGGATCAGCGCCGTCACCACCTTGCGCAGTCGCAGGACTTCCGCCTGCAGGGTCTCGAGGTCGTCCGGCAGGGGCAGGAGTTCATTCATCACCGGACCTGCCGATCGCGACGCCGGTCAGCGTGTGATTGACATGCACGCCGGCGTACTGCTCGCCGTAGGTGCTGAACCCGACCATGCGATAGCGCCGGAAGCGTTCGCCGAGCGCAGCCTCGCAGTGCTTGCGCCGGGCTTCGAGCCGGCGCAGCACGCAATCGAAGCTGATGACCAGATCCGGTTCGCCGATCCCGGCGCGGATGCTGTCCATCGACGAGTCGAGGTGAGCGACCATGTCGCGGGCCTGCGCGACGCGCAGCACCAGCCCGAGTTCGATCGCACAGAAGAAGGTCAGGCTGCCGTCGGCGTGGGCCTCGCGGATCGAGCGCACGTAATCGGTGCCGTCGATGACCACGACCACCGGTGCGGCCGCGAAGGTCTCGGGGGCAAGTTCCGCCACCGGCACGCCGATCAGGCGGGCATATTCCTGCGCCGCCGGCAGGCCGTTCAGCTCGAACACCCGCCGGCGCTTCGGATCGGCCTCGGTGACCACCAGGCGTTCCTTGTCGTGGGTGAAGTGCTGGGTCTTGAACACCCGGCTGCGCCGGCGCGTGCTGACCAGTGCCAGCACGGCGCTGCGGGTGTGGAAGGCGCCATCGTGATAGACCCAGCTGCGGCCGAAGTGCAGACCGTCACCGGCCGAGCCGCCGACCAGCGGTGTGCGCCCGAGTGCGCGCTGCAGCGCATAGGCGACCGGTTCCTCGCGCTGCGCGAGGCCATCGACCAGCAGCAGGGCGAAGCGCTCCTGCCCGTCCGTCACCGCCGGCATCTGCGCGAGCAGGGCATCGACACAGTGCTGGCCGGCATCGAGGCTGACGTCGTCCAGACCGTCGAGCCGGGCGGTCGCCACCGTGAATTCTGCCGCCGGCAGGCTGAAGCCGGTGATGCCGCCGGTCTGGTAGCCGCTGGCGCCGAGTTCCCCGGCGGTCGTGCAGCCGATCATCGGCACGTCACCGAAATGATGCTGCAGGGCTTCGGCCAGCACCGGACGCGGATAGGCGGTCGAACAGAACACCACGACCAGCGCCGCATCGGGCTGACTGATCTGGGCATGCAGTTCGCGCACGGCCAGGCCGACCTCGCACGCCTGCGTGTGGCCGGTCAGGATGCGGGCGGAAGCGGATTCCATCGATGACTCCTCGGCGGTATTCACATGGCGGGGTCCTTCCTGCGCTTTCTGGTTTGCACCGGATTCCGGGCTGCTCCGGCGGGCGGCATTACAGGCCATTGGGGTTTTCCGGAAGGAATGTCGGAATTGCCGTAGCGACATTGATTGCTATTGCATTTGCATCATTTCGGTTTCTGAAGCGTTCCGGGTGCAGCAGCCCATCCGCCTGTCCATGTCAGAAACGGGCCTGCAGGGCCTTGTCGCGAGGTCTGTACCGATACAGATGCCTGCAGGACGTACTGAGGCAACTGCTTGAACAGTATGCACTGAGCACGGCAATAATGGACAGAAGCTTGTGGTCATGGCCTTTGCAGCGGCGTTCATGGTCTGGATTGTGCGGTGCAAAATCGACAAGTCTTCGTGACGGCACGGTTGTCGGCGTAGGTGTCGGCGGTGGTGGTCGCGGCCGTTGAAGCGCGGAATTCCTCCGTAAGCAAGCCATATGCCATTGCCGTCAAGCACAGTTGAGCCGGTCTGCCTGCGCAATCATTGCAAGCCTTGCATATCGGCCCAGGTTCAATGGAATTAAGCGTTTGCTCTCGTTTCAGCAGGCAGTTTCACCAGCGCCCACATTTTTGCGGTGCGTCAATTAGCGCAGGCGAAGCGGTGCGTGCCGGGGGCAATTCGCGGTTTGCAACGCTCCTGCGCCCATGCCGGAACACATCGTGCGTCAGTCGTTGCAGTTCTGTACCGCTACGCTGTGACGGATCGAATCCTCCCCGGACCTGCGCCCCGAATGTCTCCGCTCCCTGGCTGTCGTCGTCTCATCGTCTTGTGCTGGCTGTGTGTATGTGCAGGGCTCGCCTCGTGGCCCCCCGGGGCCGTGGCTGAACTTCCTGCGGTGCAGGTCCTGAGCGGCCGGCTCGAAGCCGGGCAGAGCGTGCTGTTTGCACTGCCGGGACTGAAGGCCGGCACGCAGCTGAGGTTTCGGGCCGAGGGCCTCGACGGCAGTCTCGATCCGCTGCTCGCGGTGCTGAAGCCGGGGCTCGATCTCGAGCGGGCGCGCATCGACTACCGCGAGCGCTACCAGCGCTTGCGTGCCGGGCGCACCGAGGACCCGGCAGCCTACGCGGCGCTGCTCGACGAGTACGTGCTCGCGCAGGCCGACGACAGCGCCGGCGGTTATGCGGCCGATCTGGAGTTCACGGTGCCGGCCGACGGCGACTACCGGCTGCTGCTGAGCGCAAGTCCGCTGCGTCCGGGCTTCGGCGGCTACCGGCTGACGATCGCCGGCGAGGAGGGAATCGCGGCGGTCAGCGTCCTGGCCGGTGTCTGGGGCGGCGATGCGCGCGTGCAGGCGACCGGACTCGCCTTCACCGGCGACGAACCCTGGCGCTATGTCGAGCTGCGGCCGGTGCAGGCCGGCGAGACGCTGCAGGTGCGGCTCGAAGCCGTCGACGGGGCGCCGCTGCCACCGCAACTGCTGCTGCTCGACTACGGCGACAAACCGCTCGCCACCGCCAGCACCAGCACCGCTGCGCCGGCGCGACTGACGCTGACGCATGGGTTTCGCAGCGCCGACCCGGCACCGCGCCTGCGCGTCGCGCGTCCCGATGGCGCGAGCGGCGCGCAGTACCGGCTGCTGCTCGGCATCGACACCGCCGCGTTCGGCGACGGTCCGGTCGAGCCGCTCGGCCGGCCGCTGCTGCAGGTGCCGATCGAGGTGCAGGTCGGCGTGCGCATGGACCAGATCACCGGCGTCGACCAGCGTGGCGAGAACTTCGGTGCCGTCGCCTCGCTGCGCATGGACTGGACCGACCCGGCACTGGCCTTCAATCCCGAGTCCTGCGGCTGCCGTCTGAAGACCTTCGGCGGCGACGCCTTCGCGCAGTACGTGCAGCAGCACGGCGCGCTGTGGCCGGAGTTCGTCGTGTTCAACCAGCAGGGCAACCGCTGGGCGCAGAAGCGCCTCGTCGTGCTGCGCCCGGACGGTTCCGCACAGTATTACGAGCGCTTCTCGACCACGCTGCAGGCACCGGATTTCGATTTCCGGCGTTTTCCGTTCGATACGCAGCGGTTTTTCATCCGTGTCGAACTGATCGCGCCGGAGTGGAAATTCCGCTTTGTCGAACTGCCCGACTACAGCGGTCTCGGCCGCCAGCTTGGCGAGGAGGAATGGGTCACGACCGGTTTCGACACCCGCATCAGCAGCGAGACCGAAACCACCGGCCTGCCGGTATCGCGGTTTTCCTACGGCTTCACGGCCGAGCGGCACCTGAATTACTACGCGTACCGGATCTTCCTGCCGGTGCTGGTGATCATCGTCATCGCCTGGGTGACGCTGTTCCTGCGCGACTACGGCAAGCGCGTCGAGGTCGCCGGCGGCAACCTGCTGTTGTTCATCGCCTTCAACTTCACGATCTCCAGCGACCTGCCACGGCTCGGCTACCTGAGCTTCCTCGATACGCTGCTGCTCAGCGCCTTCGTCGTCACCGGCTGCATGTTCGTGCTCGCCGTGTACATGCGCAGACTGGAGGCCGGCGGGGCCAGCGCTGTGCTGCAGCGTATCGACGGCTGGGTGATCTGGCTGTATCCGCTGGCATACGTGCTCGGCATCGGCGCGATCGTGGCGTTCTACCGCTGAGCCGGATGCGGAGGCGGCGGTGCCGCCGGTCGGCTAGTCGTCGTAGCCGTGCTTCGCGAACCAGGCCGCAAGCCGCGGGCTGTGTGCGGCGCTGTCGCGGACCAGCGTCCTGCGCGTGGCGGCCGGAAGCGCGCCGAGGCGGGCGGTGACTTCGGCGGCGGCGGCGTTCAGGGCTTCGACGACATGGCGGCGATCCGCGTCCTTCAGGGCCTTCACGGCTTCCGGACGTGCGGCGTGCAGGGCGGCATCGAGTTGCGCGAGCGCGGCGCGGGCGGCGGCGAGCAGTTGCGGATC
>JAFEGB010000294.1 GCA_018240295.1 Pseudomonadota bacterium
GGCGATGCCCGGGATCTGATGCTGTTCAGCCTCTGTGTCGGCGCCGACCTGCCGGCCGGCGCGCGTGCGTTCCTGCGCGAGACCGGCCATCTGGTCAACGTCGCCGTCAGCCGGGCCCGCGCCGTCTGCCACGTGTTCGGCGATCTCGACTACGCCGCCCGCTGCGGCATCCCGCACCTCGAAGCCCTGCTCGCGCGCCGACGCACCGCACCCGCCGGGCCGGCCGGCTTCGAGTCACCGTGGGAGGAACGGCTGCACCGCGCCCTCGCTGCCCGCGGCGTGCAGACGATTGCGCAATACCCGGTTGCCGGCCGCCGGCTCGATCTGGCACTGCTGAGCGATGCCGTGAAGCTCGACATCGAAGTGGACGGCGACCGCTACCACCGCGATCCCGACGGCCGGCGCAAGGCCGCCGATCTGTGGCGCGACCATCAACTGCGCGCGCTCGGCTGGCGGGTCGTGCGTTTCTGGGTCTACGAACTGCGGGAGAACATGGATGAGTGCGTCGAACGCGTCATCGCCGGCACCCGACCGGCCGGGCTATGAGCCCATCCCCCCGTCTGCCGCGCCGCCGGCCTGGCCGCGCGTGCAGCTGGCACTCGGCCTGGCCAGCGCGCTCGCACTCGGCAGCTTTGGCACCGTGCTGTTCGGCGTGATCGGCGACGCGAGCGAGCGGCGCAACTGGCAGGCGCAGCGCGTCGGGCACCTTGATGCGCTCGGCACGCTCGGCACCGAACGCAGCCGCCTCGAACGCGAACTCGCCGAGCTGGGCCGCAGCCGCGAGGCGCTCGCCAGCGATCTGGCCCGTCTGCGCACCGAGACCGAATCCGGACAGGCTGCCGCGATCCGGCTGCGCGAGGAAGCCGGGAAACTGCGCCAGGAAGTCACCGACAACCGCGCCGAACTGGAAGCCGCCGGCCGCCGGCGCGATGGCCTCGCCAGCGCCATCAGGAATGCCGAAGCCACGCTGACCGGTCTCAACGACCAGCGAGAAACCGCCGAACGCCAGAGCGGCGAAGCCGAGGAGCGCCGCCGTGCCGCCGCCGAGGCCGAACGCAGCGCCCGGGCGCAGCAGGGCAAGGCCGAGCAGGGCCGCGACGCGGCGCTGGCCCAGCAGAAGGAAGCCGAGCGGCGGCTCGGGCAGGCGGAGCAGGAACTGAAGACGGCCGCGGAACGGGTCGACGGCCTGCGCGGCCAGGAAACCGAGCTGAAGCGGACCGTCGCCACCGCCGGTGCCGAGCGCGATCGCCTGAAGGACGAGGCGAAGCGACTGGAACAGGAACTCGCGCGGCTCGACCAGCAGCGCCAGCAGCTCGAACGCGACACCCGCGGCGCGGCCGAGGCGCAGCGCACCGCCGAAACCGCCCGCCAGCAGCTGGAACGCGCGAACCGCGACCTGCAGACGGCACAGGCCGCGCTGGCCGGCACGCAGGGCCAGCTCGGCGAAACCCGGGGCCAGCAGACGCAACTCGCCGAAGAAGTGGCACGCCTGCGCAAGCAGAAGACCGAACTCGACGGCACGGTCAGCGCCGCGGCCGAGGCGCAGCGCGCCGCCGACAGCGCCCGCCAGCAGCTCGAACGGCTGAATCGCGATCTGCAGACGGCGCAGGTCGCGCTGGCGAGCACTCAGGCCCAGCTCGGTGAAACCCGCGCTCAGCAGACCCCGCTCGCCGAGGAAGTCGCGCGCCTGCGCAAGCAGAAGACCGAACTCGACGGCACGGTCAGCGCCGCGGCCGAGGCCCAGGCCGGACTGAAGCGCCTGCAGGAACAGCAGCAGCGCGCCGAGCGCGAGGTCGCGGCGCTCACGCAGACGCTCGATACCCTGACGGCCCGCAGGAGCGCCCTCGAAGCCGACGCCGCGCGCCTGGAAGCGGCCGGCAGGAACCTCGAAGCCGCCCGCAGCGAAGCCGCCAGGGCCGAAGCCGAGCTGGAGAACCAGCAGACCCGACTGGCGCAGATCCGGGCGCGCCAGGAATCCCTGGGCGCCGAGGTCGGGCAGCTCGACCGCCAGCGCGTCGCCCTCGAAGCCACGCTGGCGACGCTCAGGCCCCAGGCCGCGGAAGGCGAAACCCTGCGCACCCGCATCGCCCAGGACCAAGCCACCGTGCTGAGCCTGCGCGAACAGATCGGGCGTCTGCGCGCCGAACGCGACGCCGTACAGGCCGTCACCGCTGCCGCCCCGCCGCCGGACCTGCCCGCCTCCCCGGTGCCCGCCCCGGCCGCACCGGCCATCAGCCCCGACGCCGTCTCCCGCTGATGCCTGCAAGGATGTCCCTGCCATGACACTGGATACCAACACCCTGATCTGGCTTGCCTGCGGCGGTGCGCTGGCCGGCATCCTCAGCGTGCTGATCGCACTCGTCTGCGGCCTGCACTACAGCGCGGCCCTGCGGCGCATGCCGGCGGCAGCCTTTCTCGAAGACGTGGTCGCCCGGCTCGATGCGCGGCGCGAGGAACTCGCCCGGCTCGACGGCCGGCTCGGCGAGCTGCGCGCCGACCGGGTCCGGCAGCAGTCCGAAACCGAAACGCTGGCCGCCCGGCGCGACGCCCTGAGCGCACAGCTGAAGGAGCTGCAGGAAGACCTCGCCGGCCTCGACGGTCGCCGGGCCGAGATCGCCGGCACGACCGAGGAACTGGGCGAACTGCGCACCCGGCTCGCGGCCACCCTCGACACGCTGGAGACCCGGCGCGCCGAATCCGGACAGCTCGAACGCGAGGCCGAACGTGCCCGGGCCGCGCTGGCACTGCTCGATGAGCGCAAGACCGAAATCGAAGCGATCGACGCCGCCGAACGCGAGGCAAGAGCGCGCCTGCTCGATGCGCAGACCGCCCTGACCGCGGCCGGGCAGGCACGGGATGCGGCACAGCGTGACGAGCAGCAGGCCCTCCGGGCACTCGAAGCCCTGGGCCCCGAACTGGAACGCCTGCGTATGGAACGCGGGCAGATCGAGGCCGGACTCCCGGCGCTGCGTGCCGCACGCGACGCGCTGCTGCAGGAAACCGAAAACCTGCACCGGCAGCAGGACACCCTGACCGGGCGTTCGCGCGAGCTGCAGGACGACATCCAGCGCCTGCAGACCCTGCTGCCGATGCTGGCAGCGAAACTCGAAACCCTGCGGGAGGAAACCGCCGCCATCA
>JAFEGB010000295.1 GCA_018240295.1 Pseudomonadota bacterium
ACGACTGCGAAGCGGCTCCTTTATTCGACGCAGTTTTTCTCGTGCATGATTGTGATCGGTTCCCGTTGCTCGAGCGTACGCTGCGACGTACTCTTCGCTGATCAATGACATACCAAGACTCCTTAAGTGAAGTAGACTGCGTTTCCGTTGTCGAATTGCTTCTTTGACAAAAATGGATGGTGATAAAACCGTTTGTCCTGGCGGATTTGGCGCTTGGGTTGTCTAAACCGTCACCGTAGATGCGTAGTTACAAGCCGCAAGACACAAGGCTTGGTTATGCGGGCATCACTCAGCTCGCTGGGCAGATCAGCTCGTAGGCTGGGTTGACGAAGGAAACCCAGCCTACGAGCCGGGTGGAAGGCGCCTCGAAGACGCTGATGGCGAATCCGCACACGCCGGAACTGGCGCAGTTCATCGGGGCAGGGGCGGCGACGTGAGAGCTTGCGCTTGCCAATTCCTGAGTCCTTTCACCGAACCGCACCAGGCCGGACCGCCGCCCGCCGCTACGCCACCTTGATCTCGATGCGCTTGCCGAGCGCATGCAGCGCGCGCTCCAGAACGACTGCCTTCGTCGGGTGACCCGGGGTCAGCATGCGCCGCGCTTCCTTCTCGTCGATGCCGAGCCGTCGGGCGAGCGCCGACTTGCTGAGCCCGGCATCGCGCATCGAGAGGTACAGCGCGGCTTTGAGCGCCGTCGTGACCGGCAGGGATACCGCAATCTCTCCGTGCACAGGCTCGCTCGCTGGCGGGATGTCCAGATCGTCCATGATGCGAGCCTCGACGGCGGCCTGCAGGGCGCCTTCGGCTTCTTCCAGGCAATCCGCCGGGCTTTCGCACTGCGTGATCGCTTCGGGGATGTCCCGGCAGGTCACGACGAACCCGCCATCGTGCTCGTCAGCCGTGAGTGCCACGGGGTAGGTGAAGCTCTGCATGATGGCCTCCTTACAGATCGTCCGCCGCGATGCCCAGTTGCCTGAGCATGGCGTGCAAAGTGCCCGTCTTGAGTTCGTCCTTGAGGTTGCGCACGACCGTGCGCCGTCCGCCGAGGATCAGCACGCCGTGGCTGCCCTTGCCAAGCTCGGGCCGCCACTCGAACGCGAGCCCACTGGCTTTTGCGTACCGCCGGACCTTGTGGATGAACTCGCTGCCCTTCATGGCCCTGGCTTCCGGCGTTGCCATTACATGCACTGCAGCGTCGGTCATTTTTGACCGAACAGCAACCGCTGTGGCACATGCATCGATCCCTGCGCTGCATGCATCGATCGATGCATGCAGCGCCGGCAAGTGCAGATGCCGCGCATGGGCGAATGCCTGCGCGGCATGGGCGCAGCCTTGCGCCGCAGGCATCGACCCATCCACGGCAAGTAGTGCGGACCCTTCGGCCGGCAGGGCCGATGCTCACTCGTCAGGGATCAAACCGCCGCCTCGCGCCTGCCGACGCTCACCCGCCCCGGCAGCCCCGACACCGGCTTCAGCAGCGCCCGATCGATCAGCCTGCCCCCGCCCGCCTGCGGATCGACCGGCCCGTAGCGCCTCGTGTCGATCACGCCGCCGAGCCCGCCCTTGTCCGCCGGCTGACTCAGGTAGTCGAGCAGCGCCTCCTGATAATGGATCGTGTGCACCAGCGGCTCCGGCGTCAGCCCGAGGCGTGCGAACGGATAGCCGTCGCCGCCACGGGCCGTGAAGTCGATCGTCGCGAGCGACAGCGGCCGGGCACCGGTGCGGACGATGCCGTCCTCGACCAGCTGCGTGCCGTCATCGAGCGTCATCGACAGGATGCGTCCGCCGCCTGCGGGCCTGCCGTCGGCATCGAGCTGCAGCGGCGGGCGGCGCGAGTCGTAGACGATGCGCAGGCCCGAGACCTGCGCAAAGCGCCCGCTCGCGGCCCCGTCCGGCGAGGCATTCGCCAGCGCATGCTCCATCAGGATGCGGAGCTGCCCGGCGTCCAGCCCGCGGAACTGCACGATCAGGTTCGTGAACGGCAGCACGTTGAACACGTCGCCGGCGCTCACCTCGCCGGCCCGGATCGAGGTGCGGATGCCGCCGCCGTTCTGGATCGCGAGGTCGGTGCCGGCGGCGAAGCGCACGGCGTCGGCGACCAGGTTGCCGAGGTTGGTCTCGCTGTTGCGCACGCCGTACTGCGCCTGCGCGCCGGACTCCGCCGCCGAGCCGCGCACGCCGTTGAGTTCGACGGGGGTCGTGGCGATCTTCTGCTCGCTCAGCGCCGCGATGAACGCCCGCACCGGCTGCACGACCCCGGCCTCGATGACCGGATCGGGCAGGACGTGATCGGCATCGGCCGGGTTGCCGCTGACGCGGTGCATGCGGCTGCCGGTGCCGGTCAGCGGCACGCCGTCGGCATCGCGCCGCACCCGCCCCTGCGCATCGAGCGACAGCTGCAGTTCGCCGACATAGCGATTGCCGAAGTTGCCGGTGACGCCGAGCACGCGGCTGCCGTCCTCGAGCGCGACGACCTGCGGATAGCCCCGGATCATGGCCGGCTCATCGAGGATCGTCGCCATGCCGGGCGAAGTCATCAGCTCATGGCCGCCGCCGGAGACGAACACGTCGAGGCCGCTGAGCTTCGGCACCAGCTTCAGCTCGTTGCGGTAGCCCTGCAGGTGGCTGAGCAGCACGACGACGCTCGCGCCCGCCGAGCGCGCGCGGTCGATCTCGGCCTGCAGCAAGGGCGCGAGTGCCAGCAGCTTCGTGTCCTCGTCCGCGGCCGGGTCACGGTCACGCACCGTGACCGCCCCGGGCGAGGAGATGTCCGGCAGCCGCGGCGTGGTCGCACCGATCACGGCGATCCGGTTGCCCTTCGGCGTATCGACGATCAGGGTCTTCGCGATCCGCCCTTCTGCAACCAGCGCCTGCAGCGCAGCATGGCCGGAGAAATCGAGGTTGGCCGACAGATACGGCGTGCCGGCCACCGCGACGAACTGCGCGGTCACGTCCGGGCCGAGGTCGAACTCGTGATTGCCGAAGCAGACGGCCGTGAAGCCGAGCCGGCGCAGCACGATGGCATCGTAGAAATCCTGCCCGCCTCCCGGGGCGGCCTGCGCGAGATGCTTCAGGCTCGCCGTCAGCCGCGGCCCCGGCAGGAAGGAATCCCCGGCATTGAGCACCAGCACCGCCCGCCCTGCCGCCAGCGCTGCCGTGCGCTGCTGCTGCAGCAGCGCCGAAAGCCGCGCGGCCCCGCCGTAGAAGCTGATCGGATCATCCGGCGTGTCGTACCGGTTGCCCTGCGCGCTGATCAGCCAGGATTCCTGATCACCGACGTGGAACAGCGTCAGTTCCTCGGCCACCGGCGCGGCGAGTGCCGGCAGCAGCGCGAACAGCAGGATCAAAAGGGCGAGGCTGGGGCGAAGCCGGGGAATCCGCATGATTCGCGCTCCGGGAAGGATCGGGCAGGCCGCGGGTGGCGTGGCGCCGGGACGCACGACGGGGGCGAAAAGGTTCAGGGCACGGATGCAGGGCCGGCTCCGTGCGCATCGCACGGATCGACCGGAGCGGAGGGCAAAGTCCGGCAGCCGCCAGCGAAGGATGACACGGCGCTTCGCCCCGGATCATGCCCTCCGGGCACGACGGCGGTTCGGCAGCCCGCAGCCGCGGCACATTCCGGATCCGGACGGAACCGGGCTCCGGGGTCAACGCATCAGACCTGGACTCTGTCCTGCCCCTTTTCCAGCCACGGAATCAATACATCAAGCGGCAGAGGGCGGGAAAACAGCCAGCCCTGGGCCAGATTACAACCGCGTGCCCGCAGCCAGCCGGCCTGTGCCGGCGTCTCCACTCCTTCGGCAATCGTATTCAGGCCCAGTCTCTGACCAAGCCGAATCACCAGATCAGCAATGGCAGTCTGATCCGCCTCGCCACCGATTTCCTGCACGAAGCTCCTGTCAATCTTCAGCAGATCGGCAGGCAGATTCCGCAGGCAGGCCAGGGAAGAATAACCGGTGCCAAAATCATCTATTGCCACCGTATGTCCGCAACGGCGCAGGCTCTCCAGCGTCCCCCGGATTACGGAATAATTTTCCATCGCGGTACTTTCCGTGATTTCAACTTCGATCCGCTTCGCGGAAATCATCTTGGCGCCGAGATGATTCTGGAATTTCGGCAACTGGCCATTGCTCATAAACTGCCTTGCCGATACATTTATCGCAACATGAACATGAGCAAATCCGGCCTCGGCAAGTTGATCAGCCGCTTCAAACGCCTGCGCGTAAATGCGCTCGCTCAAAGGCTGTATCAGGCCTGTCGTTTCAGCCAGGCCAATAAAAACATCCGGCGGAACACGGCTGCCATCCGCCCGGCGCCAGCGGGCCAGCGCCTCCACCCCCACCACTGCCCCGGTGGTCAGGTTGACCTGCGGTTGCAGTTCAATCGTGAAGCCGTCACTTTCCAGCGCGTCGCGAAACTGGTTCAGCAACTCGAACCTGCTTCCGGCCTCCGCGGCCAGCGAGGGAATCCAGTCCTGATGCTGCCCATGCCCGCGCCGCTTGGCATTCCGCATCAGCAGCATGGCGGTCGTCAGCGCCTCGCCGGCATTGCCCTCGAACCTGGCCAGCGGCAATGCTGCGCTGCCAAAGGTGCAGGTACCGCCGTCCTTCACTGCATCGAGATCATCCGCGAGCTTGCGACGCACTTCCGCCGGGTCGATCAGGTGGCTGGGGCCGAGCAGTGCAAACAAGTCACCGCCCACCCGGGCGATCAGCACTGTTGGATCAAGCCTTTGCCGCAGTTGCTGACCGATGCGTCGCAACAGCGAATCCCCATATGCAGGACCGAGTGCCAGATTGAGTCCGGCAAAGCTGTCGACATCCAGCAGCAGCAAGGTGTGATCCTGCCGCGCACTGCCTGATCGGGCTGCTTCGATGGCTCGCAGCAGAGCATTCCGGTTCGGAAGTCCGAGCAGCGAATCGCTATAGGCCAGTTCGTCAAGACGACTGAACAAGGCGACATTGTGCAGACCTCCGCCAATGTTCATGGCAAAGACACGCAGCAGCTCCTGCTCGGTTGCATCCAGTTCGTTTTCGATCTCCACCCAGGCCACGTACTCGGCACCGGCCAGGGAAGAGGGAAA
>JAFEGB010000296.1 GCA_018240295.1 Pseudomonadota bacterium
CGAGTACAACGGAGCGCTGATCGAGGAATCCGTCCTGCGCGATCTGAAGCGCTGCGTGCAGGTGTACTTCCTGCACAACGAGGTCGACAGCATCCACCGCCGTGCACAGGAACTCGCGCAGCTCGTGCCCGGCGCGCGCGTCGCGGTCGCGCACGGCCAGATGGGCGCCGGCGAGCTCGAAAAGGTCATGCTCGATTTCTACCACCAGCGCTGCAACCTGCTGGTGTGCACGACCATCGTCGAATCCGGCATCGACGTGCCGAGCGCCAACACCATCATCATCGAGCGCGCCGACAAGCTCGGGCTGGCGCAGCTGCACCAGTTGCGCGGCCGCGTCGGCCGCTCGCACCACCGCGCCTACTGCTACCTGATCGTGCCGAACCGCAAGAGCATGACCGCCGATGCCGTCAAGCGCATCGAGGCCATCGAATCGCTCGAAGAACTCGGCGCCGGCTTCATGCTCGCCAACCACGACCTGGAGATCCGCGGGGCCGGCGAACTGCTCGGCGAGGAGCAGAGCGGCCAGATCCACGAGGTCGGCTACACGATGTACATGGACATGCTCGAACGCGCGGTGAAGGCGATCCGGTCCGGGCGCACGCCGGCGCTCGACCGCCCGCTCGATCACGGCCCCGAGGTCAGCCTCGGCGTGCCGGCGCTGATCCCCGAGGACTACCTGCCCGACGTGCACGCGCGGCTGATGCTGTACAAGCGCATCGCCAGCTGCACCGACGCCACGGCGCTGCAGGAGCTGCAGGTCGAGATGATCGACCGCTTCGGCCTGCTGCCGGCGCAGGTGCAGAACCTGTTCCGCATCACCGAACTGAAGCTCGCCGCCGGCCCGGTCGGCATCCGCAAGATCGAGGCCGGCCCCGAGGGCGGGCGCATCGTGTTCGGCCCGGAGCCGAACATCGACGTGAGCCGCCTGCTGGTGCTGATCCACAAGCAGCCGAAGACCTCCCGGCTCGACGGTCAGCACAAGCTGCGCATCCAGAAACCGCTGGCCGACGCCGAGGCGCGGGCCGCCGAGGTGCGCATGCTGCTCGGGCAGATCGCGGCCTGAAGCGGCGGCGCGGAGCCGGTGCCGGAGATCAAGCCCGCAGCCGCGGGGCGGGCGCATCCTGATCTTCTGCATCCTGGCCGGATTTCTTGCGTCCTGTCCCGACGCCCCCTCACCCGCGCCCCGCTGCCCGACCGCTCCACCGGCCATCGCCGCTGCCGCAAGCCAGCCCGCGACATCCGTAACCGGTTCGCCCGCCGCCCGTACCGCGCCGGCATCGACCGCACCCGGGTCGATCCTGGCCAGCCCCGGCTGCCATCGCCCTCCCGCCCGCTGCCACCGC
>JAFEGB010000297.1 GCA_018240295.1 Pseudomonadota bacterium
AGCCGGCCAGCGTGATGAACTGGAACTTGTAGCCCATCGCGCCCAGCTCGCGCTGGAACTTGGCGATGGTCGCGTCGTCGAGGTTCTTCTTCCAGTTGAACGACGGCGAGCAGTTGTAGGCCAGCATCTTGCCCGGGAACTTCGCGTGGATCGCCTCGGCGAACTTGCGCGCGTACTCGAGATCCGGCTTGCCGGTCTCGCACCAGACCAGATCGGCGACCGGCGCGTAGGCCAGGCCGCGGCTGATCGCCTGCTCCAGACCCGGCTTGACGCGGTAGAAGCCTTCGACGGTGCGCTCGCCGGTGCAGAACGGTTTGTCGTTGTCGTCGACATCGCTGGTCAGCAGGTCAGCGGCTTCGGCGTCGGTACGGGCGACGAGCAGCGTCGGCACGCCCATGAGATCAGCGGCCAGACGCGCGGCGGTCAGCTTCTCGACGGCTTCGCGGGTCGGCACCAGCACCTTGCCGCCCATGTGGCCGCACTTCTTGACCGAGGCGAGCTGGTCCTCGAAGTGCACGCCCGAGGCGCCGGCCTTGATCATGGCCTTCATGAGTTCGAAGGCATTCAGCACGCCACCGAAGCCGGCCTCGGCGTCGGCGACGATCGGCTGGAAGAAGTCGATCGAGTCGTTGCCTTCGGCATGGTGCAGTTCGTCGGCGCGCATCAGCGTGTTGTTGATGCGCTCGACGACGGCCGGCACCGAGTTGGCCGGATACAGCGACTGATCGGGATACATCGCGCCGGCGAGGTTGGCATCGCCCGCGACCTGCCAGCCCGACAGGTAGATCGCCTTCAGGCCGGCCTTGACCTGCTGCATGGCCTGGTTGCCGGTCAGCGCGCCCAGCGCATTGATGAACGGCTCGGTGTTCAGGTACTTCCAGAGCTTCTCGGCGCCCTTCGTGGCCAGCGTGTACTCGACGCCGGCAGTGCCGCGCAGACGGACAACGTCTTCGGCCGAGTAGGCACGGGTGATGCCCTTCCAGCGCGGATTTTCGGCCCAGTCGTTCTTCAGCTGCTCAAGGCTCAGGTGCGGCATGCGACGGTTCTCCAGTAACAAGAGGTGTGGCGCGAAACAGGCGCCGGGATGATGAACGGCGCTTCATGTAATTTCACATCGCGAAACGTGATCGCGTACCGAGAAATTGCGCGCAGTCTAATGTGGCTATGCAGCAATTGACAAGGCTCAATCGTCAATACTAAACATTCACGCCATCAATATAAGACAGTCAACATCTGCCCGCCGACGATGAATTCGCCGCTGCCCCGCCACTACTACAAACACAACCGGCTGCAGCAGTTGCGCGGCTTCTGCTATGCGGTGCAGACCGGCAGCATCTCGCGGGCGGCCGAGCGCATGTTCCTGAGCCAGCCGTCTGTCTCCCTGCAGATTCAGGCGCTTGAGCGGGAGCTGGGCGTAACGCTGTTCGAACGCCGCGGCCCGCGCATCCGGCTCACGCCCGAGGGCCAGACCCTCTACGAGATGGCACTGCCGCTGCTCGAAGGCCTCGATGGCCTGCCCGAGACCTTCCTCGCCCGGCGCGGCAGCGTCGAGTCGGGGGAGCTCAACATCACGGCCGGCGAAGCCACGATCCTCTACCTGCTGCCCGACGTGGTGACGCGCTTCAGCGCCGCGCACCCCGGCATCCGCGTGCGCTTTCACAATGTGCCGGGGCGCGAGGGCCTGCGGCTGCTGCGCGAGGACGAGGTTGATTTCGCGGTCGGATCGTTCCGGGAAGTGCCGGACGACATGAGCTACCAGCCGATCCACGCCTACGACCAGACGCTGATCACGCCGCTCGAACACCCGCTCGCCGGCCGCCTCGAAGTGTCGCTCGCCGACATCAGTCCCTACGAATTCATCCTGCCGCCGCGCGGCCTGAACACGCTGTCGATGGTCGAACTCGCCTTCCAGGCGCAGAACCTGAGCCTGAACGTCCGGCTCGAAGCCGGCGGCTGGGCGGTGATCAAGCGCTATGTCGAGATGGGCCTCGGCATCTCGATCGTCTCGGGCATCTGCCTGACGCCGGACGACAAGCTGTCGTCGCTGTCGCTGAACCGCTATTTCCCGCGCCGCACCTATGGCGTGGCGATGCGTCGCGGAAAATTCCTGACCCCCCAGGCCAAGCGCTTCATCGAATTCATCGACCCGAACTTCTTCGCGCCGGACACCGATCCGGCCGATGCGTGAACGAGGCAGAAGCACGTTTCAGGTGCTCGCCAGCCTACGAATCCGTGGCAGTGCCAGCGCCGCTGGTCGCA
>JAFEGB010000298.1 GCA_018240295.1 Pseudomonadota bacterium
CGACGTGGAGCTCATACCCGCGGCCGAGCGCGGAGGCCAGCAACTGGAGGTTGATCGGTGCGTCATCGACGAGCAGCACGCGTGGCGGCTGCTCATGAAGGTCGTGATGGTCCGGAGGTCCCCAGGCCGTCATGCTCGTACTCCGTTATCAGCAACTCCAGGTATCTGGAGGCCTGTTCATAATCAAAATTATCCACGGCCGTGAGCAGCTTGATTGCAACTTCGTGTCCCCCGCAGTCGCTGCGCAGGCGCGCGACCAGCGCATCCGGCACCAGCCGGTGTGATTCGAGCAAGCCCTGCAGTTCGCGCAGCGAGGCCGACAGGGTTGCGGAGGCAGGTGGCGGAACCGGCACGGCCGCAGCGGCAGCCGGCGTCGCGGTCTCATCGAGATACCGGGCCAGCGTCGCCAGCGTCGCATCGAGCAGCGTGCTCAGCGCCTCGATGTCCCCGGGCTCGCCGCCGCCGCGCAGCAGGGTTTCCAGCCGTGCCGATTCGGCCTGCAGGCCGGTGGCGCCGATACTGCCGCTGGCACCCTTGAGCGTGTGCAGCAGGCGCACGAGTTCGCTGCGCGCCGGCTGCGCGAACGCGGCGCGCAGCCGGACCCCGGCATCGGCGTAACCGCTCGCGAAGGTCTGCATCAGCCGGCGCAGCAGCGCGCGATCGCCGCCGAGGCGCAGGCAGGCGCTGTCCAGATCAAAGCCGGGCAGCACCGGCAGCGCCTCATCGCCGGCTTCGGCGGGCAGATCGGCAGGCACGGCGGCACCGGGCACGACAGGACGGGCTCCGGACATGGCATCGACCTCGGTGGCGGCAGGGGGGAACGGCACGGGGGCCGTGCTGATGCGCGGCGCGATCCAGCGGCGCAGCACGCGGATCAGCTCGTCGCGCTCGACAGGCTTGGCGAGGTGATCGTTCATGCCGGCGGCGGCGGTGGCGCGGCGGTCCTCGTCGAACACGGCGGCGGTCATCGCGATGATCGGCAGCGCATCGTGCCGGCCATCGGCGCGGATGCGCGCGGTGGCCTCGAAGCCGTCCATGCCCGGCATGTGCAGGTCCATCAGCACCGCGTCATAGCGCCCGGCCAGCGCCAGCTCGACGCCGCTGCCGCCGTCGGCGGCAGCGGTGACGCGGATGCCGAGCCGTTCAAGCAGTTCCTCGGCGACCATGCGGTTGACGGCGTTGTCCTCGACCACGAGCACCTGCGCG
This sequence comes from Pseudomonadota bacterium, assembly GCA_018240295.1. Lineage (GTDB taxonomy): Bacteria > Pseudomonadota > Gammaproteobacteria > Competibacterales > Competibacteraceae > Plasticicumulans. Next base: position 1,207 of record JAFEGB010000298.1, read on the forward strand.
CCGCGCAGCACCGCACCGAGCCGGTGCCAGTCCTCGCCCGGAGCCGGCACGCTGGTGTTGTCGATCCCGAGTTCATGGTCCAGGTGTTCGATCAGCACGTCGTGCAGGCGCGAGGCGGTGACCGGCTTCATCAGCACCGGCAGCCCGGCGGCGAGCGGCTCGCCGTCGAGTTCGAGCCGCTCGCCCTCGGTCAGCAGCAGGATCGTCGTCGAGGCCGGCAGCCGGCCGGCGTTGCGCTCGGCCAGCAGCCGCTGCTGCGCCTTCAGCGCGCCCTGCGGCGGCAGCCGGAAATCGATCAGGCAGAAGCGGAACGGCCGGCCGGACCCGGCGGCCGAGAGCGCGGTGTCGAGCAGCGCATCGGCGTCATGGGCCTCGACGCAGTCGCAGCCCCAGTGCTCCAGCGCCCGGCCGACGATGCCGCGGGCGGTGGCGCCGGCATCGGCGAGCAGCACGCGCACGCCGGCGAGCCGCCCGGGCACCGGTGCGAGGCTGCGCACCGGCGGGCCGGCGAGCGGCAGTTC
>JAFEGB010000299.1 GCA_018240295.1 Pseudomonadota bacterium
CGAGGCGCTGCGCTACTGGCTGCGCCTCGGCTGCATCAGCTTCGGCGGGCCGGCCGGACAGATCGCGATCCTGCATCAGGATCTGGTCGAGCACCGGCGCTGGATCAGCGAGTCGCGCTTCCTGCACGCGCTGAACTACTGCATGGTCCTGCCCGGCCCCGAGGCGCAGCAGCTCGCGACCTACATCGGCTGGCTGCTGCACGGCACGAAGGGCGGCATCGCCGCCGGCGCGCTGTTCGTGCTGCCCTCGGTGTTCGTGCTGATCGCACTGAGCTGGATTTACCTGGCCTTCGGTCAGGTGCCGGCCGTGGCCGGCGTGCTGTGGGGCATCAAGCCGGCGGTCACCGCGATCGTCGTGTTCGCGGCTTGGCGCATCGGCTCGCGGGCGCTGAAGAACCCCGTGCTGTGGGCCATCGCCGCCGCGGCCTTCCTCGGCATCGCCGTGTTCGATCTGCCGTTTCCGCTGATCGTGATCGGCGCCGGCCTGATCGGGGCGCTCGGCGGGCGGCTGGCACCGCAGTGCTTCCGCGGCGGGGGCGGCCACGGCGCCGGCAAGGCGAGCTACGGCCCGGCGCTGATCGACGACCACACGCCGACCCCGGCGCACGCGCGCATCGACCGCGGGCGGCTCACGCGCCTTGCGCTCGGTGGCTTCGGACTCTGGGCCGGCGGACTCGGGCTGCTGGCCCTCGTCTTCGGCGGCGTGCTGGTCGACATGGGCCTGTTCTTCACGAAGGCGGCGCTGCTGACCTTCGGCGGTGCCTATGCGGTGCTGCCGTACGTCTATCAGGGCGCGGTCGAGCACTTCCACTGGCTCACCGGCGCGCAGATGATCGACGGCCTCGCGCTCGGCGAGACCACGCCGGGACCGCTGATCATGGTCGTCGCCTTCGTCGGCTACGTCGGTGCCTGGACCAAGGAGGTCCTCGGGCCGGACGCTCTGGCTTGGGCCGGCGCGCTCGGCGCCGTGGTCGCGACCGTGTTCACGTTCCTGCCGTCCTTCCTGTTCATCCTGATCGGCGGCCCCTGGGTCGAGGCGACGCGCGGGGATCTCAAGTTCACGGCCCCGCTGACCGGCATCACCGCCGCCGTGGTCGGCGTGATCCTGAGCCTGGCGCTGTTCTTCGCCGAGCACGTGCTGTGGCCGGCCGGCTTTAGCGGGCGCTTTGAATGGCTCGCCGCCGTGATCGGCGCCGGCGCGCTGGTGGCGCTGATCCGCTACAAGGCCGGCGTGATTCCGGTGATCGGCGTCTGTGCGGGGCTCGGGCTCCTGCACGGGCTGGCGGGCTGAGGTGTGCCTGGTCAAACAGCCTCGGCCACCATCGGATGGCCTGCTGCTAACAAAGCCCGCAGGCCGCCGCGTTTTGACACGAAAATGTGTTGCCGGCCTGGTTTTGAAAAAGCAGGTGATCAAAATGGATTTTTCGCAATGCCATGTGATGCTTGGGGCTGTCGATGGTCATGAATGAACGTCAGATTGAACTGGAGTTGATCGACAAGCTGGGCGATCTCAAGTACATCTGTCGGAGCGACATCCGCGACCGCATCACGCTGGAAGCAAACTTTCGCGAGAAATTCCAGCAGCTCAATCGCGTCAGGCTTACCGACGATGAGTTCCAGCGGTTGCTCGAAGAGATTGTCACGCCAGATGTGTTCGGCGCGGCGCAAACGCTGCGCACGCGTAACAGTTTTACGCGGGAAGACGGCACGCCGCTCAATTATACGTTGGTCAATATCGATGACTGGTGCAAGAACACCTTTGAAGTCGTTAACCAGTTGCGGATCAATACCGACAACAGTCATCACCGGTTCGATGTCATTCTGCTCATCAATGGCGTGCCAGTAGTCCAGATCGAACTGAAGACGCTCGGCATCAATCCGCGCCGTGCCATCGAGCAGATCGTCGAATACAAGAACGATCCTGGCAACGGCTTCACGCGCACGCTGCTGTGCTTTATGCAGGTGTTTGTGGTCAGCAACTGCAGTTCCACTTATTACTTCGCCAACAACAATGCGCGGCATTTCAGCTTCAACGCCGACGAGCGCTTTCTGCCCATCTACCAGTTCGCCGCGCCGGACAACACCAGAATCACCGGTCTGGACGAATTCGCCGACGCCTTTCTGGTCAAATGCACGCTCGGTCAGATGATCAGCCGCTACATGGTGCTGGTGGCGAGCGAACAGAAGCTGCTGATGATGCGGCCCTACCAGATTTATGCCGTCAAGCGCATCGTCCAGTGCATTACCGAGAACCGTGGCAACGGCTACGTCTGGCACACCACCGGCAGCGGCAAGACGCTCACCAGCTTCAAGGCCGCGACGCTGCTCAAGGCCAATCCGGATATCGAGAAATGCCTGTTCGTGGTGGACCGCAAAGACCTCGACCGCCAGACCCGCGAGGAATTCAACCGCTTCCAGGAAGGCTGCGTTGAGGCCAACACCAACACCGGCGCGCTGGTCCAGCGCCTGATTTCGGACGATGCGGCCGACAAGGTCATCGTCTGCACCATCCAGAAGCTCGGTCTGGCACTGGATGAGAACAGCCCGCGCAACAAAAGCCGCGAGAAACGCGGGCAGGCCACCTACGCTGAGCAACTCGAGGCACTGCGCGACAAGCGCATGGTGTTCATCTTCGACGAATGCCACCGCTCGCAGTTCGGCGACAACCACCAGGCCATCAAGGCTTTCTTCCCAAAGGCGCAGCTTTTCGGCTTTACCGGCACGCCGATCTTCGCGGAGAACGCCAGCGTCAAGCAGATCACCGGCGATGTTCAGACGCTGAGGACCACCGAAGACCTCTTCCAGCAGTCGCTGCACGAATACACCATCACCCACGCCATCGAAGACCGCAACGTCCTGCGCTTTCACGTCGACTACTACAAACCGGATGGCAAGAATCCGCCCAGGCTGGGTGAAACGCTGGCGAAGCGCGCCATCGTCGACGCCATCCTTGCCAGGCACGATGTCGCCACCGGCGGGCGCAAATTCAATGCCCTGTTCGCCACGGCTTCCATTAACGACGCCATCGAGTATCACGCTCTGTTCGCGCAGGCCCAGACAGAGAAGCAGCAAGCCGACCCGGCCTTCGTACCGCTCAATATTGCCGCCGTGTTCTCACCGCCGGGCAGCGTAAGCCCCGACGTGAAGCAGATTCAGGAAGATCTGCCCACGGAGCTGGAGAACAATCAGACTGATCCGGAAGGCAAGAAGGCGGCGCTTGCCGCCATCATCGCCGACTACAACGCCCGCTTCGGCACGAACCACCGTATCGAGGACTTTGACCTCTACTACCAGGACGTGCAGCAGCGCCTCAAGGATCAGCAATGGCCCGAAGCCGACCTGCGCAAGGCTAACCCCGGCGCCGCGCAGCATAAGCTCGATATCACCATCGTCGTCGACATGCTGCTCACCGGCTTCGACAGCAAATACCTCAACACGCTTTACGTCGACAAGAACCTCAAGCATCACGGGCTGATCCAGGCCTTCAGTCGCACCAATCGTGTGCTGAACGATACCAAGCCCTACGGTCACATCCTCGATTTCCGCGGCCAGCAGGACGCGGTGGACGCCGCCATTGCACTGTTCTCCGGCGTCCGGGTCGACCGGGCGCGCGAAATCTGGCTGGTGGACAAGGCCCCCGTCGTCATCGGCCAACTCAAGGAGGCCCGGCAGGCGCTGCAGCGTTTCATGCAGTCGCAAGGTCTTTCGGACAAACCCGAAGACGTGGCCAGCCTGAAGGGCGACGAGGCCCGTGCCGCCTTCGTCGAGGCATTCAAGAAGGTGCAGAAGCTGCAGACACAGCTCGACCAGTACACCGACCTGACATCCGAGCAGGAAGCGGCGATCCAGAGCATCCTGCCCAGAGACGAACTGATCGCCTTGCGCGGGCAGTATCTGGAGACCGCGCAGCGCCTGCGCGCGCAGCGGGCCAAACCCGGCGGCGGGAAGAACGACGCCGTGGACCAGCTTGATTTTGAGTTCGTGCTGTTTGCCTCGGCCACCATCGATTACGACTACATCATGAAGCTCATTGCCGACTTCTCCACCGGGAAGCCCGGCAAGGCCACGATGAGCCGCGAACAGTTGGTCGGCTTGATTGCGGCCGATTCCAAATTCCTCGACGAACGCGACGACATCACCGAATACGTCATGAACCTCAAGGCCGGCGAGGGCCTGGATGAATCCGCCATCCGCGCCGGCTACCAGCAGTTCAAGGCCGAGAAGGCCGCTCGGGAACTGGACGCACTTTCCGCCAAGCACGACCTGCCCGCGGCGGCGCTGCACAGCTTCGTGGAGGGCATCCTCGCCCGCCGCATCTTCGACGGTGAGCAACTCACCGAGCTGCTGGCGCCGCTGGAACTGGGCTGGAAGGCACGCACGCAGAAGGAGTTGGCCTTGATGACCGATCTTGTGCCGCTGCTGAAGAAGCGCGCCGGTGGACGCGACATTTCCGGTCTTCAGGCTTACGAGGACTGAGACGTGGCGAAGGAGGAGAAATCAGGTGTGGTTCCGAGGCTGCGGTTTCCAGAGTTCCGGGAGGCTAGCCCTTGGGATCGAATGAAGCTCAGTGAGTTGCTTCGCGAGAGGAGGCTAAGGAATCGCGATCTGAAATATGGCCCAAGTGAAGTGCTATCTGTATCAGGTGATTATGGATGCGTCAATCAGATTGAACTTCTGGGGCGATCGTATGCCGGTGTCAGCGTCAAGGAATACCACGTCGTCGAAACGGGTGATCTCGTCTACACAAAGAGCCCGCTCAAGAGGAACCCCTACGGAATCATTAAAGAAAACAAAGGTGAGCCGGGCATCGTTTCTACGCTCTACGCCGTTTATCATGCCACTGAGTTGGCGCATCCCGCGTATTTGGACCACTACTTCTCTAGGGATTACAACCTGAATAGTTATTTGCAGCCCATCGTGAGGAAGGGCGCGAAAAACGACATGAAGGTAAACAACGCAGCGGTGCTGAGCGGGGAGTTATTGGCTCCTACGATTCTTGAACAACAAAAGATCGCCGACTGCCTGACGTCGCTGGACGAGGTGATTGCCGCTCAGGGGCGGAAAGTCGAGGCATTGAGGACCTACAAGCGCGGCTTGATGCAGCAGCTTTTCCCCCGCGAAGGCGAAACCCTCCCCCGACTACGCTTTCCCGAGTTTCGCGATGCGCCGGAGTGGGCTACGCAGGAGCTTGGCCCGATGACCTCGAAGGTAGGCAGCGGTATCACACCACTTGGCGGTGACAAGAACTACAAGATAGAGGGCAGGCCGTTTGTGCGGAGCCAGAACGTTGGGTGGGGCGAACTACTTTTAAACGACATTGCGCACATCGACGAAGAAACCCACTGTTCGTTTGATGGGACCGAAATTCAAGAGAGCGACGTGCTGCTGAATATCACGGGTGCATCAATTGGTCGCAGCGCTGTTGCAGACTCACGCATCGTCGGCGGCAATGTGAACCAGCATGTTTGCATAATTCGCGCGAAGCAGGATGAACTGAACCCGGTTCTCCTCAACCAATTCCTGATCTCTGAGAGCGGCCAAAAACAGATTGACAGCTTCCAAGCAGGTGGAAACCGCCAAGGTCTTAACTTCGCGCAGATTCGATCATTCAATGTCCCAATACCTCCGACCGAATACGAGCAGCAGCGCATCGCCAACTGCCTTGCCTCCTTCGACACCCAAATTACCGTTGAAGCCGAAAAGCTTGACGCGCTGAAGGCGCACAAGCAGGGCCTCATGCAGCAGTTGTTCCCCTCGCCGAATGAGGCGTAACACATGCCCGTCACGAACTTCGCCAATCTGCCCGCACTCGCCCAGCACCTCCGCAGGGAGCTGGAGCAGAAGAAGTTCATCCTGCTCTACGCCTACAACGGCACCGGTAAGACGCGGCTGTCGGTCGCCTTCAAGGACCTGGGCAAGAGCGGCGACGCACGCGACACGCTTTACTTCAACGCCTTCACCGAAGACCTGTTCCACTGGGATAACGATCTCCAGAACGACCGCGAGCGGGTGCTGAAGATCAACCAGGATTCGCGCTTCTTCGCCGGCCTGGGCGAACTGGAAATGGACAACCGCATCCGCCCGCTGCTCAGCCGCTATGCCGACTTCGATTTCCGCATCGACACCACCGAGTGGGAGGTGAGCTTCTCGCGCGAAGTGGAGATCAACGGTACGAGGACGGTCGTGGACAACATCAAGATTTCGCGCGGCGAGAAGAACATCTTCATCTGGTGTTTCTTTCTCGCCATCATGGAGTTCGTGGCGGCAATTATTCGTTGTACGAGCCGGTGGACATGATGAACGAGAACAAAGCCATCTTCAGGAAAGTGCTGCGCGACTTCCTCAGGAACTTTCCGTTCAACCCAACTCTTTTCGACGACAGCGCAGCAGGGGGTGAAGCGTGAATCAGTTGATTCTCTACGTCAGCGAAGACGGCAAACCCTGAAGATCTACAAGAGCGATTTCCGGCAGCC
>JAFEGB010000029.1 GCA_018240295.1 Pseudomonadota bacterium
CGGCGTGTTGCGCGGGCGCAGCAGCGCCAGCCACAGCGCACCGTCGAGGGCGGACGCGAAGTCGGCACCGGTAGCCGGATCGAGCGCGCGCGGCTCGAACGGCGTCACCGGCCGGTTGTAGAGCGCGCGCAGTTCATCGAGCGACACGCCGCGCGCACCGAGCGTCGCGGCATCGAGCCGTGCCTTCTGCACCGCCAGCAGTTCGAGCGCGCTCGGCTGCAGCTCGGTTTCGGTCGTGCAGGTGACGGCGCCGGCGCGCAGCCGGCTGCCGGCCGGCAGCAGCGGCACCGGCTGCGGCGCGTTCGGCGCGCTGTCGATGCAGACGACGCCGCGCGCCGGGGCCGCGGCGCGCAGCGGCAGGCCGAGCAGGTCGAGGAAGGCACGGCGCTGGCGCTCCGGGATCAGGTTGGCGCGGTACAGGATCGTCTCGGCGAGCCAGGCCAGCACGTCGATCAGCGCCCAGCCCGGATCGCCGGGCGCGAGTTCCCATTCGGGCACGTGACTCGCGAGGCGCGCGCGCAGCTCGGCGACCAGATCGTCGAAGCGGCGGTCGTCGAGGTTCGGCAGCGGCAGCGGCATGGCGGCTCCGGACGGTCAGGGGCGTTCGGGGGCCAGCGTCAGCGCGAGGCCGTCGCGCTGGCCGCTGGCGAGGATGCGGTAGCGGATCGTGATGCCGATCTGCGTCGGGTCATCGGGCGGGGCGACGACCTCGACGGCTTCGAGCGCGATGCGCGGCTCGTCGCGCCGCAGGGCCCGCTCGATGACGGCGGCGAGCAGGCCGCGGCTGGTGGCGTCGTTCGGGCGATGGATCCAGTCGCGCACGCCGGCGCCGAAGTCCGGGCGCTGCAGGCGCTCGCCGGGCCGGGTCAGCAGGATGTTGATCAGGCTCTCGCGGATCGCGCGCTCGCCGCTCGTCCACGCGAGCTGCCCGGCCGTCGCGCCGGCGCCGGCATCGGCCGGATCGGGCAGGCCGCCGAGCGGCCAGCCGCGGGCTGCGCGCACCGGGCCGTCGTGTTGCCGGTCCATCAGCTATCCCCCTCGCGCTTCGGCCACGGGATGCACAGATAAACGAAGGGCAGCCAGCGGAAGACGAAATTCAGCAGCGCGACGATGACCATCAGCAGGATCAGCGCGCACAGCGTCAGGATCGGCAGGCTGAACGAGCAGAGCATGCCGAAGCCGAAACCGGCGCCCTGACTGGCGTTGCCGTCGAGCGCGTCCTTCGCGCGGTCCTTGCCGCGCAGGCCGGCGATCAGGCTGCCGGTGTCGGCCGGCATCCGGAAGCTGACGCCGCGCGCCAGACCCCGGCGCAGGTCGGCAAGCCCCGGCACCGGGATCGCGACCGGCCGCGCGGCCTCCGGCTCCCACGGCGCCGCGACCCGGAACGCCAGCGACGGCGCGCCGAAGGTGATGCGCTCGCAGCCGCAGGCATCGAGCGTGCGCACGAAGGGATGCACGCGGAACACCTCGTTCGCGCCCTGGCCGTAGCGCGGGATCGGCACCGCGTCGCGATAGCCGGCGAGCAGGCCGTCGCGCGCCGAGGCGAGCGCGAGCCGCCACTGGCGGGCGTCGTCGGCGGCCAGCGTCAGGTTCAGGCCGCCGCCGCCGCCGGCGAGCGCCGGCGGGTACGTCGACGGCGTGCCGGTGTTCAGCCAGTCCTGCAGCGCATCATTGTCCTCGCGCAGCCAGTCGAGCAGGCTGACCGGCCGGCCGTTGCGCTGGAAGTCAGTCGCCAGCGTCGTTTTCAGCACCAGCGCCGCGGCGAGTTCGGCGAGCCGCGGCTGCGCGGCGGCGCCATCGGCCCCGAGCCGGTAGCGCAGCAGCAGCACGCGCAGCAGCCCGGTCAGCGCCGGATGGGCGGCGCCATTGACGAGCAGCGCGCCGTCGCCGGCCAGCCAGTCCCGCTCGGCGCCGCCGAGCGGCCACGGGATTTCGGACGCGAGTTCGAGCACGGCCGGATCGTCGGCCGGCGCCGGCGCGCTGATCCGGCCCGGCGCGCTGCCGCCGAGTCCGACATAGCCCCACAGCACGCAGTGCGCGCGGCCGCCGGCGTCGCGCCCGAGCTGCGCGTGCAGCGGCAGCGTCGCCTCGCCGTCGTACGGCGCCTTCAGCGCCGCGGCGCCGAGCCGCTGCGCGGCGACCAGCCGGCGCTGCGCGTGCGGTTCGCGGGCCTGGTCATCGAGCGCGAGCGCCCGCCAGCCGAGCGGCCGGCCGCCGGCGAGCATCCAGGCCTGCAGGCCGCCGCGCGGGTCGTGGCGGCGCACGACGCAGCCGGCCTCGACGATGCGCTGCGGGTCGAGCGCCGGGTGGCCGGGCTGCACGCAGTGGACTTCGGTCGCGAGCACGTAGAACGCGCGGTGCACCGGCAGGCGCAGCACCGGCAGCGCACTGCCGCCGAAGCGGTCGGCCTGCGTCCAGCCGTCGTCGGCCGGTCCGCCGGCGGCGAGCTCGCCGAGGAAACGCGGGACGAAGTCGTCATCGAGGTAGCGGTGCAGCGTGCAGCCATCGCTCGCCGCTGCGTACCACGGCGCGCGCAGTTCGAGTTCGCCGGCGTGGCGGCGGGCGGTCTCGGGCGGACGGACGACGGCGTTCATCGCTTCACCAGACGTTGCCGGCGCCCGGCGTGTAGCTCGCCGAGACCACCGCGTTGCTGATCAGCGTGTCGCACTTGACCACGCCGCTGAACTGGCTCATGCCGGCCGCGACCTTGAGCTGTCCGGCGCTGATGTTGACCTGCGGGGCGCTGAGGCTGATCTCTTCCACGGCCTGCACGCGCACGCTGCTGCCATCGACGGTGATCGTGTTGCCGGCGATCTCGATGCGCAGCAGGCCGTTGCCGCTGTCGCTCAGGCGCAGGCGCTGGCCGGCCGGGGTCTCGATCAGCAGCTGCGGGCTGCCGGCGTCATCGAAGCGCAGCTCGGTGCCGGCCGGCGTCTTCACGCTGTAGCGCTGCTCGACCGGCGCGGCGCCGGGCTGGGGCGGGGCTGCGCCGGTCCACAGGCTGCCGAGCACCAGCGGCAGCTCCGGGCCGACGAAGCCGAGCGCGACGATCTCGCCGATCTTCGGCAGGCAGGCGACGCCGTAGCCGTTGCCGGCCGAGGCCACGAGCACCGGCGCCCACAGCTCGACCTCGAGCGCAACGAGGCGCACCTGCACGCGACCACGGTTTTCGGGGTCGCGCGTGTCGGTGACGATCGCCAGTTGCAGCGTGCCGACGGCACCGGCGAGGGCGTGCGGCTGCGGTTCAGCTGCCATTCCAGTCCCCGCGTTCGAGCTTCAGCCGCGTGCGGAAGCCTTCGGTCAGATCGAAGGACTGCCAGACGCCGGTCATCCGGTAGCGCCCGGCGAAGCGCTTCGACACGCCGGACAGTTCCACGTAGCCGCCGCGGCGCAGCTTCGGGTTGCCGCGCAGCCGCATGTCGCCGTGTACCCAGGCGCCGGCACGGCGGCCGAACGCAGCGGCGGCGAGGCCGTCGGCGTCGGTCTGTGAGCCGGCGGCCGGCTGCGGGAAGACCTCGGCACCGGGCCAGCCGAGTGCGGCCAGCCGCGCGGCTGCAGTCACCGCGCCGGGCGGGGGCTGCAGCGTGTGCGCCGAGCCCCGGATTTCGCTGCCGCTCGCAAGGTCGTAGCCGCGTACCTCGACCGCGGTTGGCTGCTGCGCGAGGTCGGCGATCAGGCGCAGCTCGGCGCTGTCCATCGCATTGAGTGCGAGCGTGCCGGTCGGCGCTTCGGGGCGGCGGGCGACGAGCTTCGTGCCATCGAGCCAGGGCTCGATGTCGTAGCGCCCGAGCACACGGCAGAGCAGCGCCAGGTCGCTTTCGTTGAGCTGATGCCAGGTCGCGACCGGCGCATCGACGTTGCAGTCGGCCTGCAGCCGGGCGGCAGCGGCGAGCTGCGTGAGCAGCGCCGCCGGCGACAGCGCCTCGAAGCTGCGGCTGTGGCGACTGCGCGCCAGCCGGTGCAGCGCGTCCTCGGCGAGCAGCACGATTTGCGGCGCGCCGCCGCCGTAGCGTTCCTCGACCGCGGTGATGTCGCCGGTGAAAACCTCGTCGTCGCCGAAGCCGAGCGTCAGCGTCTGGCCCGGCTGCAGCGAATCGAACAGGAAACCGGCATCGGCACCGCCACGCCCGCCCCAGTTCAGCAGCCTGACTTCGGCGTGCGCGGGCTCGCCGATGCGGCCACCGGCCGTGCAGGCGAGCACGGCCGTCTGCACGTCGGCGCGCAGACTGCCGTCGATGCGGCACCACGGGCGGGCGGCGGTGAAGGCGGAGTCAGACATCGGCCGGGTTCCTGTACCGGGGCATCAGTCGAACTGCAGCCGGGCCCGGCGCTCGGCGAGCAGTTCGAGCGCGAGCGCGAGCAGCAGCGGATCGGGCTGCACCGGGCGCGCGTCGGTCTCGGCCTGCGCGTCGTTCGCCGGCGCCGGCGGCGGCTCGGTCATGGTCGTGTCGAGTTCCTCGATATGCACCGGCATCGCCCGGACTCCTGAAAGTGTTCGCCAGAGTGCTTGCCAGAAAGCCCGCCAAAGTGCCCCCCGGACGCCGCTCAGACGCCGAAGCGGATCGACACGCCGGCGCGCACGGCCGGTGCCGGGGTTTCCACCGCGGCGCCGAGATGCGTGCCGAGCCGGGCCGAGGCGCCGAACGTGAAGCCGCCGCCGAGCGACGGTGCCGGACCCGGCGGCACGAACACGCCGACCCCGGCATCGACGCCGGCCCCGACGCCGACTCCAGCCCCGACCCCGACGCCGACTCCGGCCGTGAAACGCGGGGTTTCGAGGCCGTTGAACAGCGCCGTCGCGCGCCAGTCGCGGCCCGGATCGGCACCGGCGGCGCGCTCGGCCTCCGGCACCGTCGTCGCGCCGCCGGCCGGGGCGAACTGCGGCGGCGTGCGCGCGAGCGGCGGCTCGCCGGGCAGCGAGAAGTGCTGGAAGCGGTCCTCGGCGAGCGTCAGCGACAGCGTCGCGCGCAGCGGCACGCCCTCGGGCGAGAAGTAGTCGAGGGTTTCGGCGTAGCTCTGCATCAGCCCGTCGAAGCCGAACTTCCCCCACTGGAAGCGCAGCCGCCGCGGCACGGTCGGCTGCTTGCCATCGCCCTGGTAGCCGGGTTCGCCGGGTGCGACCGGCTTCATGAACAGCTCGGCGATCCTGCGCGTCTGCTCGCGCACGTCGCTGTAATCGAGGCTGGTGTCGAAGATCAGCTCGAAGCTCAGCGTCGAGGCGCTCTTGTCGACGAACTGCGCGGCGCTCTGTGCCTTGCCCTTGTTGCCGGCGTCGGCCTTGATCTGGTTGCTGAGCGCGAGCTTCAGGCTCACCGGATTGAAGGCGACGCTGATCGCCTTCGCATCGAGCAGCGTATTGCCCTGCCAGGGCACGAGCCGGGCGCGGGTGACGGCGGGGTCGTCGGTGGCCATCGTCGGGGTTCCTCCGGATTCGTTCGGTCTCGCGTCAGCCCGGGCGCGCCAGCGTCAGCCCTTCGTGCACGAAGTGCAGTTCCTCGATCGCGACCTGCGCGGCGCTCGCCGACAGGTCGGCGCCCTTGAACTTCACCGGCAGCGCGTTGGCGAGCGTCCAGACCAGGCGCGGCGTGTCGCTGCCATCGGCGAGCACCTCGATCGTCGCGCGCATCCGGTAGCCGGTGACGCTCAGGCGGTTGACGCTCTCGAACCAGTTCCACAGATCGCCGACCGAGGTCATGCCGCGCTTGAGCACGACGGTCGCGAAGCTCGTCGTGCCGGCGCGCTGCAGTTCGCCCCAGTTGCGCCCGCCCTCGCGGATCGCCTTCGGCGTCATCGTCGCCTCCAGGCCGCTGACCTCGCTGAACGCGCCGGCGCAGATCAGCGCCGACGGTGCGCCGGCATCGGCCGAATACAGCTGCACGCGGAAGCGGAACGGGACGAAGACGGGTTCCTGCGCCGGTGGCGGCGAGGCTTCGGCATCGCCGGGACCGCCGCCGCCGAAGCCGACCGAGACGCTTGCCGACAGCCCGAACTCAGCCACGGCCGGCCACCGCCTGCGCGCGCCAGTCACCGTCGACCGGCGCGAGCGTCAGCGTGATCGCATCGACCGGCACGGCCGGCGCGATCTCGATCTCGAAAGCGAGGGCGGCCGCGCCGGTCGCGGCGCGGCGGATCGTGCAGGCGTCCTCGAAGCGCGCTCCGCGCAGTGCGCCGAGCGCGTGCAGGCGCGCGAAGAAGTCTTCGAGCAGCAGCGCCGGGCGCGGGTCGTCGGGGTCGCTGACGAACACCAGGCGCTGACCGAGCGCATCGAGCCGGCGCAGCAGCCAGTTCACGAAGCGCAGGACTTCGGCCGAGCGGTAGTACGCGGTGCGCGCCGGCGGCTGCGGCAGCCCGGGCTGCTCGGCGCGCGTGTCCGGCAGGCCGCCGGGCAGGCGCTCGTCATCGAGCACGAGGCGGCCGTCGCGCGCGAGCAGCACGCCGACGCCGGGGGAGCGGCGCAGCTGCGCGGCCGAGCGCGGCGTCTGCACCGGCCACGGCAGCGCGTCGCCGCCGAGGTCGCGCCCGGCGACCGAGCGCCACGGGCCGTCGCGGAAGGCACTCGCGGCGATCGTGCCGGCGACGAGGCCGGTCGCACTCGCGAGCGCTGCGCGCCGGC
>JAFEGB010000002.1 GCA_018240295.1 Pseudomonadota bacterium
ACGCTGGCCGACTTCGATGCCTCGATCGACTGGCTGCTGAGTACACGGCACGAAGCCCAGCCGCTGGAGGAAGCCATCCTCGGCGTCGTCGCCGCGATCGACCGTCCCGGCTCCCCGGCCGGCGAGGCGATCAATGCCTGGTTCAGCGAGCTGTTCGGGCGCACGCCGGAGCAGCGCCGGCGTTTTCGCGCCCGCGTGCTGGCGGTGACGATCGAGGATCTGCAGCGCGTCGCCCGGACCTGGCTGCGCCCGGAGCTGGCGCGCACGGCGGTGATCACCAGCGCCGCGGCGCTGGCCGCGAGCGGGCTGAACGCGGAAGTCCGGACGCTCTGAGAGGCCGCTGCCAGACCACTCGTTTCAGCCCCTCCTCCTCCGGGGGTGGGGTTGGGGCGAGGGCTTCCTTCGAGCCTCAAAACGCCCCGGCAACCATGATTCAGTGCCGGAAAAGCCCTGATCCCCGGCCCTTCCCCCCGTGAGGGAAGGGGGTGAAGCGGCTGGCATTCCTCCGCTACTTGCGCCGCGCCCGTGCAAACGCATCCGCGAACGCCCCGCCGCCGGCCGGCTTCTGCGCTCTGGCTGGCGGCTGCGCCTGTGGCGGACGGCCGCTGCGGGCCGTGCCGGCCGGCTTGCCCGCGCCCGGCTGGTGGTCGCGCGCCTGATCGGCCAGCCGCATCGTCAGCGCGATGCGCCGGCGCTTCACGTCGACCTCCAGCACCTTCACGCGCACGACATCGCCGGCGCGCACCACCTGGTGCGGGTCCTTGACGAACTTCTCGGACAGACACGAGACGTGCACGAGGCCGTCCTGATGCACGCCGATGTCGACGAAGGCGCCGAAATTCGTGACGTTGGTGACGACGCCTTCGAGCACCATGTCCGCTTCGAGGTCCTTCAGGTCCTCGACGCCTTCGCGGAAGGCGGCGGTGCGGAACTCCGGGCGCGGGTCGCGGCCGGGTTTTTCCAGCTCGGCGATGATGTCGCGCACGGTCGGCACGCCGAAGCGGCCGTCGGTGTACTGCTCCGGACGCAGGCCGCGCAGGAAGCCGGTGTCGCCGAGCACGGCGCCGATGTCACGCCCGGCGCGCTTCAGGATGCGCTCGACGACCGGATAGGCCTCCGGGTGCACGGCCGAACGGTCGAGCGGGTTGTCGCCGTGGGCGATGCGCAGGAATCCGGCCGCCTGCTCGAAGGTCTTGTCGCCGAGGCGCGGCACCTTCAGCAGCTGCGCGCGGTTGCGGAAGGCGCCGTTGGCGTCGCGCCACGCGACGATGTTGCGCGCCAGCGTCGCGTTCAGGCCCGACACGCGCGTCAGCAGCGGCACCGAGGCGGTGTTGACATCGACGCCGACGGCGTTGACGCAGTCCTCGACCACGGCATCGAGCGAACGCGCGAGCTGCGTCTGGTTCACGTCATGCTGGTACTGGCCGACGCCGATCGCCTTCGGCTCGATCTTGACCAGTTCGGCGAGCGGGTCCTGCAGCCGGCGCGCGATCGACACCGCGCCGCGCAGCGACACGTCGAGCCCCGGGAATTCCAGCGCCGCGAGTTCGGAGGCCGAATACACCGAAGCACCGGCCTCGGAGACGACGATCTTGCCGAGCCCGAGGCCGGGCTCGCGCCGGATCAGCTCGGCGACCAGCCGGTCGGTCTCGCGCGAAGCCGTGCCGTTGCCGATCGCCACCAGCGCCACGGCGTGCGTGCGGCAAAGGACTGCGAGCTTCGCGAGCGCCTCGTCCCAGCGCTGGTGCGGCACGTGCGGGTGGATGGTCTCGGTCGCGAGCAGCTTGCCGGTGGCATCGACGACCGCCACCTTGCAGCCGGTGCGCAGGCCCGGATCGAGGCCGAGCACGGCGCGCGGACCGGCCGGCGCGGCGAGCAGCAGGTCCTTCAGGTTGGTCGCGAACACGCGGATCGCCTCGGTCTCGGCGGCCTCGCGCAGGCGGTTCTTCAGTTCGGTGTCGAGCGCGCTCGAGAGCTTGATCTTCCAGGCCCAGCGCACGCTTTCGGTGAGCCAGGCATCGGCCGGGCGGCCGAGCGCGCGCACGCCGAAGCGCGCCGCGATCATGGCTTCGGCCGGGTGCGGCTGGCCTTCGGCGACCGGCAGGTCGAGGCCGAGCGTCAGCACGCCCTCGTTGCGCCCGCGCAGCAGCGCCAGCGCCCGGTGTGACGGCACCTTGTGCAGCGGCTCGGCGAAGTCGAAGTAGTCCGAGAACTTCGCACCCTCGTCCTGCCTGCCATCGACCAGGCGGCTGGCCAGCACGCCCTCGCTCCAGAGCCGCTCGCGCAGCCGGCCGAGCAGTTCGGCGTCCTCGGCGAAGGTTTCCATCAGGATCTGGCGGGCGCCGTCGAGCGCGGCCTTCACGTCGGCGACGCCGCGATCCGGCGCGACGAAGCCGGCGGCCAGGGCTTCCGGCGCCTGCTGCGGATCGGCGAGCAGGGTTTCGGCGAGCGGCGCAAGCCCCGCCTCGCGGGCGATCTGTGCCTTGGTGCGGCGCTTCGGCTTGTACGGCAGGTACAGGTCTTCGAGCCGGGTCTTGGTGTCGGCAGCGAGGATGTCGGCCCGCAGCGCGTCGGTCAGCCTGCCCTGCTCGCCGATGCTGGCGAGCACGGCGGCGCGGCGGTCTTCCAGCTCGCGCAGGTAGCCGAGGCGTTCCTCGAGCGTGCGCAGCTGTGTGTCATCGAGGCCGCCGGTGACTTCCTTGCGGTAGCGGGCGATGAACGGCACGGTCGCGCCCTCGTCGAGCAGGCGCACGGCGGCCTCCACCTGCGCGGGCCGCACGGCCAGTTCGGTGGCGATGGTCTGGGAGAGGTTCATGGCGGGCGGCAAACCGGCGGTTCCGGGGGCGATGGCTCCGGAACCGGCGCTGGGGGCGATGCGGCGGAGTCAGGAAAAAAGGACAGCGGCCCGCCTCAGAACAGCGGCTGTTCCGAGACGACCAGACCGTCCTCGTCGGCATAGAGGTAGTGTCCGGGCACGAAGCTGACGCCGGCGAAGCGCAGCGTCACGTCGCGCTGGCCCTCGTTGCGCTTGACGGTCTTCAGCGGGTGCACGCCGAGCGCCTTGCAGCCGATCTCGGTATCCGCAATGGCTGCCGAGTCACGGATGCAGCCGTTGACGATGACGCCGGCCCAGCCGTTCTTCTCGGCCAGCGCCGCGAGCTGGTCGCCGACCATCGCGCAGCGCATCGAGCCGCCGCTGTCGATGACCAGCACCCGGCCCTCGCCTTTTTCCTCGACGGCCTTGCGCACCAGCGAGTTGTCCTCGAAGGCCTTCAGCGTCGTGATCGGACCGAAGAAGCTGATCTCGCCGCCGTAGTCACCGAACACCGGTTCGGCGATCTGCAGGCGGTCGGCGTGTTCGTCACAGAGGTCGGCAGTCTTGAAGCCCATCGGTCGGGGTCTCCTGCGAGCGGGTCTGAAGCGGTGATGGAAATGCAAATCACGCTGGCGAACTGCGGCGCCGGCAAGGCGCGCGAGTGTAGCATGCGGCAGTGCGGCAAACCGGCCGCGCCTGCCCCCCGGAAGTCTGGACGCATGTGGCTCGAACGCGAGGATTTCAGGACCGCCGTGCGCCTGTCGCCGCTGGTGTCGATCGATCTGGTCGTGCGTGATGCCGATGGCCGCGTGCTGCTCGGCTGGCGCAACAACCGCCCGGCGCAGCACTGCTGGTTCGTGCCGGGCGGCAGCATCCGCAAGCAGGAAACCCTGGACGCGGCGTTCCGGCGCATCAGCCATGACGAACTCGGCCTGGGCTGCGAACGCGCCGAAGCGCGCTGGCTCGGCGTCTACGAACACTTCTACGACGATCACTTTGCCGGCACCGACTTCGGCACCCATTACGTCGTGCTCGGCCACGAGCTGGCGGTCGGCTCGGGGCTGACGACGCTGCCCGATGCCCAGCACGCGCGCTGGCGCTGGTTCGAAGTCGACGAGCTGCTCGCCAGCCCCGAGGTGCACCGGCATTCGAAGTGGTACTTCGATCCGCGGGCCTGCTGAAAACCGGGCACGATGGATATAACTTTTAATCATTAAAACAACATTATTCATAATGTAATAATGAAACGTATCGCCCGGATGCCGCACACCGGCAGCGGCACGGGCCTGCGATCCCGATTTCAATTGCTTCAGGAATGCTTGACCATGAATGAACTGGCCGGTTTTCTGGTCGGCACGGTGGTGGGATTCACCGGTGTCGGCGGCGGTGCCCTGATGACGCCGATCCTGCTCTTCTTCTTTGGCGTGGCCCCGCAGACCGCGGTCGGCACCGACCTGCTGTTTGCGGCGATCACCAAGTTCGCCGGCTCGCTCGTCCATGGCTCGCGCGGCTCGATCGACTGGCTGGTGCTGCGCCGGCTCTGCTACGGCAGCCTGCCGGCCGCGGCCCTGACGCTGTACGTGCTGCACGGCCAGCGGATCGACGGCGAGGTGCAGACGGTGATCCTGCGCACGCTCGGCATCGCGCTGGCGCTGACCAGCCTGTCGGTGCTGTTCAAGAACCAGATGCACCTGATCGGGCGCAAGCTGCGCATCGGCCGGCCGGAACGCTTCAAGCGCTTCCAGGGTCCGCTGACAATTTTCGCCGGCACCATCCTCGGTGCGCTGGTGACGCTGACCTCGGTCGGTGCCGGCGCGCTCGGGGCCGTGATGCTGCTGTACCTCTATCCGCTGCGCCTGACGCCGGCGAAGCTGGTCGGCACCGATCTCGCGCACGCGATTCCGCTGACGCTGGTCGCCGGCCTCGGTCACCTGTCGCTCGGCAACATCGACACCACCCTGCTCGGCGGCCTGCTGACCGGCTCGATTCCCGGCGTGCTGCTCGGCTCCTGGCTCAGTCACCGGCTCGACGGTGCCTGGGTCGCGCGCGGCATCGCCGTGCTGCTGCTGATCAGCGGCGGCAAGCTGCTGGCGATCTGAAGCGACCTCAGCGGCTGGTGATCTTCAGCTCGATGCGCCGGTTGCGGCGGTAAGCCTCCGGCGTTTCGGCGGAATCGACCGGGTGGAACTCCCCCATGCCGACCGCCGCCAGCCGCTGCGGCGGGATGCCCTGGCGGATCAGGTAATCGACGACGGCCTGCGCGCGCGCCGTCGACAGTTCCCAGTTCGAGCGGAAGCGGCTGGCGCGGATCGGCGCGCGGTCGGTGTGGCCGATGATCTCGATGATGACCGGCAGATCCTCGGGCAGTCGCCCGGACAGTTGCCGGTAGACGCCGGCGAACTTGTCGAGATCGGGCTTGCCGGCCTCGGTGAGTGCCGCCTCGCCGGAGCCGAACAGCACCTCGGACTGGAACACGAAGCGGTCGCCGACGACGCGAATGTCGGGATCGTCCTCGAACAGCGTGCGCAGCCGCCCGAAGAATTCCGACGCGTAGCGCGACAGCTGCTCGACGCGCTCGACCAGCCGCAGGCGAACCTGCCGGTCGAGTTCATCGAGGCGTTCGGCCTGTGCGGTGACGGTCGCGTCGCGCTCGGCGAGCCTGGTCTGCGTCGCGGCCAGCGCCGTCGCCTGTTCGTCCAGCTGCCCGGCCAGCGCCAGGCGCTCGCGTTCGAGTTGTTCTTTTTCTGCCGCGAGCGCCGCCAGCCGCTCGGCGGCCGCCTGACGCTCGGTGTCGAGTTCAGCGGCTGCGCGCTGCTGCCCGGCCGCCAGCGCCGCTTCCGCCTGCGCCAGTGCCGCGGCTGCCTGCCGGCGCCCGGCTGCCAGCGCCGCGGCATGGGCCTCGTCGTCCTGACGGCGCTGATCCTCGGCGAGGGCCAGTGCCTGCTGCAGACGTTC
>JAFEGB010000300.1 GCA_018240295.1 Pseudomonadota bacterium
CAGCACGCGCGGCGTGCGCGCGGCCGTCGGTGACAGCGCCGCCATGTCAGCGGCTGCCGGGCTGATAGAGACGGTCGAACTCGCCGCCATCGGCGAAGTGGGTCGCCTGCGCCTGCGGCCAGCCGCCGAAGGCGGCATCGACGGTCACGAGGCGCACGTTGCGGAACTGCTCCCTGAATTCGGCGAACACCGCCGGATCGCGCGGGCGCAGATAGTGCTTCGCGGCCAGGCGCTGGCCCTCGGGCGTGTACAGGAAGCGCAGGTAGCCCTCGGCGAGGGCGCGGCTGCCCTTGCGATCGACGACCTTGTCGACGACGGCGACCGGCGCATCGGCATCGATGCTGAGCGACGGGATCACGACATCGAAGGCGTCGGGGCTGAATTCTTTGGTGATCTGCAGCACTTCGCTCTCGAAGGTCAGCAGCACGTCACCGATGCCGCGCTGCATGAAGGTCGTCGTCGCGGCACGGCCGCCGGCGTCGAGTACCGGCACGTTGCGGAACACCTTGCCGACGAACTCGCGCGCGGCCTCATCGCTGCCGTATTTTTCCTTCGCCCAGGCCCAGGCGCCGAGGTAGCTGTAGCGGCCGTTGCCGGCCGTCTTCGGGTTCGGAATGACGATCTGCACGCCGTCGCGCACGAGATCGGGCCAGTCCTGAATACCCTTCGGATTGCCCTTGCGCACCAGGAAGACGATGGTCGAGCCGTACGGCGCCGCGCCGAACGGCAGCGCCTGACGCCAGTCGCTGCGGATCAGGCCGGTCTTCGCGATCGCGTCGATGTCGGTCTGCTGGTTCATCGTCACGACATCGGCGGCGAGCCCGTCGATGACGGCGCGCGCCTGCTTGCTGGAGCCGCCGTGCGACTGGTTGACGGTGACGGTCTCGCCGTGGCTGCGCTGCCAGTACGGCACGAACTGCGCGTTCACGTCCTTGTAGAACTCGCGCGCCACGTCGTACGAGACGTTCAGCAGGTCCCTGGGCTCATCGGCGCGGGCACTGCCGCCGACGGTGAGCATGGCCGCGCAGGCGACAGCGAGCAGCGGGCGGAGAAAGCGGGGGGCGAAGCGGGACATGCGGAATACCTCGGCAGGAGCGCATCTCATGGCGGCCGAGCATATCCGCGGATTTTATATTGCTTAAAATAATAATG
>JAFEGB010000301.1 GCA_018240295.1 Pseudomonadota bacterium
GAGCGTTACGTGTTCGCGAAGCTCGACACCGAAGCCGAACCGGAAATCGCCGCCAGGACCGGCATCCGCAGCATTCCGACGCTGGTGCTGTTTCACGAAGGCCACGAACTGTCGCGCCGCAGCGGCGCGCTGCCGGGCCCGGAGCTGCGCCGCTGGCTGCTGATGCAGGACTGAAGTCCCGATCCGCCGCTCCGGCATCTTCGGGCCGACCGGGGGAATCGAGGCCGCTGACCGGGGTCGGCGGGCGGACCGCAGTGGGGGTCCGGCCAGTCCCGGCCCGGTGCTTCGCGGGTGGCGGCGGACGCCCGATCCGGACACCGGGTCTGGCCGGCTGTCCGGACCCCGACAGCACCGACCGTTTCCGGACGCCGGTGCGACATTGACCCGCTTGCACCAGGCCACTGACAAATAACGAGTATCAACGAATATCAGGGAATGGCACCGTTTGTGCTGCGCTGCAATACATACCGACAACAGGAGATCGCAGCGCCATGCCGAAACCGACCCGCCACGTCCTCGTCTGCACGCAGATGCGCCCGCCGAATCACCCGCGCGGTGCCTGCGCGCATCGTGATGCCGGTGCCGTGATGAACCGCTTCGCCGAAGCCTTCCAGGCCCGCGGGCTGTGGGGCAGCTACCTGCTGTCGCAGACCAGCTGCATCGGTCCCTGCGATGCCGGCACGAACGTGCTCGTCTACCCGGACAACGTCCTGTACAGCGGCGTCGGCACCGCCGATGTCGACGAGATCATCGAAGCCCACGTGCTCGGTGGCCAGCCGGTCGAGCGCCTGCTCGCCGCGCCGCAGAACTGGTAAGCCCCGCCTGCAGACGACCGGCCGCTCCCCCGTGCCCTGCGCTGCTGCGACGGGCTCCGGGTGAGCGGCCGGATTTTTTCGGGATTTTCCCGGGCTCCTTCAGGGGTGAGCGGCCGGGCGGGAAAGCGGCCGGACGTTCAGGCGCGACCGGCGGCCGGCACGCAGTCGGCCGGCAGGCAGCTGGCACTGGCCGCACGACGCGGCATCAGGTTCAGGAACACGTTCAGCGCAAAGGCGAGCACGCCGCCGAGGATCGCGAACTCCGAGGCCACCAGCGCCGGCAGGGCCGCGCCCTGGCCGAGCAGCAGGCCGGTCAGCGCCAGCATCATGACCGGCAGCGCCAGCGCGAACAGCCAGAAGTGCACGCGCGCACAGCGCGTCGTCGCCGCCTGCGGATAGACCGCGTAGATCAGCCCGGCCAGCCCCAGCGTCGTCCAGCCGAGCAGGTTCAGGTGCGCATGCACCGGACGCAGCGTGAAGTCGTGGCTGGCACCCATGGCGATGCCGAGCACGACGCCGGCGAGCAGGTAGACGACGGCGAGCTTCAGCCAGCGCACGCCGTGGACGGTGGATTCGGCGCGGGCATCGAGGGCGGTGAGGGTCTGCATGATGGAACTCCGGATCGGACAGGTTCGGGAAGGGCCTGGAAAGGTCTGGATCAGGTTTCGGGAGGCATCCGTGCCCGCGCACCGGCTCGCGGACCGGGCGGCTGCGGATACGGCCTGGTCGGCAAGTCCCGGTACGGAGCCGGTTTTCTGCTTCGGGCCGCAGTGCGGGACGGATTCTGGCTGCAGGGGCCGGGTGATACATCCGGCCCGCGCCGTAGTGCAGCGAATCTTCGGATTCCTTTAGGAAACTTTTAGGATCGGCCGCTCAGCCGGCCTCGGCGGCGGCAATCTCGACCAGCTGCAGCGGGCGTCCGACCTGCAGTTCGAGCCGGCCGCGGCCGGTGCGCGCCAGCCGCACGCAGGCCTCGTGCTCGGCGAGCCGGCGCGACAGCAGGATCAGCCGGGCTTCGAGGTTGTCGCTCAGGCCCGGCAGCCGGATACGCGGGTCGACGCGCAGTTCACGGTTGCTGAAGCTCGTGCGCCCGAGCGCGACGTAGTCGCCGAGCAGCGTCCAGAGGATCGAACCGGCCACGCCCTTGATCAGGTACTGGCCGTCGAGGAACACGCTGTCGTTGGCCGCGTAATGACGCACGGTCAGCGGCGCTGCATCCGCAATGGGCGCCGGGCCGGCAGCGGGCGGGGCCGGGGCGGCGGCGCCCTCCTGGGCATGGGCTTCGAGCTGCAGCAGGCGCATCGCGGTGCCGAGCAGGGCCGCGCAGGCAACCAGCAGGTCCTCGTCGTCGTAGCCGAAGCGCAGGTCCTCGGTGCTCTCGGCGTACAGCACGCCGAGCAGCCGGCCGCAGGCGCGGATCGGCACGGCGATCTGGCTGCGCGAATCGGCGAGGCCCGGCAGCGGGATTTCGGTTTCGAGCGCATCGAGCAGGCCGCCGTCGGCGGCGGCCGCGCGGATCGCGCGGCCGTAGCCGTATTCGGCCGTGGCATGGCCGATGCGGACCGGCGTGCCGACGCGTGCGGCAACGCCGATCAGGCCC
>JAFEGB010000302.1 GCA_018240295.1 Pseudomonadota bacterium
GGCCGTCGCCACGCAGGCCGGGACGGTCCTCGGGGCGGGTCCAGTCGTCATGGCGGAAGCCGGCCGCGCCATCCTCGGCGGCGATGGCGGCGCAGATGCGATCCTGCAGCGTCAGCAGGTAATCGCGGATCGCGGACACGGGCAGGGCGGTCGGCATCGGGGGCGCTCCGGCGGCAGGACGGGAGCGCGAGGGTAACGCGCGCAGCGGCGCGGCGCCCAGAGGCTCAGGCGCGCACGATCTCGCCGGTGGCGAGCGAGCGGATCGTCGTCGGCCGGGCCTGGCCGCCGAGGGCGCCGTTGAGCACCAGATCGACCGCGCTGCCGAGCCGGCTGCGCACGGCGAGCGCGCTGCGCGCCGGCGACCGGCCGGCGAGGTTGGCGCTGGTCGAGACGATCGCGCCGCCGAACGCCCGGCAGAGTGCTGCGGCCAGCGGATGCGCGGTGACGCGCACGGCGAGCGTGTCGTGGGCGCCGCGCAGCCAGTACGGCGTCGAGCGCCGGCACGGCACCAGCCAGGTGTTCGGGCCGGGCCAGGTGTCGCCGATGCGCGCGCGCTGCGCGGCATCGAGCGGCAGCAGCCAGGGTTCGAGCTGGGCGAGGCTCGCGCCGATCAGGATCACGCCCTTCTCGACCGGCCGGCGCTTCAGCGCCAGCAGACGCGCGACCGCATCGAAGTCGAGCGGGTCGCAGCCGAGCCCGTACACGGCCTCGGTCGGGTAGGCGACGATGCCGCCGGCCGCGAGCACGCGCGCGGCGCGCCGCAGCGCAATCTGCGCCATCAGCCGGCCTTGGCCTTGCTGCGGGCGCCGCCGCGGGCCGCGCCGCGCGCACCGGGCTTCTTGTCGGGGGCGGCGGCCAGCAGTTCGAGGCACTCGGGCAGCGTCAGCGCCGCCGGCTCGCGGTCCTTGGGGATCTTGGCGTTCTTCTTGCCGTCGGTGATGTACGGGCCGTAGCGGCCGTTGAGCACCTGCACCGGCGAGCCGTCGAACACGCGGATGTACTTGTTGGCCTCGGCTTCCTTGTGCGCGGCGATCAGTTCCAGCGCGCGCTCGCGCGTGACCGAGTACGGATCGTCCTCCTTCAGCGACACGTACTTCTTGCCGTACTGCACGTACGGCCCGAAGCGCCCGACGCTGGCCTTGATCGGCTCGCCGTCGGCGGTCTTGCCGAGGTCGCGCGGCAGCTTGAACAGTTCGAGCGCGTCCTCGAGCGTGATCGAATCCATGCGCTGCTCGGGGCGCAGGCTCGCGAACTGCGGCTTGTCGGCGTCGTCCTTGGTGCCGATCTGCACGAAGGGCCCGAAGCGGCCGATGCGCACCGACACCGGCTTGCCGGTCTTCGGGTCGCTGCCGAGTTCGCGCGCCTGCACGACCTCGGTGCGCGACACCGAGCCTTCCTTGTCCTCGCAGCGCTCGCGGAACGGCCCCCAGAACTCCTGCATCAGCGGCACCCATTCCTTTTCGCCGCGCGAGACCTCGTCGAGTTCGTCCTCCAGCCGGGCCGTGAAGTCGTAATCGACGTACTGCGTGAAGTGCTGGGTCAGGAAGCGGTTGACGATGCGCCCGACATCGGTCGGCACGAAGCGGCGGCCGTCGATGACCGCGTATTCGCGCGCCTGCAGCGTCGAGAGGATCGCGGCGTAGGTCGAAGGGCGGCCGATGCCAAACTCCTCCAGCGCCTTGACCAGGCTCGCCTCGCTGTAGCGCGGCGGCGGCTCGGTGAAGTGCTGCTCGGCGCGGATCGCGCGCAGCTCGACCACGTCGCCGACCGCGAGCGGCGGCAGCACGCGCCCGCCCTCCTCGTCGTCGGCC
Source organism: Pseudomonadota bacterium (assembly GCA_018240295.1). Lineage (GTDB taxonomy): Bacteria > Pseudomonadota > Gammaproteobacteria > Competibacterales > Competibacteraceae > Plasticicumulans. The sequence goes on from JAFEGB010000302.1 coordinate 1,812, forward strand.
TCGCGCGTGCGGGCATCGTCGACGCCTTCCTCGTAGACGGCGAGGAAACCCGGGTCGGCGATGGTCGAGCCACTGGCGCGGAAGGTGTTGCCCTTGCCGGGCCCGCAGGCGAGATCGA
>JAFEGB010000303.1 GCA_018240295.1 Pseudomonadota bacterium
AGAGACTCGGCGTGCCGCCGGCGCGACGCATCAGCGCATTGACCGTCTCGACCACCGACCCATGTGGACACAGCCAGCCGCAGTACAGCCGTCCGTACTTCCACGCCAGCCAGAGACCGCCAAGCACGAACGCAAGCCCCGGCACGAAGGCGCGCAGCACGACGCGCAGCGACAGTTCCGTCGCATCGATGCGCCCGGCCGTGAAGTCGTCGATGCCGAGCGTCCAGTCCAGCCCGAACAGCACAAAGTGCCCGCGCGTCAGATCAAGCCGGAACACATCGAACACCGGCGCCAGCACGAACAGCGCGAAGAAACCGCAGCGCAGCCAAAGCCGCAGCCGCTGACGACCCTCGTCGCTCATGCCCCTGCCCCCCGCGCCAGATGAAACGCCATGCCGACCGCGCCGAGCACGACGACGAGCCACGCCGACAGCAGCCAGCGCCACGGTCCGCGCACGCAGGCGAGTCCCAGGTAGTGATCGACGAGCAGCTGCCCCTTGATGAAGGTCGTCGCCAGCACGGCGGCCGCCACCGCATCGCCACTCCAGCCCTTGATCCCGACCGCCCACGCGGCAGCGGTCAGCAGCATCAGCACGATCCAGATACGCAGCATCCCGATACCCTCCCCGCCTCAGCGCAGCACGTAGACCAGTGGAAACAGGACGATCCAGACCAGATCGACCATGTGCCAGTACGACGCCCCGGTCTCGACCCCGGTGTGTCCGGCCGCCGAATACGCCCCGGCGCGGTTCTTCACCCACACCGCGGCGAGGATCACCAGCCCGAGCAGCACGTGCAGGAAGTGAAAGCCGGTCAGCAGCAGGTAGAACATCGGAAACACGCCGCCATCGAGCGAAACCCCGGCCGCGAAGGCCTGCGCGAAGCCTGCGGACTTGAACACGACAAAGCCGAGCCCGGTCGCGATCGCCGCCAGCAGCCAGCGCCCGCAGCCCGGACGGTCATCAACTCGGATGCTCGCAACCGCCTGCACGACGAAGGCACTCGACGTGATCAGCAGCACGGTATTGATCGCTCCGGCCCCGCGATCGATCAGCGTCTGTCCGGCCGCGAACTCGGCCGCGTGCCAGAGCCGCGCATACGCGAAGGCGAGGAACAGCGCCGCGAACACCGTCAGTTCCGCGAGGATGAAGAACCACATCGCCAGATCGCCGGGCAGTGGCGGACGATCGTCGATGGCGGGTATGGCGGCACTCATCATCCGGCCCTCTCCTGTTCCGATATCCGATGGCGATGCTCGGGATACTGGAGGATGGGCTCCGGGGATGCCTTGATGAGAATCAAGACCTTGTTTATGCAGGGTTTTGATGCAAGCGGGATCCTGAACGACAGCCAGGACAGGTCCGGATGCTCATCCGGATTCACGTTATCATCGACCTGCCTCGACACCAGCAGATCATCCGCAATGCAATGGTCCAAAGCAGATTACATCGTCAGCACGAATCCTGAAGACCAGGATATCGATGTCATCCACGGCTTCCTCAGCCAATCCTATTGGGCCAGAAACATCCCCAGGGAAACCGTGGCAAGATCACTTCAGGGCGCACTGTGCTTCGCCCTGCTGCACAAGGGCCGGCAGATCGGCTTTGCCCGTGTGATCAGCGATTCGGCAACGATCGCCTATCTTGGCGATATCTTTGTGCTGCCCGAATACCAGGGACGGGGACTGGCCGGATGGTTGCTGGAATGTGTCACGTCGCATCCGCAGCTGCAGGGCCTGCGGCGCTGGATTCTGGCGACCGCGGATGCGCATGGACTGTATGAGAAATTCGGCTTCACCGCCCTGAAACGGCCGGAGATATTCATGGAGCGGCATGACCCGGAAGTTTATTCCGCAGATCGTTGATCCGTCCTCGTAACGGTCATGCAGCCCCATGCCTGAATGATCAGTCAATGCAGCGCTCAATACAAACCAGGCCATCGACGATGTCTTTCAGTTTTCAATGCAGCATTTGCGGACAAGTTCACGAAGGCATGCCGAGTTTTGGTGCCGCCGCCCCACTGAACTACTACCAGATTCCTGTCGAAGAGCGGGAAGCACGTTGTGCTTTAGGCAGTGATGATTGCGTAATCGACGGCAACTTCTTTTTTGTACGAGGCTGTATTGAAATCCCGGTTCATGGCCAGGATGAAGCTTTCAGCTGGGGAGTCTGGGTCTCCCTCAATCAGGCCAGCTACCTCAGCTGGCTGAAGTATTTCAACGAACCCCGACGCGCTCACATCGGTCCATTCTTCGGATGGCTCAATGCATGGTTACATCCATACCCTGATACCGTAAACCTGAAAACGCAGGTTCATCTGCGTGACGATGGCATCCGTCCCTACATTGAACTTGAGCCAACCGATCATCCTTTAGCGATCGAGCAAAGAACCGGCATTTCCACTGAACGGGTGGCCGAGATTTATGCGCTCATCGTTCACGAAGACGATGCATCATCTGCCGGGTGAGAACGACCGGCGGGCGCGCAGGTTGGGGTGAACATACTGAACCCTCAAACTGCGCGCTCCAAGCTTTCACCTGATCACGTTCACCGCAGTCGCCCGCAAATCAGACAGCATCCATCGCCGCCCAGGTCTTCGGACCGACGATGCCATCCGGCACCATGCCTTTCTGGCGCTGGAACACCCGCACGGCAGCTTCGGTTTTCGGACCGAAATCACCATCGACGCTGGCACCGACCTTCTGCTGCAGATGTTTCACCAGTTCACCGCTGGCACCCCGGCGCAAAGTCGGGCGGGCGGCCCCGGAGTTTGTGCTGGCAGTTGCGGGCTCGAAGGCTGGAATCAGCACCGGAGCCGGTGCGCTGCCGTTCAGGATGGCGGCAACCTCGTTGCGGAAGGTCGGCATGTCGAAACTCGGATCGGGCTTGCGTTTCTTCGGCAGTGCATATTCCTTGTGACCGGCGCAGCCGTCGGCGCCCTTGCCGACATGCTTCAGGATCGCCGCCACACCACGGCGGTAGGCATCCATCTGTACCTCCGGCCACGGCAGATCGTCCGCCTTGCCGGTGTTCTCGGCCTCGATGCCGATGAAATTGCTGTTACCGTGCGTCTGGCCGTTCCAGCTACCTTTGCCGGCATGATTGCAGCGTCCCGCAGCGATCACGTAATACGTGCCGTCACGCCCGAGCCCGAGCTGTGCCAGCGGACCGGGCAGATTCGCACGGCCATTGATCAGTACTTTCAGGCTCGGCATGTTCAGGTTCGGGGAACCGGCCGTGTGATGACAGATCACGCCTTCGACACGCCCCATGTCACCGCGACCGCGGTTTTCCCAGCCATCCACCAGCGCCACCTTCAATCCGGCGCGTTTCAGGACCTCGGGTAACCAGATCAGGGACCAGGCCATGTCAGGCAACGCCGCCATCGCTGGCAGGCAGTTCCTCGTCCGGGGTGTATTCCGTCGCTTCGCCGTCGCAATCGACATCGCAGCCGTCGATCTGATCCTCGTCGTCACCTTCGGCGGTGACCGGTACCGGATCATTCATGGCATTTCACTCCGTTCTGCAGATGTTGAGATACGTCCGGATGATCGATGGATCGGGAAATCGCCAATCACACATCGATGCCGATGGTCATGACGAGCCGTCACTGCGGTGCAGACAAGCCCGATTCCCGATGCGAGGGTCAGATTCATCCGGATTGCATGGCCTGCGATGGCAGGCACCGCAGGCCATGTCCGGCACTGGCTCAGGAATCTTCCGGTTCGCGTCTGGGTTTTGTCGTCCGCCGCTTGCGTTCCTTGTAGCGCGTGTAGCCCATTGCGTCATAGGCATCGCTGTCGGGACCGAAATCGGGATCGGCGATCAGGCCGGCGACGGCGCGGCGCATCAGTTCTTCGTAATGGCGATCGGATTCCTGGCGATGATTGCGCAGCGCGATCATGGCGTTTTCAGCATGCTGGATGTCGGTACGCGCATTCAGGCTGGCCGTGCGGGCGCTTTCCAGATCGGCCAGCGTGACGCCGCCGAACACGCGATCGCTGGCAAACTGGCGGATGGAGTTGATCTTGCGCTCCATGTCGGACAGGAAATCCTTCGAACGGATATTGGCCATGCAGTTTCTCCTTGTCGTTCCATCAGGCCGATTCGTGATGCAATGCGGCATGCACGATCGTGGCTGTGGCTGCCACTGCTGTCGCACGCAACCAAGCATCTAGATCAACAAGTGCTCCGCAACAAGTTCAGCGGACATTAAATAATCGCCATCCATCCGGCCGGCGCCGGCATTATGCTTCTGCCATGCCATGTCCGGACTTGCAGATGTGGTCTGCGCCGCACACACTCCGCTCCGGAGTCGCCGGACATCCGCCGCTCCTGTCGATACTCGCCCGGCGTGATGCCGGAATCGCATGGCATGCCGATTACGGGCAGATGCGTGGTTTTCCCCTTGCTCCCCGGCTCTCTTTATCTCCGGAACGAGCGACCGAACTGCGCAAGGCTCTGGCCTGACCTGCAGCATGACCCATGCATCGGGATGGATGAGCGATGAATCACGTGTCATGACCGATGACTTGCGTGTCCTGGTGGATGACTCACGCGCCATGATGGATGAAGCCCCGGTCATGACCGGTGAATTGGGATTCATGAGCGATGAACTGCAGCTCATGAGCGATGAATCACGATTCATGAGCGATGAAGCGCGTGTCATGATTCATGAATTCCGTTTCATGATGAATGAATCACGGTTCATGCCGGATTGAATGTGTGTCATCGCTGTGCACGCGCGATTTATCGGCATCGCGGCTGTCCGCCTGCTGCGACCGTTGCCGGCGTCCGCGTGCGGCGGCGCCGGCCCCCTG
>JAFEGB010000304.1 GCA_018240295.1 Pseudomonadota bacterium
CTTTCAGGATTCTTCGGGCCTTGATCGCGCTGCCCTGCGTGTAACCACGCTGAACTTCCTGCTGGCTGACCTCGCCCCAGGCACGTTCGGCCGCCTGGAACTGCCGGGCCATCCGGTCGAATTCCTCATGGGCTGGTGCCGGTTTGGCGGCGAGCTGGAAGAAATCCAGAAACGCCACCGTATTCCATTCCAGCGGCAGTCCGAGCAGCGCCAGCAGATCCCAGACCTCGACCGGGCTGACCTGCATCGGCGTGGCGGTCAGCAGCAGCAGGGCCTGTGTGCGGCCGGCCAGCGTCTGCATCAGGCGCAGCAACTGGTTCGGGCGATTGTCGGCACCGAGGCCGCCGCTGCGCCGGCGGGCGTGATGCGCTTCGTCGAGCACGATCAGGTCCCACGGTTCGGCGTCGGCCGTCAGTTCCGCGAAGCGGTCGCCGCGTCGCATCAGATGACTCGACACCAGTACGCACGGCTCGCGATGCCAGTTCTTGCGCGTGACCTTGCGCCGGCAGTCCGGACCGAGTGCCGGCGACGGGCACCAGGCCAGCGACTGACCGTCGTAGATCGGCCAGTTCAGGTTGAACTTCTCGCGCAGTTCGATCTGCCATTGCGGCAGCACGGCCTTGGGCACCATGACCAGAATCCGGCGTGCCTTGCCGGCCAGCCAGCTCTGGCGCAGCAGCAAGCCGGCCTGGATGGTCTTGCCGAGCCCGACTTCGTCGGCAATCAGCAGGCGCGGCGGCCAGTGCCGGTACAGGCGTTCGAAGGCACGCACCTGATGCGGCCAGGGTGTGACGGCGCTGGTGGCCTCGCCGACGCGCTCGCCGCCGGCCGGATCGTTCGGAGCCGCGGCGACGAAGCGCCAGAGTGCGGCCCGCTCGTCGAGTGACGGCGGCGGTTCGGGCACTGGCAGCGCGACGGGTGGTTCGTCTGGCGGTTCGACGGCATACGGGCCGCCCTCCTCGCGCAGCCGTTTCGGCAGACCGTCGTCCGGCGGCAGGAACGGCAGCAGGCAGGCGCGGATCGCGGCCGGCACGTCGAGCACGCGCGCATGGCTGGCGCGGTCGTGCCAGAGCGCATCAAAGGTCTGCTCCTCGGCATCGACATGCGCCACGCCGCCGTTCCACGAGCAGAAGACGTGGAAGCTCTCCCAGTTGCCGTGCCAGCCGTTGACGGTTTCGTTGAGGCTGCCGCTGAAGGCGATGCGTGCGCCGGTGGCGTCCTCGATGATGCCGGCCTTTTCGTGGAACAGCAGGGCGGTGGCCAGCGGTTCACGATCCGGCCCGCAGGGCACGGCGATGCGCACTTCCAGAACGCCGTGCTCGACCATCCAGGCCAGCAGTTCGAGCGCCGGCACCGCTTCCGGGAAGCCGGTATCCAGCGGCAGGGCCTGCAGGTGTTCCGCGATGGCCGTGCGCAATTGCAGACCTTGTTCGATCGCCGCGACTTCGCCGGCGTCGAGCGTGCAGCCGACGATCAGGCGCATGCGCCCCTGATTGCGCACCAGCCTTTCGATGCCGCGGGCCGCCAGCACCAGCACGCCGGCCGAGAAGTAGCCGGTGGTGCGGTCGTAGCGCACGGCGCAGGCCAGTGCCGGCTTGTAGAAGCGCCGGACCAGATCGTCGCTGCCGGGGCTGTACTTGCACTGCCAGTCGTGCGCCCTGAGTCCGTCCATCGCCTGCTCCCGTCCGTTTGCAGTTTGTTTATCGATCACATCTGAACACGCTGTCTTTTCAGTCCCCTCCCTCTTGCGGGCGAGGGGTTGGGGAGCGGGGGATAAACATCGTATTTACTCGTGACCGGCATTATGCCCCTGCCCAGCGATCCAGTTCGGCACGCTCCCGGGCATTCAGCGGCACGCCGCTGTTTTTGATCTGATTCGTGACGATCTTGCGGCTGACGTCGTAATGCGCGGCCAGTTCGTCGCAGGCCGGTATCAATTCATTCGCACGCTGCACCGTTGCATGTGCCTCAGTTCTGGGTAACAGCAGTTCGGCGGCAAACGCCCGCGCCCGTTGCTCGGCAATCGGATCGACTGCGCCGCCGAGCACTTCGGCGACCGGCAAGGCCGATTTGCGATCGAAAAGGAGATGGCAGATTTCGTGCGCGAGACTGGCCCGTCTGCGCACGCCTTGCGAGCGCCATTCAGGAGAGGTGTTCATGAAGATTGCCGGTCCCCGCAGCCCCCAGCAGGCGACGGCATCGATATCGGCGCCGTCAAGATCAATATCGGTTACCGCGACATTCCAAAGCTCCAGCATCTCCTGCGGATTCACGCGAGACCCGTCTTTCAGGCCGATATTTCGCCTCAGCCATTCAGCCAAAGCATACGCCTGATCATAAGGACGCCAGTCATGCCACGCCTGCGCCTCCTCCATCAGCCGGTTACAAAGCTCGTCCAGAACCGGCGTCTGTCGGGATTCGCAAGATCGTATGTTTCCGACAAGTCTAGTCATCGCTTCCGGTTTCAGAACGTGACTCGACATGCGGGCCGCAGCCAGCATGTCGGTATCCTGACCGTTCAGCATGTCGGTGACGGAATGCGTTCCCCAGAATTCGCCAGCATCCTGTTCCCCCTGTATCCGCCTGATTTCATCCGCCTCCAGTCCTGAACTGATCGACAGGACGGTTACCAGTGGCAATTCCGCGCGTCGCCGCCATTGATCGATGGCGAGACGAACCCGTGGGTTTTCCGATTCCTTCCAGGCTTCGACCATTCGGCTGCCGATATCTTCAAAATGCTGCAGCAACGGATTCAGCGGCACGCGCATCGAAACTCCGTCTTCCCGATACAGCACCACTTCATTGCCAACCCGCCGCCAGAATACGGCCGGCACGTAAATGCCTTGCAGGGCATTAGCCAGATTATGCCGATTCAGATATTCAAGAAGAATGATTTCTTCTGCATCGAGCCGTTCTTCGGATACGCCTTGCCAATGCTCCTCGGCAGAATCCAGAATTTTGGCGAGATTGTCATTGACATCATTCATCCATGCTAACGGCAGCGTCTGCTCGTTGGTCAAATACAGCCAGTTTTTAGCCAGCCACTGCAGCAAATCAACCCAGGTCCATTCAATCCGCCGTGTCCGACCGTCTGACAGCACACCTGCATGCCAGTAAGGTTCTTCATTCCAGTACAGGGTTGCCTGCCCCCAGCCATCATTTACGGCGCCTTCACTGGATGCAGCGGTGAATTCAAGACGCAAGCTATTGGCCATAATCCCTCACCCAATCGTCAAACTGCCTGACATACCCGTCTTGCTCAGCACGCGCACGTAATTTTTTCAGCATTTGTCGTGGCATCCCGTGGTTTCCAGGGCGTCGCCTCCACGGATAACCATGAAAAGACCTGCCCGGCACGGTGGGTACAGCAACATAAATGACGCCCATGAAGACATTTACTATTTTTTGGGGAGAATCTTGTGTTCCCTCAAGAGGAATCCCTTCGTTCAGTAATCGCCAGGCGGTTTGGTGATCGATGCTTGATGAGCATTTACCAATTAATCCGCTGCCGCTGCCAACAAATTCTGCTTCAGGTTTATTTCCGCAATGCTTGTGTCGAGGTTCACCCGGATCGTATTCCCAAGCCATCTTTTTCTTTCGCCTGTTGTCAGCACGACAAAACCCATGCTAGCCGAACATCTTCAACTGTTCCGGTTCGCCGATTTGCTGGCTCAGCGCCAGCCGGCGCAGTTTTTCCAGTGCATCGAAGTCACCGGCCGCAGCAGCAGCGGCTTCGGGAACGTCCAGGCCACCGAAGCCGGTGCTGACCGGCAGCACTTCAAGCACGGCTTCGAGCGCGCTCAGGAATTTCGGCTCGTCGTGCAGGCCGATGCGTTCCATGCGCTCGCGGGCCGTGCCGATGTTGTGGGCGCGGCCGAGGTGGGCAAGGTGGTGGATGGCGTCGAGCATCGCGCGACTGCCGTCGGCGGGGCCGAGACTGCCCTTGGCGGCGCGGGTGCTGGCATCCCACAGCACGAGATCGCTGTTTTTCTTGGCAGCGAGGCGGCCGACGATGTCGCGCTCCAGATCGACGCCGGTGGCACGGGCCAGACGCAGGGCTTCGTCGAACGGGAAGACCGGGGCGGCGAAGGCGTCCCAGGCCAGTACGAACCAGGCGGTGACCGGATCGAGTTCGGCATTCGGGCGCTTCTGGGCCAGTTGGTCGAGACGCCAGTTCTTGACCTCGCGCCGGGCGGCGTCGAGGGCGTCTTCGGGCGTTACGGCGTAGGGGTCCCAGGCTTCCTCGAACAGTTCGGCCTGCCGGCGGCGGCGGCGGGCTTCGGGTTGCGGGCGCGGGGTGCCGCGGGTGATCGGCCAATGCTTCGAGAATTCTTCAAGGGCTGGTCCGAAGCAGGACAGGTAGAGGTCTACGCCACGGATGCCGGCTTGCTGGAATTGCCCGATGCGCTGGCGCACGGCGGCAGCAACGCGTGGTTCAAGGTCTTCCCAGTATTGCGGTTCGTCGTCACTGTCCGGTGCGATGCGCGGGCGGCAGACCAGAAGGACGGTGCTGTTGGCTGCGGATTTTTCCTTGATGTGCAGACTGCCTTCGGCTTCGGTGTTGATCGGCCACGAAGCATCAATCGTGAAGCCGGCCTGCATCAGGCCGGTGGTCAGGGCATCCCAGGCACCGGTGGCCTTGTGGGTGAACATCAGCGTCATGATGCCGTCGGCTTTCAGCACGCGCCGGCACTCACTGAAGATGCGCGCCATGCGCTCCTGATAATCACGCCCGGCCAGCGCCCTGGCGCCTTTCTCACCTTTGAACTTTGCCGGATTGGCGACGGCTTCGTTTTCCTTGTCGGTCAGCGGGCGCAGGAACAGTTCGGGATAGACGTGACCGGCCGTGCGCTTGAGCCAGACATAGAAAAAATCCGACAGCTCGGCGTACATGACATTGTCGTAGTACGGCGGGTCCATGACCACGCAATCGATGCTGCCGTCGGCAATGTGATCGAGCGCATCGCCGGACTTGCAGGTCAGTGTCATCGGTGGCGGGGTATAGCCGGAAAAGTCGAATCCGGCCTGCTTTCCGGTAGTGGCTGCCCCGGCGTCAGGCCGGGTCAGTTCCACGAGTTCCTCGATGCACTTGGCGGTTTGCTCGATGGCCCAGTCATAGCCGAGACCGACGATCAAAGGGGCCATTTCCGCATGCGACCAACAAAACGCAAAATCGTGCCGATTAAAGGTATTGGCAACCACTTCTCGTGTCGGCATCCAAACAGACATTCTCGAATTATAATTCAGCATTTTATCAAGAGCCAATGCCAAATAAGCAAATGCAGCTTTTGTCAAATCATGTTTTTTCAGATCACTATGCCCTATCAATTCCCTATACAATTCGACACCGACACAATGAATCAGCAACTGTCGTGGAGAGAATAGATGTCTCCATTCCGCCATGCCATACTGAATCGGTCGATCATCATTTATATCATTCGGTACATATTCGCACGGCACATAATCCAACGCCTCCCACTCCGGCATCTTCTCCGCCAAGCGTGCTGCAACCTGTTCTGAAACATCGTCCTCTGCCCGGGGGGCTCGATA
>JAFEGB010000305.1 GCA_018240295.1 Pseudomonadota bacterium
GCACCTGGGCGTTGACCTGCGCGGCGGTCTGGCGCAGCGCCAGCTCGCGCAGCGCCGCGAGGTTGGCCTCGCGGAAGAAGTGCTCGCGCGCACGCTCGGCCTGCGCCGGCAGATAGACCTTGCCGGCGCGCAGCCGCGCCAGCAGCTCGGCCGGCGGCAGATCCACGAGCTCGACCGCATCGGCCTGTTCGAGCACGGCATCGGGCACGGTCTCGCGCACGATGATGCCGGTGATGCCGGCGACCACGTCGTTGAGGCTTTCGAGGTGCTGGATGTTCAGCGTCGTGTAGACATCGATGCCGCGTGCCAGCAGCTCCTGCACGTCCTGCCAGCGCTTGGCGTGGCGCGCGCCGGGCGCGTTGCTGTGCGCAAGCTCATCGACGAGCAGCAGCGCCGGCCGGCGCGCGAGCGCGGCATCAAGGTCGAATTCCTCCAGATGCACGCCGTGCCAGGCGCTGGTCTGACGCGGCAGCAGCTCCAGCCCGTCGAGCAGGGCTTCGGTCTCGCTGCGGCCGTGGCATTCGACCAGCCCGGCGACCACGTCGATGCCGGCCTCGCGCTGCGCGTGCGCGGCTTCGAGCATCGCCCAGGTCTTGCCGACGCCGGGCGCGGCGCCGAGGAACACCTTCAGCCGGCCGCCGCGCGTGCGCCGCTCCTCGTGCTGCGCGAGCGCGAGCAGGGCATCGGGATCGGGCCGCCTGCTCATGCGCGCCGGTTCCCTGCACGAGACCGCGAACGGGAACGGTCAGGTCGTTCACGACCGTCACCGTCGAAACATGGCCAGCGCCGCCGCCCCGGCCTCATGGCCGTTCCCGCGCCAGCGCAAGGTTCAGCTGCAGCACGTTGACGCGCGCCTCGCCGAGCACGCCGAGGCTGCGATCCTCGGTGAAGCGGGCGATCAGCGCCTGCACCCGCTGCGGCGCCAGCCCGCGGGCACGCGCCACGCGCGCCGCCTGCCATGCGGCCGCCGCCGGCGAGATGTGCGGGTCCAGCCCGCTCGCCGAGGCCGTGACCAGATCGACCGGGACCGGTGCCGTGTTGCCGGGATCGGCCGCGCGCAGCGCGTCGATGCGCGCCTGCACGGCCGCGACCAGCGCCGGATTCGTCGGGCCGAGGTTGCTGCCGCCCGAGGCCGCGGCATTGTCCGGGAACGGCGCGCTCGCCGAGGGCCGCGACCAGAACCAGCGCGGGTCGTTCGCGAACGCCTGGCCGATCAGCGCGCTGCCGCGCACCTGACCGTCCTCGACGATCAGGCTGCCGCCGGCCTGGTGCGGAAACAGCGCCTGCGCCAGACCGGTGACGACGAGCGGATAGACGAGGCCGGTCAGCGCGGTGAGCGCGAGCAGCGCGACGAGGGCGGGACGGAACTGCTGCTTCAGCGGATGCATGGTGCGGATTCCGGAGGAATGCGGATCACGACGGATCACGGGTCAGGGAGGCCGGTGTTCAGGCGAGTCCGAGCGCCGACAGCGCGAGGTCGATCAGCTTGATGCCGGCAAAGGGCACGGCGAGGCCGCCGAGGCCGTAGATCAGCAGGTTGCTGCGCAGCAGCTGCGCCGCGCTGCCCGGCCGGTAGCGCACGCCGCGCAGCGCCAGCGGGATCAGCGCGACGATCACCAGCGCATTGAAGATCACCGCCGACAGCAGCGCGCTCTGCGGCGTCGCGAGCCTCATGACGTTCAGCGCGCCGAGCGCCGGATACGTGACCGCGAACGCCGCCGGCAGGATCGCGAAGTACTTGGCCACGTCGTTGGCGAGGCTGAAGGTGGTCAGCGCGCCGCGCGTCATCAGCAGCTGCTTGCCGATCTCGACGATCTCGATGAGCTTGGTCGGGTTCGAGTCGAGATCGACCATGTTGCCGGCCTCCTTCGCCGCCTGCGTGCCGGTGTTCATCGCCACCGCCACGTCGGCCTGCGCCAGCGCCGGCGCGTCGTTGGTGCCGTCGCCGGTCATCGCCACGAGCCGCCCCTCGCCCTGCAGCCGGCGGATCAGCGCGAGCTTGTCCTCGGGCCGGGCCTCGGCGAGAAAGTCATCGACCCCGGCCTCGGCGGCGATCGCCGCGGCGGTCAGCGCGTTGTCGCCGGTGATCATCACGGTGCGGATGCCCATGCGCCGAAGCTGCGCGAAGCGCTCGCGGATGCCGCCCTTGACGATGTCCTTCAGGCGCACGACGCCGAGCACCTCGCCGGCGGCCGTGGCGCGGCGCTCGGCGACGATCAGCGGCGTCGCACCCTGGCGCGA
>JAFEGB010000306.1 GCA_018240295.1 Pseudomonadota bacterium
CAGCCAGCCGGCGAACGCGATCAGCAGCGCTCCGCCGAGCGCGACCGGCAGCGCATCGGCACCGGCGAGCTGCGCGAGCACCCACAGCAGCCAGGCCGCAGCGGCGTACATCGGGAAGGCCAGCATCTCGCGCAGCCGCTGCATCCACGCCCCCGGCCGCGGCAGGCGCTGTGCGAGCGCCGGCACGAGCGCGAGCAGCAGATATGGCAGCGCCAGCCCGAGGCCGAGCGCGACGAAGATCGCGAGCGCCACCGGCACCGGCGCGGCGAGCGCCGCCCCGAGCGCGGCGGCCATGAACGGCGCCGTGCACGGCGTGGCGACGACGACGGCGAGCAGGCCGGTGAAGAAGCTGCCGGCGTGTCCGGGCCGCCCGGCGAGCGACTGGCCGCGGCCGGCGAGCCCGGCGCCGACTTCGAACACGCCGGAGAGATTCAGCCCGGTCGCGAACAGCAGCCAGAGCGTCAGCACCACGAACGGCGGCGACTGGAACTGGAAGCCCCAGCCGAGCGCGGCCCCGCCGGCGCGCAGCGCGAGCAGCGTGCCGGCGAGCGCGAGCAGGGCCGCCAGTACACCGGCCGTGTACGCGAGCGCCGACCGCCGCACCGCGCTCGCGCCGTGCCCGGCGAGCCGTGCGAGCGCGCCGGCCTTGATCGCCAGCACCGGGAACACGCAGGGCATCAGGTTCAGCAGCAGGCCGCCGGCGAAGGCGTAGAGCGCCGCCTGCCAGGCCGCAAACCCTGCGGCCGCTGCCGGGGCATCGCTCGCCGCGGTCGCTGCGGCATGGGCCGGTGTCAGCGCGTACCAGCTCGTGGCGCCTGAGGCGCGGCGCAGGGCCAGCACGCCGTCGAGCGCCGTCTGCGGCGAAAACGCCTGTCCGCGCACCAGCGCCAGCTGCAGCCGTCCGGTCCGCGCATCGGCGCTGACGGCCTGCACGGCGGCGTGATCGATCAGGCCCCAGGCTGCCGGAAACCAGAAGGCGTCCTTGATCGTGCCGCCGCTCGCCGCGCCATCGACTTCGAGCAGCAGCGCGCCGCCCTCGGCCTGCAGCCGCGCCGGCCACGCAGGCGCCTGCGGCATGCGCGCCTCGGCGGCGCGGAAGCTGTCGGCGACCTCGCCGCCGGCCGGTACGGGTGTCGCCGCGACCGGCAGCTCCAGCCGGAAGCGCCCCTGCTCGGGGATGCATTCCTTCTCGCACACCACCCAGTCGGCTTCGGCCTCGACCGTGAAGCGCGTGCCGGGCCGGGCCGCGGCCGGTACCGTCACCGTGAACGGCAGCACGATCGCATCCGAGTAGCCGAAGCTCTGCGCCGGCCCGACCGGCATGCGCTCGGGACCGGGCCAGCGGATCGGCCCGGCACTCGCGCCTTCGGGCAGCTGCAGCTCGATCTGCGGCGGCGAGCCGGCATCACCGGGGTTCTTCCAGTAGGTATGCCAGTGCGGCGCGAGGCGCTGGCGCAGGCCGAAGTCGAGCCTCTGGCCCGGGGCGACCGTGTCGTGATCGGCGACCAGCGTCACCGTCGCGCGCGGCGAGCGCACGGCTTCGCTCTCGGCGGCCTGCGCGGTGGCGCCCGCCAGTCCACCGGCAGCGAGCAGCAGCGCGAAGCAGCAGGACAGGCGTCGGAACATCGGCACGGACTCCACGGACGGGACGACGGCGGGCATACGGACTCGCATGGCCGGGCGCCGGTTCCGGCGGTTACACGAAAAAGTTCCGTGCCCGGCAAAGTATTTTTCGCAGCCGTTACAGGGTTTCTGCC
>JAFEGB010000307.1 GCA_018240295.1 Pseudomonadota bacterium
ACGATCCGCAATTCGCTGATCGTCAACAACAGCGCCAGTGATGTGTCCACGGCCGCTTCCGGCACGGTCAACCAGGTCAGCAACCTGACCGGCGCTTTCTCCGGTTTCGTCAATGCCGCCGGCCGTAATTACCATCTAGCGGCCGGTGCGACGGCGGCAATTGAAAAAGGCAATAACGCCTTCGTCAGCAGTTCGACCGACCTCGATCGCACGGCGCGCATCAAGGGCGGTACCGTTGATTACGGTGCCTACGAATACGGGGCGACGAATTCCGCACCAACCGTCGCCAATGCACTCGCCGACCAGAACGCCAGCGCCGGGCAGTCGTTCCTGTACACGTTTGCGATCAACAGTTTCAGTGATGCCGACAACGACACGCTGACTTACACGGCAACGCTCGCCGGCGGCGGATCGATACCGGCGTGGCTGAACTTCAATGCAGCGACGCGCACCTTCTCCGGCACGCCGGCCAACGGCGATGCCGGGCAGATCACGGTGCGCGTGACCGCGACCGATCCGTCGAGCGCCAGCGTTTTCGATGACTTCGTCGTCAGTGTCGCCGCTGCCAACGTCGCACCGACGCTGACGAACCTCGCCGGCGACAGCCTCGCTTACGTCGAGGGCACGGCGGCGAGCGTCGTCGATCAGGGCACGGCGGCGACGGTCAGCGACCCGGATTCCACGGATTTCGCCGGTGGCACGCTGACGGTCGCAATCACGGCCGGGCGCGACGCCAGCGAGGACGTGCTCGGCATCCGCCATCAGGGCAGCGGCGCCGGCCAGATCGGCGTGTCCGGCAGCACCGTCAGCTACGGCGGGGTGGCCATCGGCAGCTTCACCGGCGGCAGCGGCAGCAATGATCTCGTCGTCACGCTCAATGGCAGCGCCACGCCCGCGGCCGTGCAGGCGCTGGTGCGCAACATCACCTACGTCAACAGCGACACCACGAGCGCCACGGCCGGCACGCGCACGCTCGGCTTCACGCTGAGCGACGGTGACGGCGGCACCTCGTCGACCGCGAGCGCCAGCGTCGTGGTCAGCGCCCGGCCGATCAGCCTCACCTCGCCGTCCTCGCAGTGGACGGTCGTGCTGCAGGGCACGAAGTTCGATCCGAACGAGGATCAGCAGGCCAACGCCGGACCGGACATCGTCGGCGGCAGCGGCATCGGCACGCTGTACACGCTCTACGACGATGCCGGCACGACGGCGATCACCGACGACACGCTGGCCTTCCGCGTCCGCATCGACGATGCCGCGAACAACCAGAACCCGCCGAAATACATCGGCTATCTGTACTTCGGCCTGGATGTCGATCTCGACGGCGACATCGACGTATTCCTGAGTGCCCAGGGCACCAGCCAGGGCGTCAACCTCGATGTCTATTCCTCCGGCAGCGGCGCCAACGCTTCACCGAACACGACCAGCATCGGCTCGCGCACGGCGATCGCGAGTTTCAACGGCACGACCGATTCGAATTTCCTGACCGTCCCGACCATCGACAGCGGGGCGCCCGCTGATTTCGGCAGCGATGGCGAGCCGGATTACTTCCTGAGCTTCAAGGTCGGTTTCAGCGCGCTGAAAACCGTCATCGACACGATGCCGATCAACAACGCCGGCAGCGCCGGCAGCGCGATCGGTACGGCCCTGAGCGGCGGCCTGCTGCCGACGACGGCCATCCAGTACGTGGTCGCCACCGCAACCAATGCCAACACCTTCAACGCCGATGTCGGCGGTTACGGTCCGGCCGACAACTACAGCCTGTCATATACGGCACAGGGCGCGTTCTCGCCGCCGCTGAGTTTCGCCAACCTGTTCCCGAGTATCACCAGCGACGGCGGCAATGCCACGGCAGCGGTGTCGGTGGCCGAAAACACGACGGCCGTGACCACGGTCGCCGCCAGCGATGCCAATGGCGACACGATCACGTACTCGATCAGCGGCGGTGCTGATCAGGCGAAGTTCACGATCAATGCCGCCACCGGTGCGCTGGCCTTCCTGAGCGCGCCGGATTTCGAGGTGCCGACCGATACCGATCACGACAACGTCTATCAGGTGACGGTCACGGCCAGCGACGGTCACGGCGGCAGCGATACCCAGCAGATCAGCGTCAGCGTCACGAATGTTGCCGATGGCGGCAATTCGGCCCCGAGCGTCGCGAATGCGATCGCCGATCAGAACGCCACCGAAGATCAGCCGTTCTCGTTCCAGTTCGCCGGCAATACCTTTGCCGATGCCGATGTCGGCGACACGCTGAGTTACACGGCGACCCTCGCCAACGGCAATCCGCTGCCGACGTGGCTGACGTTCAACGCCGCAACGCGCACGTTCTCCGGCACGCCGGCCAACGGTGATGTCGGCGCAATCACGGTGCGCGTGACGGCAACCGATTCCGGCAGTGCGAGCATCAGCGACGACTTCGTGCTCACCGTCGCCAACGTCAACGACGCCCCGATCATCCTCGGCACGGTCGCAGCACAGGCGGTCAACGACAATGCAACGCTCGCCCCGTTTGCTGCCGTCCTCGTCGTCGACATCGATAACCCGGCACAGACGCTGACGGTCACGGTCACGCTCGATACGGCTTTAAAGGGCACGCTGAGCCATCCCGGCGGTGGCAGCTACAACCCCGGCACCGGCATCTGGAGCTTCAGCGGCAGTGCCGCAGCCGCAACGAATGCGCTGCGCGCGCTGGTATTCACGCCGACGGCAAACCTCGCCCCTCCCGGCGCAACGGTCACGACGACGTTCACGATCGCGGTTGACGATGGAGTCGCCGCGCCGGTCATCGATGCCGTGACCACGGTCGTCAGCACCTCGGTCAATGACGCCCCGACCCTCGCCAGCCCGATTGCCGACCAGAACGCCACCGAGGATCAGCCGTTCGGCTTCCAGGTGCCGGGCAATACCTTCGCGCACGTCGATGTCGGCGATGTCCTGAGTTACACGGCCACGCTCGCCAGCGGCAATCCGCTGCCGGCGTGGCTGACGTTCAATGCCGCCACCCGCACCTTCTCCGGTACGCCAGCCAATGGCGATGTCGGACAGATTACGGTGCGCGTGACGGCGACCGATGGCAGCAGTGCCGCGATCAGCGATGATTTCGTGATCACGGTCGCCAACGTCAATGACGCGCCGAGCGTCGCGAACAGCATCCCGGATCAGAGCGCCACCGAGGATCAGCCGTTCGGCTTCCAGGTGCCGGGCAACACCTTCGCGCACGTCGATGTCGGCGATGCCCTGAGTTACACGGCCACGCTCGCCAGCGGCAATCCGCTGCCGGCGTGGCTGACGTTCAATGCCGCCACCCGCACCTTCTCCGGTACGCCAGCCAATGGCGATGTCGGA
>JAFEGB010000308.1 GCA_018240295.1 Pseudomonadota bacterium
AGCGGCGGGCGACGCGCTCGCCGTGGCTCGCCGGGGCGGCACCGGCGGCCGGCGCGGCCGCGGCGATCGCCGTGCCCCAGTGCGCGCTGATGGTGCGCGCCAGCCGGTCACCGATCGGGGCGCGGCCCTCGGCGCGCAGCCGGCCGGCGGCGGCGCAGAGCAGGCCGAGCATGAACACCGCGCCCTTGTGCGTGTTGATGCCGCCGGTCGCCGCCAGCATGCGGGTTTCCGCGTGCCGGCCGAGTGCGTTCAGCGCCGGAAAATCCGCGCCTTCGGCGCCGGCGGCGGCGATGTCGCGGAAGTAGCTGCGCAGCGCGAACAGGCTGCGCAGGAAGGTCTGCACCGTCATGTCGCTGTGGCTGCCGGAATCCAGCGGGCTGACCAGCCCGGGCTTCGGTGCCAGCGCCAGCTCCTCGTACAGCGCGCGCACCGCGGCGCGGCCGAGATCGGCGGTGGCCGGGGTGTCGAGCGGATGCAGCGCGATGGGCAGGGCGGCGGTTTGTCGGAGCACAGGGCAGACCTCTCGGAGGGGAAGGAGCAGGATCGGGCCGGTCCATGACAGGCGTGTCAGCGTCGCACGCCGATCCGCGGCGGTGCCGGCTGCCCCCGCCGGATTTTCCTGCGCGCGAGGGGGAGGAAACTGACGGGCGAGGCGCCTTCCGTGGCGCCCGCTCCGGCATGTGATGCAGGTTGCGGACCGGTTTCAGGCCGGTGCCAGCAGTTCGGCGAGCGGCCGGAAGCCGAGCGTGCTGCGGCTTCGCACCAGCAGCTTCGGCGGCCGGGCCGCGAGTTCGCGCCAGGCGACATCGCTGCCGTCGGGCAGGCGCAGTTCGCCGTCGAGCCGCGGCGTGCCGCCTTCGAGCGCCGTCAGGCCGGCGAGCAGCGAAAGGATGTCGCCGTTGCTCCTGCCGCTGCCATCGATGCACAGCAGCAGATCGAGGTCGGAGTCCGGCGTCACGTACGCCGTGCCCGACAGGTGCTGCCAGCTCAGCGAGCCGTAGACGTGCACCTGCACGCCCGCACCGCAGAAGCCGGCCAGATCGAGCACGGCCCGCGCCCGCGCCCGCCAGGACACCGGCGCGCTGTCCAGCACTTCGGTGAGCGCGAGCGGCGGGGCGATGCGCGCCAGGGCCGCGTGCCCGAGCGCGACGCCGAGCCGGCGGCGGCCCGGCAGCGTCAGGCCGAGGCGCACGGTGTCGGCGGCATCGTGCGGGGCCTTGCGCGCGCCGGCCAGCGGCAGGCCGGCACCGAGCCAGTCGCCGAGTGCGGCGGCCTCGGCCGGCGGCAGCGGCGTGCGCAGCCACTGCGGCCAGTC
>JAFEGB010000309.1 GCA_018240295.1 Pseudomonadota bacterium
ACCGGCACCTTGTCCTCGGCATCATTGACGCTGTCGTCGATCAGGCCGCCGAGCACCAGCAGCTGGCCATCCTCGATCATGACGCTGGTCTTGATCGAACGCTTGTTGGTGGTCGGCCCCTGCGAAGGCGAAACCGAGGCCAGACTCGACACCTCCTGACTGATGTCGAGCCGGATGGCGCTGTTCTCGTTGATCTGCGGCTTGACCTTCAGCTGCAGGCCGACGTCCTGGCGCTGGATCGTCTGGAACGGGTTGCCGACCAGCCCGAGCGCAGCACCGCTGCTGCCGGAGCCGAGTCCGGTGCCCGCGCCCAGCGAGCCACCGACGCTGGTCGTGAAGGTCCCGGTCACGAACGGCACGTTCTGACCGACGATGATCTCGGCCTCCTGGTTGTCGAGCGTCACCAGGCTGGGGGTGGACAGCACGTTGGTGTTGCCGTCGCTGCTCAGCGCACTGATCAGGGCTGCGAAGCGCAGCGAACCCGCGCCGGCCGACACCGCCACGTGTGCCCCCGACGCCAGCGACTGTGGAATCTCGCGCGCCGCGACCGCCCCGGCCAGCGTGTTCAGCAGATTGTCGAAATTGACGATGCCGACGACGGTCTCGCCCTGACGGTCGCCGATCAGCCATTGCACGCCGAGCTTGGCGGAGCGTTCGAGCGAGATCTCGGCGACGATGGCCTCGACCAGCACCTGGGCGCGGCGCACGTCGAGTTGCGCGATGACTTCGAGCAGCGAGCGCAGCGCCGTTGGCGGTGCCGTCAGCAGCAGCGCATTGGAGTTCTCCTCGGCCTCGATACTGACCGCCCCGCCGCCACCACCCGCCGGCTCGGCGCTGCGTGTCGCACCGGCCAGCTGTTTGGCCAGGCCCTGCAGCGCCGTCGCCAGCGTCTTGGCCTGGGCATAGCGCAGGAACACGACCTGCGTCTTGCCCCGGCCGGCAACCGGGGCATCCAGCCGTTCGATCAGTTGCCGCAGGCGTGCGCGGGCGAGCTGCTCGCCCTTGAGGATGAGGCTGTTCGTGCGCTCGTCGGCCAGGACCCGCACCGGCGTCATGCCACCCTCGCCCGTCTTCGCCTCCAGCTGCGCGATCACCGGCAGCAGGTCGGCAGCCGTGGCGTTCTGCAGCGTGACGACCTCGGTGTCCTCGCGGGCGGCCTGATCGAAGCGGGCGATCAGTTCGCCGACACGCTCGACGTTGGCAGCCTTGTCGGAGATCACCAGCATGTTGGGGCCGGGCAAGGCCGCCAGATGCCCCTGGGCCGGAATCAGCGGCCGGATCAGCGGCACGAGCTGCGCGGCGGCCGTGTTGCGTACCTGGATCACGCGCGTGACGATCTGGTCGGCCTCGACGCCGCGGCGTCCGTCCTCGACGGTAGGCACCGTTTCCTGCTTGGCATCGGCCTCGGGCACGATCTTGACGACCTTGTCGCCGGGAATCGCCGCAAAGCCGTGCACTGCCAGCACCGACAGGAACACCGCGTAGACATCCCGCTCGTCCATCGGCCGCGAGGAAATCACGGTGACGCGCGCCTTGATGCGCGGATCGACGATGAAGTTCCTGCCGGTGATTTCGGAAACCGCCTGGACCAGCGTGCCGATGTCGGCATCCTTGAGATTCAGCGTCACGGGGCCGGCCGGCGCAGTCGCTGCCGCGCACAGGACGACGCCTGCGAAGGCGCCATGCAGAAATCCACGAAACATGACCCGTCCGTTTCCTCGCCCGACAGGCATTCAGTTGCGCCCGAGGTCGAAGTCCATCGTCAGTTCCTCATTCTCGCGCAGGAGCCGCAGTTCGAGCTCCGTCGCCTCGAGTGCCGCCATCGCCAGCTGACGCGCCTGTGCCCCGTCCTGCAGCAGCACCCCGCCGATGGCCACGATGACATCGCCTTCGCGCAGGCCGGCACGGGTCAGCAGATACGATTCGGGTCCCAGCCGCAGGCGCAGGCCATAGCCGTGATGATCTGCAAGGGAGACCGGATCGAAACCGGCGAGCTGGCGCAGGGCCGCATCCGGCTGGGGGGCACCCCGCAGGCGCCTCGCGATCGGTCGCGCATCCACCGGCGTGCGTTCCTGCCGGCCGGATGCGCGGGCGGACCCGGCCTGCGGGTCGTCCTCTGAAAACTCGTGATCGTCCGCCGCTGCCGGGAACGCCGGCACCCCGGAAACTGCCGGGGCCGGATCGCGCGGTGCGCTCGTCCGCGCCAGTGCGGATTCGCCTGCCGGCATGGGCACCTCGATGCTTTCGCCGAAGCCGGCGATCTGCACCCGGTCCGCGAACACGGCGGTCAATCGCCATCCGCTGGCCAGGGTCCCGCCGACCGGATAGGCCTGTTCGGCCTGTCCGCTGACCGAGATCAAGGCCAGTCCGTGCCCGGCACCGGCCAGCGTTCCGGTCAGACGCAGCTGAGGCCGGGCGGACGGCTTGAGCGCTGCGGCGGGCGGCGGCGTGTCCCGGGGGCTTTCGGCCACGCCGAACAGCGCGTATCGACCCAGCGGCTCGGGCACCGGCTGCGTCACGACGGGGCCGCCCGCATCGGTGCCGGAAACCTTTGATGCGCCCGGCACTTGCGCCGTCACGAGCGTGGCCATGTCCACGGCCATCAGCATCGCCACCAGTCCACAGGCGATGTGTACGGAACGCCCCTGCCGGGAAGTTCCCGGCCGCAAGCGGGTGATCCCGAAACTGTACCGATTCGCTTCGTCCATATCCGTCCGTTCCCGTGCATCGATGCCGGGCCGCAGGCCGGAACCGCCCGGTTTCCCGGACGCTCCGCCGGTGCGGCCGGCTGCAGCCTTGCATCCACCATCCGTGCGCAGTCCCCGCCGCCGGCGCAAACCCCGGCACCGCATCACCGGCCTCCTGCAGGCAGGCAGGCGTCCTGCGCATCCCGCAAGCCCGCCTGCCTGCCGATCTCCCCTGCCTTTGCCTTTTACTTCGAGGCGCTCAGTTGCCGGTCAGCTGATACGTGCCCTGTTCCTTGCTGTTCAACACCCATGAACGCTGGTTGGCTGCATCGAAACCGATCAGCCGGCCATCAGGACGCAGGGAAGCCACACAGATCGAAGCCGTGCCCTGACATTCGTAGGCGATCCTGATTTCCTGAGCCGGCAGATACCGGAAGCGGTATGCACCGCCGCCATACTGCACCTTTGCCACCCACTGCGCGGCATAGCCTTCGGCATCAATGAAGTTCACGAAACCGAACACCGGGTCAGGCTGGGTGAACACGCCATGCGCAAGCAGCGAGCGCAAGGCCGGCAGCGTGTGGGTCTTGGCCAGCGCGAAGGTGCTGGTTAGATAAAACTGCCGGATACCCGCTTCGGATTCACGGTTGACCAGCCGCGGCTGCGAAGCCACCAGATAAGGCCCTTCATGCCCGGTGCTGGCTTCGATCAGATCGATGGCCGCAAGCGCATAGCCGGCCGGCAGCACCACCTGGTTCTGCTGATCATTCACCAGACTGCGCAGGCGCAGCACGAACTGCCCGCCCGCCTGCTGCATGCCGGCCACGGCCCAGGCTTCTCCCTGACGCTGGAAAGTCCTGAAATCAACCAGCGTGCTGCCCGTTCCGAAATCGACGCTGCGCTCGATCCGCCCGGCAGGATCGATGATGGTCGCCACCATCTGCCCCCTGCCCGCATCGTAGCCCGGCAGGACGAAACGCTTCTGTCCGGCAATCGACTCGTACTGCAGCATCTGCGTCACCGGCAGACTGTCGAGTTCGAAACTCCTGACCAGTGCGCCGGTTGCCGTCCTGATTTCAATGAAGGCCTTGTTTCGATACGAATCCACGGCCAGCGCAGCAAACTCCATCATGCCGCTGTCACTGCCGCGCCCCATGTACACCAGCCCCAGCGGGTCGTAGTCATTGAAATAGAAGCGCCCCGTGCTCAACACTTCCCCGGTCTTGCCGTTGACCACGTCCAGACGGGCATAATGCTCGAACATCCTGACCATGGCCAGTTCAGCCACACCATCCTGAGTCTGATCCGGAACAAGAGACAGGGAATCGTGCAGCGCCGCCACCCTCGGGTTGCCGCGGGCAGCGAATTCCTTCACGTCCGTGATGCCATCACGATCATGATCGGATGTCGCATCGACCGAGGTCAGATTTCCGAAATTAGCCATTTCCCATGCATCCGCGATACCGTCGCCATCGCTATCGGTCGGTGGCTGGGCGGAAAGTGGCGCAAAGTCGCTGCGATCAGCGATGCCATCATTGTCATCATCCTCATCACAGGCATCCCCCTGGCCATCGCCATCCGTATCGACCTGATCAGCATTGGCAATCGCCGGACAGTTATCCGTTACATCCCTGACGCTGTCCTCATCCGTATCCATAGATTGCATGATGCCCAGGATCTGATTGGCGGGAATGTCCTGCAGAGTCCGGACTTCTCCGTTCGGCCAGTGTATTTCCAGCGAAGCAACCTTGTCATTGGCACCGAGCCCGAAATGCACACGCCGCATGTTCTGGCCGTGGTTGTGCAGTTCCTCACCGACTTCCCGCAACTGTTTGCGTCCGTCGGGTGTCGTGGCAATGATTCTGGCCCCGATGGCATCACGGTTGGACGGCCCGCCAACCAGATTCAGTTCCAGCCAGTGGTTGGCATTCCCGGAGTTCCTGAACAATTCGACCGGCCCCTGATTGAAGGGGGGTTCACCGTAGCCGTTGGTGATGAGCACATCCATGAATCCGTCGTTGTCATAGTCAGCGACAATCACCGCCTCCCCCGCCCCTTGCACGGACATGTTCAGACCAGCGGCGTCAGGGGCGGCCACGAAATGGCCACTGCCATCATTGAGCCATAACTGATTGGCGAAATTCTTTACGTTGTTGGCCTTGAGCAGAAAAATGTCCACATCCATGTCATTATCGAAATCAGCCACTGCCACTGCCATTGTCGGTGTCGACGCATCGAATCCCCAGTTGGTCACGACATGCCGGCCTTGCCGAGGATCGTACATGAACAGCAAATCCGTCAGCTTTGTCGCCTGGGTGCGCAGACTGCTCATGTCACGAATGGCCACATTCGTTGCCCTGATGTTTCCTGCCACCGCATAGCCAATGATCCGGTCAGTGGCCGGCGTGTGGTTCACCAGCGACCAGAGATGAGTGGCTGGATCGAACCCGACGTAGAGTCCGGGCGGCACATTGCTGCTGAACTGCGGCAGGCCCTGATTGGCCGCATCATTCGGCGAAAGCGCGAAATGCTTTTGAGCCGGATTCCGGCCGGCCGAACCAATGAAGATCTGCTTGAGATTATGATTAGGAGCCACCAGATCGAAATCGACACTGCCATCTGCAGAAAACACCAGTTTCTTTGTTTCACCCTTCTGTGGAGAAACGGTAACCTTGAACAGTATGTTCCCAAGCGGCTTCACTTCGGCATAATCGATACCAAGCTGATTATTTCTGGCAACATAGAACTCGCTGTTCAAATCATTGTTGAAATCCGCGACCGCCGCATCGATCACCACGACACTCTTCTGCTGCCACTCAAGGAAGGCTGCAGAGTTATCCACCCACGGCATGGATTCTATGTTGTATGCTTTTGACGGACTTGCTCCGCCTCCATACAGCAGAACCGTTTTCCCCTGGGGAAACGCGGCACTCTGCGCAAATGCGATCGCCCCCGGAAACGCACCGCACTGGTCCGTAATATCATCGTACCCATGCGAGTTGCTTTTCCACACACTGGGAAATGCCAGACCATCCGACCGGAT
>JAFEGB010000030.1 GCA_018240295.1 Pseudomonadota bacterium
CCAACCTCGCGGCGCTGCGCGAGCTGGCGCTGCGCCAGACCGCCGCGCAGGTCAACGCCCAGGTGCTGACGCTGAAGGCTGGCACGGCGCCGGCCGCGACCTGGCAGACCGCCGAGCGCATCCTCGCCTGCGTCGGGCCCGGCGACGGCGCGCGCACCGTGCGCGCCGCGCGCCGGCTGGCCGGGCAGATGCACGCCGAATGGACGGCCGTGCACGTCGAGACGCCGGCGATCGCGCGCCGGCCGGCGGCCGAGCGCGCCGGCACGATCGCGACGCTGCGCCTCGCCGAGCAGCTCGGCGGCGAGACGCTCACGCTCGCCGGCCGCGCGATCGCCGACGAGATCCTGAGCCATGCGCGCGCGCGCAACGTCACGCGCATCGTCGTCGGCCGCTCCCGGCGGCGCGGCTGGCGCGCGCGGCTGGTGCCGGGGCTGGTCGATGCGCTGCTGCGCGGGGCCGGCGACATCGAGATCCACGCGGTGCCGGCCCCGGCCGCGACGCCGGAACCAGCGGCTGCGGCCGCCGCCAGCACGCCGCTGCCGCCTGCGACGCCGGTGCCGTGGCGCGGCTACGGGCTGGCCTTCGCCGGCGTCATGCTCGCGACCGCGATCGCGCACCTGATGACGCCGCGCTTCGAGCTGGCGAACCTGATCATGGTCTACCTGCTCGCGGTCGTGTTCGTTGCGCGGCGCGGCGAGCGCGAGCCGGCGCTGCTCGCGGCGGTGCTGGCGGTGCTCGCGTTCGACTTCTTCTTCGTGCCGCCGCAGCTGACCTTCGCGGTCTCCGACACGCAGTACCTCGTCACCTTCGCGATCATGCTCGTCGTCGGCGGCATCATCAGCCAGCTCACCGTGCGCGAGCACGAGCAGACCGAGCACGCGCGGCTGCGCGAGCGGCGTACCGCGGCGCTGCACCGGCTGTCGAAGAACCTCGCCAGCCTGCGCGGGGCCGATGCGCTGCTCGATGCCGCCGTGCGCCACATCGCCGAGGTGTTCGAGGCCGAGGTGCTGGCGCTGCTGCCCGATGACGCCGGGCGCCTCACCGTGCGTGCCGGCTGGCACGCGAGCTTCGCGATGGATGCCAAGGAGCAGAGCGTCGCGCAGTGGGTGCACGACCTCGGTCGCGCCGCCGGGCTCGGCACCGCGACGCTGCCCTACGTCGATGCCGTCTACGTGCCGCTGCTCGGCAAGCGCGGCGCGGTCGGGGCGCTGCGCGTGAAGCCGGCGCTCGCCGAACGCCTGGTGCTGCCCGAGCAGATGCGCCTGCTCGAAGCCTTCGCGAACCAGACCGCGCTCGCGCTCGAGGTCGACCGGCTCGGCGAGGAGGCGCGCGAGGCGAAGCTCGCGGCCGAGACCGAGCGCCTGCGCAGCTCGCTGCTGGCGTCGGTGTCGCACGACCTGCGCACGCCGCTCGCGGCGATCATCGGCTCGGCATCGAGCCTCGCCGAATACGGCGACGGGCTCGACGCCGAAGAGCGCCGGGAGCTTGCGCTGAACATCCACGCCGAGGCCGAGCGCCTGAACCGGCTGGTCGCCAACCTGCTGCAGGCCACGCGCCTGGAGGCCGGCACGCTGACGCCGCTGCGCGAGGCCCATGATCTCGAAGCCGTGATCGGCAGTGCGCTGGAGCGCCTGTCGCGGGCGCTGGCCGGGCGGCCGTTCCATACCGACATCGCCGATGGTCTGCCGCTGGTGTCGATCGACGCGCTGCTGATCGAGCAGGTGTTCGTGAACCTGATCGACAACGCGCTGCGCTACACGCCGGCCGGCAGTCCGATCGAGCTGACGGTGCGGCTGGAGGATGGCGACGTGCGGGTCGAACTCGCCGACCGCGGCCCGGGCCTGCCGGCGGCCGCGCTCGGGCAGGTGTTCGAGCGCTTCTGGCGCGGCGCGCCGGACAGCCACCCGGGCGGCGCCGGGCTGGGACTCGCGATCTGTCGCGGCATCGTCGAGCTGCACGGCGGCCGCATCGAGGCGCTGAACCGGACCGGCGGCGGTGCGGTGTTCCGCTTCACGCTGCCGGTGGCCTTGCCGCTCGCGCTGGCCGATGCCGGGGAACTGCCGTGATCCAGCCGCCGAAGCCGGTGCTGCTCGTCGTCGAGGACGAACTGGCGATCCGCCGCTTCCTGCGCACGGCGCTGCGCGCGCAGGGCTACACGCTGTTCGAGGCCGCGACCGGCACCGAGGCGCTGACGCTCGCCGCCCAGGAGCGCCCCGACCTGATCCTGCTCGATCTCGGCCTGCCCGACCTCGACGGCCTCGACGTGCTCGGGCGCCTGCGTGAATGGAGCACGGTGCCGGTCATCATCCTGTCGGCGCGCGGCCAGGAGGCCGACAAGGTGCGCGGCCTCGACGCCGGCGCCGACGATTACCTCGCCAAGCCCTTCGGCGTGCCCGAGCTGCTGGCGCGGCTGCGCGTGGCGCTGCGCCACCGCAGCCGCAGCGGCACGGCCGATCCGGTGTTCACGGCCGGCGGCCTGAGCGTCGATCTCGCCGCGCATCGCGTCACGCGCGACGGCAGCGACATCCACCTGACGCCGCGGCAGTTCCGCGTGCTCGCCGTGCTCGTGCGCCACGCCGGGCGCGTGGTCACGCAGCAGCAGCTGATCCGCGAGGTCTGGGGCGAGGCCTCCGACGCCACTTCCGATTCCGTGCGCATCGCGATGCACGGGCTGCGACACCGCCTGGAGCCGGACCCGGTGCGGCCGCGCTGGCTCAGGACGGAGCCGGGGATCGGGTACCGGCTGGTCGGGGAGGAAATCGCCGACTGAAGCAGGCAGGGCAGCACAAGGATCGTCGTACGCCTGTCGTGCTAACGTCTGCGCATTCCCGTAGCCGGAGCGCCACCATGTCCGAATCTCCTGCACGTTCGCCCCGCAGCGCCCGGCTGGGTCTGCGTGCCACCCCCGAGCAGGAAGCCCTGCTGAAGCGTGCCGCCGAAATCCGGCACAAGTCACTGACCGATTTCGTGCTCGACAGCGCCTGCCTGGCGGCCGAGCAGACCTTGCTGGATCAGCGGCTGTTCCGGATCAGCGAGGGGGAGTACGCCGCGCTGCTCGAACTGCTTGACCGCCCGGCCGCTGACAATCCCGGCCTGCAGCAACTGTTCTCGAAGCCCGATCCCTGGCAGGCGGGCTGATGCCGGCGCCACCCGAGGCCCTGCAGGCCCATCACGCATGCACAGCATTCCGCTGCGGCCGGCCCGCGCTCGATGACTGGCTGCAGCGGCATGCGCTGCAGGCGCAGGGCAGCGGGTCGGCGCGAAGCTTCGTCGTCTGTGAGGCCGGACGGGTGATTGCCTACTACAGCCTGACGGTCGGCCAGATCGAGCCTGCCGCTGCACCGGATCGCATCCGTCAGGGCATGGGCCGCTTTCCGCTGCCGGTCGTGCTGCTGGCGCGACTGGCGGTCGATGGTGCGTATCAGGGGCGTGGCATCGGCGCCGCCCTGCTGCGCGATGCGATCCGCCGTTCACTGATCATTGCCGAGCAGGCCGGAGTGCGGGCGATGCTGGTGCATCCGCTCGATGAGCACGCTGCGCGGTTCTACGACGCTTGCGGTTTCGTGCCGGCACCATTCGGAGCGGGCCACCGGCTGTTGCTGCTGAAGGATGCCAGGCGGCTCATGGCGCAATGACCACATCTGCTGCGTGATTGTTATACAGCCCGGGATTCTGTTTAACAGCTGCCGTCCGCCCTCAGCCCGCGCGCACGACCCGCACCGCGCAGTACTTGAACTCCGGAATCTTCCCGTACGGGTCGAGCGCGTCGACGGTCAGCAGGTTGGCGGCGGCCTCGACGTAGCAGAAGGCCATGAACACCTGGCCGCGCATCAGCGCCGGGTCGGGGCGGGCGCGGGCGCTGAGCTGGCCGCGGCGGGTTTCGAGGCGCACCCGCAGGCCGTCGGGGCCGGGGTTCAGCGCGGCGTAGTCCTCGGGGTGCAGCGTCACGATGGCTTCGGGTTCGAGTGCATCGAGCACGCCGGCGCGGCGCGTCATGCTGCCGGTATGCCAGTGTTCGAGCTGGCGACCGGTGATCAGCACGCACGGGTAGTCGGCATCCGGGCGCTCGGCGGCCGGGATCAGCGCCGCCGGCACGAAGCGCGCACGGCCGGACGGGCGCGGAAAACGGTCCGTGAAGATCACCGGCTCGCCCGGATCGCCTTCGTGCAGGCACGGATACGTGACCGCGTGCTCGGCTTCGAGCCGTTCCCAGGTGATGCCGGCGATGCTGTCCATCGCCTGGCGCATCTCGTCGAACACCGCGCGCGCGTCCGGGTAATCCCAGTCCAGACCGAGCCGGCGGGCGATCTGCTGGATGATCCAGAGGTCCTGGCGGGCCTCGCCGGGCGGGTCGAGCGCGGCGCGGCCGAGCTGCACGCGCCGGTCGGTGTTCGTGAAGGTGCCGGTCTTCTCCGGGAAGGCGCTCGCCGGCAGCACGACATCGGCAAACGCCGCGGTCTCGGTCAGGAACAGGTCCTGCACGACCAGATGTTCGAGCGCGGCGAGCGCGGCGCGGGCGTGGTGCAGGTTCGGGTCCGACATCGCCGGGTTCTCGCCGAGGATGTACATGCCGCGAATCCGGCCTTCGAGGATCGCGTGCATGATCTCGACGACGGTCAGGCCCGGCACCGGATCGAGCGTCGTGCCCCACAGCCGCTCGAAGCGCGCGCGGGCTTCGGGGTCATCGACGCGCCGGTAGTCCGGGAACACCATCGGAATAAGGCCAGCGTCCGAGGCCCCCTGCACGTTGTTCTGGCCGCGCAGCGGATGCAGGCCGGTGCCGGGCCGGCCGATCTGGCCGGTCGCGAGCGCGAGCGCGATCAGGCAGCGGGCGTTGTCGGTGCCGTGCACGTGCTGGCTGATGCCCATGCCCCAGAAGATCATCGCGCCGCGCGCCCGCGCATAGACGCGCGCGACCTCGCGGATCAGCGCCGCCGGCACGCCGCAGACCGGCGCCATCGCCTCGGGGCTGCAGCCGGCGACCTGTTCGCGCAGCCGCTCGAAGTCCTCGGTGCGCTCGCGGATGAAGGCTTCGTCGGTCAGGCCCTCGTCGATGACGGTGTGCAGCAGCGCGTTCAGCAGCGCCACGTCGGTGTCGGGCCAGAACTGCAGCACGTAGCGGGCGTGGCGCGCGAGTTCGGTGCGCCGCGGATCGATCAGGATCAGCGTCTTGCCAGCTTTCGCGGCCTGCTTCATGAATGTCGCCGCGACCGGATGATTGACGGTCGGATTGGCGCCGATGACGACGATGACCTCGGCCTCGGCGCTCATGACATCGGCGACCGGGTTCGACACCGCGCCCGAGCCGATGCCTTCGAGCAGCGCCGCGACCGACGAGGCATGGCAGAGCCGCGTGCAGTGATCGACGTGGTTCGAGCCGAAGCCGGTGCGCACCAGCTTCTGGAACAGGTAGGCCTCCTCGTTGCTGCCCTTGGCCGAGCCGAAGCCGGCGAGCGCATCGGACCCGTGCAGGTCGCGGAGCGACAGCAGGCGGCTCGCAACGTAATCGAGCGCCTCCTCCCAGCTCGCCGGCCGGAAGCAGCGTTCGGGGCGCTCGGGATCGAAGCCTTCGAGCGACTTCGGCACGCCGTGGCGGCGGATCAGCGGCTGCGTCAGGCGCTGCGGGTGGCTGATGTAGTCGAAGCCGAAGCGGCCCTTGACGCACAGCCGGCCGTGGTTGGCCGGGCCGTCGCGGCCGCTGACGCGCAGGATGCGCTGGCCGGCGACGTGGTAATCGAGCTGGCAGCCGACGCCGCAGTACGGGCAGACCGAGGGCACGACGCGCTCGGCGACGCTGACGGCTTCGCGCGCCGGCAGCAGCGCGCCGGTCGGGCAGGCCTGCACGCACTCGCCGCAGGCGACGCAGGAACTCGCCGCCAGCGGGTCGTCGAGGTCGAAGACGATGCGCGTGTCATGGCCGCGGGCGGCGATGCCGATCACGTCGTTGACCTGCACGTCGCGGCAGGCGCGCAGGCAGCGCGTGCACTGGATGCAGGCATCGAGCGCGACGCGGATCGCCGGATGCGAGGCATCGGCCGGCGGCTGCATGCGCGCGGCGAAGCGCGTCGATGTGACGCCGAGCGCCTGCTGCCAGTGCGTCAGTTCGGAGTCGGGCTTCTGCACGGCGCCGGCGGTTTCGGCGGCGAGCAGTTCGAGCACGAGGTGCTGGGCCTTGCGCACGCGTTCGGTTTCGAGCTGCACCTGCATGCCGGCCGCCGGCGTGCGGCAGCAGGCCGGTGCCAGCGTGCGCTCGCCGTCGATCGCGACCACGCAGGCGCGGCAGTTGCCGGCCGGTGCGAGGCCGTCGGCGGCACAGAGATGCGGGATCGCGATGCCGTGGCGCGCCGCGGCGCTGAGGATCGTCTCGCCGGGGCGGGCGTCGAGCGCGCGGCCGTCGAGCGTGAACGGGATCGGGGCGGGGCCGGCGTCATCGGCGCTCACGGGGCGGGGTCTCCGGGCGTAGGCGCTTCCCGGGACAGCTCGGGAAACTCTTCCGGGAAGTAGCGCAGCGCGCATTCGAAGGTGTTCGGTGCCGCCTGGCCGAGGCCGCAGATCGAGGCCTCGCGCAGGACGACGGCGAGATCGGCGAGCAGCGCCGTGTCCCAGCGCGGCGCGGCCATCAGCTGCGCGGCCTGCGCGGTGCCGACGCGACACGGCGTGCACTGGCCGCAGGATTCGTCGGCGAAGAAGCGCATCGCGTTCAGCGCCGCGGCGCGCACCGAATCCTGATCCGACAGCACGATGACCGCCGCCGAGCCGATGAAGCAGCCGTAGGGCTGCAGCGTGTCGAAATCGAGCGGCAGGCCGGCGAGGCGCGCCGGCAGGATGCCGCCCGAGGCGCCGCCCGGGAAATACGCATGCAGCGCGTGGCCGGGCAGCATGCCGCCGCAGTATTCGTCGATCAGCTCGTGCAGCGTGATGCCGGCCGGCGCGAGCTTGACGCCCGGCTCGCGCACCCGGCCGCTGACCGAGAACGAACGCAGGCCCCGGCGGCCGTGCCGGCCGTGACCGTTCCACCACCCGGCGCCGCGTTCGAGGATGTCGCGCAGCCAGTACAGCGTCTCGAAGTTCTGCACCAGCGTCGGGCGGCCGTGCAGCCCGCGCTCGGCGACATACGGCGGCCGCAGCCGCGGCAGGCCGCGCCTGCCCTCGATCGATTCGAGCATCGCCGATTCCTCGCCGCAGATGTAGGCGCCGGCGCCGCGGCGGAAGTGGATCACCGGCAGCGCGCAGGGCGAGGGTGGATTTGCGAGCAGTTCGGCATGGGCCTCGGCGAGCACGCGCCGGCACACCGGATACTCGTCGCGGGTATAGACGTAGATCTCGTCCGCCCCGACCGCCCAGGCTGCGAGCAGCAGGCCCTCGAAGAAGCGGTGCGGGTCCTGCTCCAGCCAGAAGCGGTCCTTGAAGGTGCCGGGCTCGCCTTCGTCGAGGTTGACGGCCATGCACCGCGGCCCCGGAAAGCTGCGCACGGTCCGCCACTTGCGCCCGGCCGGAAAGCCGGCCCCGCCGAGCCCGCGCAGCGCCGCGGCATCGAGCGTCGCCAGCAGCTCATCGAGGCTGCGCCGACCCTCGACGCAGTCGCAGAGCAGCCGGTAGCCGCCGTGGGCGCGGTAGCCGTCGAGGTCGATCCACACCGGCCGGTGCTCGGGCTCGGTGCGTCCCTCGTCGATGCGCTCGACGACCTTGGCCACGGTCGCCCACGGCACGTGGTTGCGCCCGACGATCGCAAGCGGCGCCACGTCGCAGCGCCCGACGCAGGGCACGCGCTGCACGCGCACGCCGGCATGCACGGCGGCCTCGATCGCCTCGGCCAGCGCCGGCGCACCGGCCAGTTCGCAGCTCAGCGAGGTGCACACGCGCACCGTCAGCCCCGGCGGCGGCGGGTCGCCGTCGGCGAGCACGTCGAAGTGGTGATAGAAGCTCGCGACCTCGTACACCTCGACCGGCGCCAGCCCGAGTTCGGCCGCGAGTGCCACGAGATGCGCGGGCGCCAGATGCCGGAAGCGGTCCTGCAGCGCGTGCAGGTGCTCGATCAGCAGCGTGCGCTCGCGCGCCAGATCCCCGATCGTCTCGCGCACCTCGGCCAGTGCCTGTGCATCGACCTGCCGGCCCTTCGGCCCGCCGCGTCCGCTCCGTCGCCCGTTTAGCCGCTCGCTCATGACCGTCTGGCCTCACCGGAATGCCGGAACAAAAGGGGAAGCGTAGGCGCTCGGCCAAGTCATCCCAAGCCCGCGTTACAGATGCGCTGCCATTCACTGCACAGCTTGCGGAAGGAGCGGCTGCCGTCGAAGGCCTGCTGCAGGTCCATCCGCTGCGACAGCGCCGGCTGATCGGTCACTTCGCGATACCGTCCGCCGTGCATGTGCCGGCCGAGCCACTCCTTGGCGCCGCGGATGTTTTCGGGCTGACGCGGCGGATCGGGCGGGATGTGCAAACCGCGCTGGCCGTCGAGCGAGGCGCAGGCGGCGAGAAACCAGGCCTCGTACTCGCGATTGGCCAGGACGACGCTGACCGGGCGATGGGGAATTCCGGTGCTCGCCCGGTGCTGCAGGTCGCGGCCCAGTTGCGCCGGACAGGCATCATCGGCATCGAGCAGGATCAGCACCCGCCCGTCCTCGCCGGCTTTCAGCGCAGCGAGTTGCAGGATTCGGGAGAATTCTTCGGGCCGGTTCAGAAAACGGTCACGCTTGACGCGGATCGGTGGCGGAATGTCGATCCAGTGTCCCGGAGCCAGCCGGTCCGTCAGTCTGCGCAGCAGCACCGGCAATGCCGTTACCTCGCCGTCGCCTTCGACGATGCAGGCCACCCTGATCACTCGCAGCGCTCTCCGAACAGTTCCATCTGGTCGATGCGGCTGGTCATGGCGTCCGGATCGGGGGCAAGCTGATTCATCCGCAACAGTTCGCCAGCCGTGAACAGGTGTTCGGTCAATGCCTGACGGCTTGCCGGGTCGATCGGGGCAATCTTCGATTCGCCGGCTTCGTTGACGACGGCATACAGGGAGCCGGCTGGCAGGTCCGGATCGTCGAGCAGTTCCGGACTGTGGCTGGTGACGATGATCTGCGTGCGGGTGCTTGCCACGCACAGGGCTTCGCGCAGTGCTGCGGCTGCGGCGGGATGCAGGGCGGTTTCGGGTTCCTCGATGCCGATGACCGTCGGCGGGGCGGCCGGATCGCCCTGGAACAGCGCGATCAGGACCCCCAGCGTGCGCAGCGTGCCATCCGACATGTTCAGGGCCGGAAACTTCCACGGATTGCGCGCGCCTGCCATGTCCTGACGGAATTCCAGCGATTCCATCGGTCCGACCGCTACGCGCTGCACTGCGTGGACGCCGGGCACGACGGTTTTCAGATATTCGGCCACGGTGGCGAGGGCTTCGGGTGCATGGCGGGTCATCTGGCCGATGACGCTGGCGATGTTGCCGCCATCGGGCTTCAGCAGCCGGCCGTCCTGTGGTTTCTGCAGTTCCCGGATCAGTTTCGGATTCAGGTTGTAGAAACCCATTGCCGTCAGGGCATCGTAAACCGGCCGGAACGCCGCAAGCCCCGAAGCGCTCACCAATGCCAGCCGATCGCTGGTAACGGCCGGAAAGCTTGCCTCGCTTCCTGCCTGCAACTGGCCGCGCTCCAGCCGGAAATACGGCCCGTTTCCGAAACCGCGCAGCGAACATTCCTCGTGACGGACTTCGTAGCTGCCGCCGGCCAGGGCACCGACTTCGAATGCGTAGTAGCCGGTGCCGCCATCGCGCAGCGTGAATTCGAGCCGGATACCGAAATGCGTCGGATGACCGTTCGACTTGCGGCGGACTTCGGCCAGCCCGCCGCGTTCATTCAGGGCATTATCGAGCGAACCGCTCAGGGCATCCCGCACCAGATGCAGTGCATCGAGGAAATTGCTCTTGCCGGCGCCATTGCCACCGACCAGGAAATTCAGCGGACCGAGATGCACGTCACAGGCCGCGATGCTCTTGTAGTTGCGCAACACGACGCGGGTCAGGAACGGAGTCGATGCCATGCGTGGGCTCCGGAGAAGGGGCGTTGCGAATGCCGCCCGGGACGGCGGCGAGTATGCACCGCGGGATCGCCAGGCGTGACTCACCCCGCCGCCGGCAGCCGCACCGTGAACACCGCCCCGCCCGCCGCGCCGTTGGCTGCGCTGAGCTGGCCGCCCGCGGCCTCGACCAGGCCGTAGCTGATCGAAAGCCCGAGGCCCGTGCCCTTGCCGACCGGCTTGGTCGTGAAGAACGGATCGAACACGCGCAGCAGGCTGGCGGGCGGGATGCCGGGGCCGTTGTCGGTGACTTCGATGCAGTGCCAGCCGTCGCTGCTGCTCGCACGCAGCGCGAGGTGCGGCGCCGGCTGGCCTTCGGTTGCATCGAGGGCGTTCTGCACGAGGTTCGTGAACACCTGCTGCAGCTGCGCCGGCTGGCCGATCACCCACAGCGGGCCGGGCAGTTCGCAGGCGAGCGTCAGCGCATGCGTGGCTTCGCCCTTGATCGTCCACTGCACGGCGGTGCGCACGACCTCGGCGAGGTCGTAGCGCTCGGGTTCGCCGCTGCCGCCCGAGGAAAACCGGCGCAGGTTCTGCACGATGTCGGTGACGCGCTCGGCGCCCTCGACGGTGCCGTCGATCAGCGAGCCGAGATCATCGAGCAGGCGGTCGATGCGCAGCTCCGTGCGCAGTCTGGCGAGCGCAGCCGGCGGGACGCCGTCGTGCAGCGCGCCGAGGTAGCGGCGCAGGCGGTCCTCGTAGCGGCGCAGCACGTGGGCGTTGCCGTAGACGAAGCTGATCGGGTTGTTCAGCTCGTGCGCGACCCCGGCGACCAGCCGCCCGAGCGAGGCCATCTTCTCGGACTGCACGAGCTGCTGCTGCGTGCGCTGCAGCTCGCGGTGCGCATGGTGCAGGGCTTCATAGGCGCGGCGCAGCTCGCCGACCGGCCGGCCGGCGAGCACGGTGCCGAGCCGGTGGCCGGTCGCATCGCGGCGCACGGTGGCGTGGAAGGCGAGCGGCACGGCCGTGCCGCCGGGGCCGGCGAGCAGCAGTTCGCGCTCGACCGGCGCGTCGGCCTCGGCCTCGCGCAGCAGCGCGCCGGCGAGCGGCTGCGCGGCCGGCAGGCACAGCGACGCGAACGGCTGCGCGTGCAGCTCGGCCTCATGCCGGCCGGTCAGGCGCTCCAGCGCCGGGTTCACGCGCTCGATGCGGCCCTCGGCATCGCAGACGATCAGCGCATCCGACATCGCCGCGAGCACGCCGGAGATGAAGCCGTGCGCGTCCTCCAGTTCGGCGTGCTTGTGTTCGAGCTCGACCTGATAGCGCACGAGATCGGCGTAGACCTCGTCCATCTTGCGGATCACCTCGATCCACGCCGCATCGGCGGCCTCGCCGCCCGGCAGCGTCGCCGGATCGGGCAGGCCGGCCGTGTCGTCGGTGTCGTAGCCGCCCGCCATCGCCGCCACGCCTCAGTCGTCCGCCGGTCCGAGGCCGTGGCGCGCGAGCTTGGCGCGCAGGCCGACCCGTGACAGCCCGAGTTCGTCGGCCGCGCGCGTCTTGTTCCAGCGCAGCCGGTTCAGGGTTTCCTCAAGGATCGCACGCTCCAGCCGGTCGAGCCGCGCGACCAGCGTGCCGCCGGCGGCCACGGCGGGATCGTCGCCGGAGGCGGCCTCGGCGGCGCCGGGACCGATGCCCGGCGACAGCTGCTGCGGACCGAGCAGCGGCTCGTCGGCGAGGGCGATCAGGCGCTGCAGCTCGTTGCGCAGCTCGCGGACGTTGCCGGGCCAGTCGTGGCGCACGAGGCGCGCGAGGGTTTCCGGCGCGCAGCCGTCGATGCGCACGCCGAAGGCCGCGGCGATGTCGGCGATCAGCGCCTGCGCGATCGGCGCGATGTCGTCGGGGCGCGCGCGCAGCGGCGGCACTTCGAGCACGAAGCCGGCGAGGCGGTAGTACAGGTCCTCGCGGAAGCGCCCGGCGCGCACCTCGGCGGCCAGATCGCGGTTGGTCGCGGCGATCACGCGCACGTCGCAGCGCTGCGTGCGCGCGCTGCCGACCGGGCGGAACTCGCCTTCCTGCAGCACGCGCAGCAGCCGCACCTGGAAGGCCGGCGAGATCTCGCCGATCTCGTCGAGGAACAGCGTGCCGCCGTCGGCCTGCGCGAACAGGCCCTGACGGTCCTCGAAGGCGCCGGTGTAGGCGCCCTTGCGGTGGCCGAACAGCTCGCTTTCGAGCAGCGTGTCGGGCAGCGCCGCGCAGTTCTCGACCACGAACGGCCGCTCGGCGCGCGGGCTGTTGTAGTGCACAGCGCGCGCGAGCAGCTCCTTGCCGGTGCCGGATTCGCCGGCGATCAGCAGCGGGATGTCGTAGAGCGCGATGCGCGCGGCCAGCGTGCAGACCTCATCGAGCGGACTGCCCGGCGCGCGCACGAGGCGCGCGAAGGCGTGCTGCTCGCGCAGCTGCCGGCGGCGCGCGCCGAGGCGCTGCTGCACGGCCGGTGCGGTCAGCTTCAGCTCCAGCGCCAGCGTCTCGTTCTCGCGCTGCAGGCGCGCGAGCTGCACGGCACCGCGCACGGTCAGCAGCAGCGCATCCGGCGTCCACGGCTTGGTCAGGTACTGGTAGATGCCGGCGCGGTTGACGCCGGCGATGATGTCCTCGGCGTCGGTGTAGCCGGAGACGATGATGCGCACCGTGTCCGGCCACTGCTCGCGCACGCGCGCCAGAAACACCACCCCGGTCTCGCCCGGCATGCGCTGGTCGCAGAGGATCACCTGCACCCATTCGCGCGCGAGGATGCGTTCGGCCTCGGCGCTGCCGGTGGCGGTCAGCACGTCGAACTCGTCTTCGAGCACGCGCGTGATCGTCTGCAGCGAACGCGGCTCGTCATCGACGACCAGCACCACCGGCAGCGGTGCGGCCGCACCGCTGCTGCCGGCCGGGGCACCGGGCAGGTGCTCGTCCTCGGCGGCGCTCATGACGGCTCGGGCGGCGTGCGCCGGCGGTGGATGGCCAGGTGCAGCGGCGTCCACGACTGCGGCCGGCGGTGCACGAAGGCGTGGCGCGCGACGTGGTAGCTCGGGTCGAAGCCGTAGAAGTTCAGCCGCATCCGTTCGAGCTCCTCGGCGCGATAGACCGCGAGCGGCTTCTCGCGCTCGTCGGCAGCGTAGCCGTCGAGCTTGGCGGCGATCAGGCGCGGGAAGTCCGGATCGGCAGCGACGGCGCGCGCATGCGCATCGACGGCCTCCATGAAGCCGGCGGCCGGGCCGATGCAGCCGTCGATCAGGCCGATCGCCGCGGCCTCGTGCGCACCGAGCGGCAGGCGGCGGTCGAGCACGTGCGCGACGCCGTCCTCGCCGACGCGCTTGGGCAGCAGGTAGGTCCAGTACTCGGAGCCGTACAGGTTGCCCATGTTGCGGTAGTGCGGGTTCAGCACCACGCCGTCGTGCGCGAGGACTTCATCGGCGGCGAGCGCGAGGAAGCAGCCGCCGGCGCCGGCGTTGCCGCGCAGCGCCGCGATCAGCCACAGGCCGCGGCATTCGAGCAGCTCGGCGACGAGGTCGTTCATGGCCTCGATGTTGTGCATCGAGGCATCGGCCGGGCTGTCGGCGGCCTCGATCAGGTTCAGGTGGATGCCGTTCGACCAGAACTCCGGGCCGCCGGTCAGCACCAGCACGCGCACGCCGCGGCTGCGCGCCATGCGCACGGTTTCGGCCAGCCGCCGGCAGTGCGGCGTGCCCATCGCGCCGTTGTGGAACGGGAAGTCGATCCAGCCGACGCCGTCGGCCTCGCGGTAGACGACCCGGCCGTCGTCGTCCTCGGGCAGTTCGGGCAGATCGCTCAGGCCCGCGAGTTCCGCGGCCAGCGCCAGCGTCGCCGGCAGCTTCAGCGCGTGCTCGTCCTCGCGGCGCACGTGGCCGATCCAGACCGCGCCGTCGACGGTCGCCCGGCAGAGCGCCTCGCCGCGGCGGGCCAGCAGCGCGCCGGGGGCACCGCGCAGCCCGTGTTCGGCGTGGGCGTCGTACAGCCGGCAGGTGACGCCGGCCAGCTCGCCGCGCACGCCGGGGTAGCCATCGGCGGAGTGGATCTTGCGCAGCACGTCGGCGGTGCGGTCGCTCGTCCAGTCGATCGTGCGCTCGGCGAGCGACACCGGCCGGTGCGTGCGCCCGGGAAGTCCCTCGTGCTGCGCTTCGGGCTGCCAGCCTGCGGCGAGGCGCGACAGGGCTTCGAGCACGGCCTCGACCGCCGCGGTCGTGACCTCGCGCCGGTACAGGCTCGCCTTCGGCGCCTCGCGCATCGGGAAGCTGCGATGCGCCCAGATCGGGCCGGCATCGAACTCGGCGACCGCCTGCAGCACGGTCACGCCCCAGTGCGAACGGCGTTCGAGGATCGCGCGATCGAGCGCCGCCGGCCCGCGGTCCCCGGGGATGCCCGGATGCACGATCAGGCAGGGCACATGGCGCCAGACCGCCTCGGGGATCGCGCGCTTGAGGTAGGGCGCGAGCACGACATCGGGCCGGAACAGCTCGACGGCTTCGAGCGTGATCGCGTCGTGGATGTCGTATTCGACCGACAGCACGTGGCCGCGGGCGGCGAGTTCGACGTGCAGACGCTGGCTCAGCGAATTGAAGCCGTGCACGAGCATCAGGATGCGCAGCCGCGGTGTCGCCGCCGCCAGCAGGGACTCGTCGGCGGCCATCAGCAGATCCTCGGCAGCTGTTCGCCGGCGATCCAGTCGATGACGCGCCGGCCGCCGAAGCCGGTTTCGAGTTCGACGAAGCGCTGGCCGTCATCGGTGCAGACGCCGATGCGCGCGGCCTCGCGCCCGAGCGGATGCGCGCGCAGCGCGGCGAGGGCGGCTTCGGCGTGATCCGGATCGACGATGGCGATCAGCTTGCCTTCGTTGGCGACGTACAGCGGGTCGAGGCCGAGGAACTCGCAGGCGGCGCGCACCGGCTCATGCACCGGGATCGCGGTCTCGGCGAGCTGCATGCCGACGCCGGAAGCGCGCGCGATCTCGTTCAGCGTCGCGCCGAGGCCGCCGCGGGTCGGATCG
Source organism: Pseudomonadota bacterium (assembly GCA_018240295.1). Taxonomy (GTDB): domain Bacteria; phylum Pseudomonadota; class Gammaproteobacteria; order Competibacterales; family Competibacteraceae; genus Plasticicumulans. Next base: position 15,044 of record JAFEGB010000030.1, read on the forward strand.
CGCAGCACGCGCAGCGCCGGCGGCGGCAGCACCGCGCAGAGCGCGCCGACCAGTCCGTGCAGCGCGGCGCTGTCCGATTCGATCGGCACGTCGAAATCCAGGCCCTCGCGGCAGGCCATGATTGCGATGCCGTGATCGCCGATCGCGCCGCTCACCAGCACCACGTCGCCGGGCCGCGCGCGCGTGCCGCCGGTCTCGAAGCCCGCGCGCGCGACGCCGACGCCGGTCGTGGTGATGAACACGCCATCGCCCTTGCCGGCCTCAACGACCTTGGTGTCGCCGGTGACGATGGCCACGCCGGCGGCGCGCGCCGCCTGCGCCATCGAATCGACGATGCGGGCAAGCTCCGCAAGCGCAAAGCCTTCCTCCAGGATGAAGCTCGCCGCCAGCCAGCGCGGCTCGGCCGCCGCCATCGCCACGTCGTTGACCGTGCCGTGCACGGCGAGGCTGCCGATGTCGCCGCCGGGGAAGAACAGCGGCGAGACGACGTGGCTGTCGGTGGCGATCACCAGCCGCCCGGAAAGCCCGGCATCGAGCACGGCCTGATCGTTCAGCGCCGACAGCGCGGGGTTTGCGAACGCGGCGACGAACAGCTCCTCGACGAGCTGCGCCATCGCGCGGCCGCCACCGCCGTGCTGCATCTCGATGCAGCCGTGGCGCAGGTCCAGTTTGCGGGGAAAGTCTCTCGGGGGGCTCAACGGGGCAGACCTGTCGGGATCGGGGGGAAATCGGGGCAGGGAAGCGCTTCGTGCGGCCCGGGGCTCAGGGCACGAACGCGAACAGCTCGGGCTGGTTCTGGCGGTAGACGCGCAGCCACATCAGCGTCGCCGGCACCTGCGAGCGCACGCCGTGCCAGAGCCCGTCGCAGACTTCGGCCTCGCTGCCGTTCAGCGCGATCGCCAGCGCCGCCCAGCCGTCCCAGTCGATCTCGGGCACGCGCGTGCGCAGCGCAGGCGGCAGGTTCGCGGCGGTCTGCGCCATGCGCAGCAGCAGCCGGCGAATCTCGGTGCGCGTGATGCGCGAGTTCAGCAGTTCGTCCTCGCCGAGGCCTTCGGCCAGCGTCAGCACGTCGGTGCCGGCTTCTTCGAGCACGCCGAGCAGGGCGGAAGCGGTCAGGTTCATGCGGGCGACTCCAGAAACAAACGGGCGTGCGGGTGGATGGGCGGATGCGGATGCGGGTGCGGATTTCAGGCCGGGCGCGCGCTCCGGAAGCGCCCGTAGCTCCAGTGCGCGGCGCAGGCACCCTCGCTGGAGACCATGCACGAGCCCATCGGCGTTTCCGGCGTGCAGGCGCTGCCGAACAGCCGGCAGTCCTGCGGGCGCTTGACGCCGCGCAGGATCGCCGCGCATTCGCAGGCCTTGTGATCGGGCACGGTGCGCGGTTCGGGCGCGAAGCGGCGTTCGGCGTCGAAGTCCGCCCAGGCGGACTTGATGCGCAGCGCGCTGTACGGCACGCGGCCGAGCCCGCGCCAGTCGAAGTGCTTGCGCAGCTCGAACACCTCGGCGACCAGCTTCTGCGCCTTGCGGTTGCCGTCGCGGCTGACCGCGCGCGCGAATTCGTTCTCGACGCAGCTCTGTCCGGCGTTGACCTGGCGCACGAGCATGCGCACGGCCTGCAGCACGTCGAGCGGCTCGAAGCCGGCGATGACGACCGGCTTCGCGTATTCGGCGGCGAAGTATTCGTACGGGCGGCTGCCGATCACGGTCGAGACGTGCGCCGGGCCGACGAAGCCGTCGAGCTTGACGCTGCCGAGATCGCGCACCTCGGGCGATTCGAGGATGCTGGCGATCGCCGAGGGCGTCAGCACGTGGTTGCAGAACACGCTGAAGTTTCCGAGCCCTTCGGCCGCGGCCTGGCGGATCGCGACCGCGGTCGGCGGCGTCGTGGTCTCGAAGCCGATCGCGAAGAAGATCACCTGGCGGTCGGGATGCCTGCGTGCGAGCGCCAGCGCGTCGTCGATCGAATAGACCATGCGCACGTCGGCACCGCGCGCGCGCGCCTTCAGCAGGCTGTCGCCGCCCGAGCCGGGCACGCGCAGCATGTCGCCGTAGCTCGCGAGCATCACGCCCGGGCGTTCGGCGAGTGCGATCGCCATCTCCAGCCGGCCGGTCGGCAGCACGCATACCGGGCAGCCGGGGCCGTGGATCAGCCGGACGTTGGCCGGCAGCAGATCCTCGACGCCGTAGCGGGCGATCGCGTGCGTGTGGCCGCCGCAGAACTCCATGAAGCGGTACTCGCGCGCCGGATCGACCTCGCGGGCGATCGCCGCGGCCAGCCGGCGGGCCAGCGTGCCGTCACGGAACTCATCGACGTACTTCACGAACGCACCTCCGCATCCCGGCCGGCCCCGTCACCGGCGTCATCACCGGTCTCGTCACCGAGCAGCCCGGCCTCGGCGAACAGCGCCAGCGTGCGCGCCGCCTCGTCCGGATCGAGCCGGTTCAGCGCGTAGCCGACGTGCACGATCACGTAATCCCCGACCGCACAGTCCTCGACCAGCGCCAGCGAGATGCGCTTGCGCACGCCGCCGAGATCGACGAGTGCCTCGTCATCCGGCAGGGTTTCGACGATGCGGGCGGGAATGGCGAGGCACATGGCGAGCGTTCCGTCAGGGAGGACAGGGGATCGGGCGGCTGCATGCGGAAGCAGGGCAGAGCCGGACGCAGGCGGTCGATCGTGGCAGAAAGGAAACCAGCCGGGTCGCGGCGTGGATGCAGGCGACGCGGAGCGGTGCGAAAACGTGCGTCGGGCGAAACGTACATCACCCGATAAACGCACGACCCGGTCCCGGGCCGGATACGCTGGCGGGCATCGGGTGCCAGACCGGCGTCCGGCTCAAGCGCTAGGGCTTCAGCATGGAAATTCTGTATCCGGCCATTCTCGAACCGCAGTCCGGAGGCGGTTTCTGCGTGCGTTTCGTCGATTTCGACGAAGCCTTCACCGAAGGTGAAACCGTCGAGGAAGCGCAGTTCAACGCGATTGATGTGCTGACGCTGACGCTGGAAGGTCGTCTGGAAGAAGGGCTGCCGATTCCCGAGCCGACCCCCGATCTTTCCGGAGCCGTCTACATCGCCCCCGATGCCCGCACGCAGTCGGCGCTGCTGATCCGCCGGGCACGGGGGGAGCGTTCGCTGGCCGACATCGCGCGCGTGCTGCAGACCACCTGGCCGGCCGCCGAGCGGCTCGAAGACCCGCGCCACTGGCCGAGTCTGCGTCAGCTCGATCGAGCCGCCGCGGCGCTCGGCAAGCGGCTGGTGCTGCGTTTCGAATAGCCCGGGCAGCGAAGGCGCGCGGCGGCTCAGCGCGGGCGCAGTCGCACCAGGCGCCGGGCGTTGGCCGAGGCGCGGCGCTCGATCGGCTCCAGCCCCTGATGGGCGACCTTGGCCAGCGAGCGCCCGAACTCGTTGCCCGCCTGCTGCAGCGCATCGGGTGCCAGCCACCACGGCGTCATCGCCAGTCGCAGGCATTCGTTCTGCCACTGCAGGACCATCGCCAGCCAGCTCTCGCCGAGGGCATCGAACTTCTCCGAGCCCATGCGCGTGAATTCGCGATGATCGCGCGCCGACAGCGACGGGCCGGCGGTCATCATGCGGCCGACGCGGATCGCCACGACGACCGGTACGGCCGTCCACAGATCGAGCCAGCGACGGGAAAAGGCATCGAAGTGGTGCTGGGCATGTTTCGACATGACGGGGGGACTCCGGCTTTCGGGGGGGATTCGGATCAATCCGGCTGGCCGGATGAGCAATGCGGGCCTCGCGCGACGGGCTGACAGAACTGACCGCAGCCGCCCCCCGGCGGTTCGGACGCAGGCCGGAATACTTCGGCGAGCCCTGCGCGCGCGCTGCCCCCGCGCGGCCCGGAACGCCAGCGGACGAGCGGCCTTCAGGCATCGTCGCCCCCCATCGCCACCCAGGCCTGCCCGAGCGCCAGCCCGCCGTCGTTCGGCGGCAGCTCGCAGGCTTCGAGCACGCGCAGGCCGGCGGCTTCGAGCCGCGCGCGCAGGTCGCCGACCAGCAGCAGGTTCGCGCAGCAGCCGCCGGCGAGCGCGACGGTATCGAGCCGGTGCCGGGCGGCCAGACGCAGGCTGTGAGCGGCCAGCGCCGCGGCGAGCGTCGCGTGGAAGCGGGCAGCACCGCGTCCGGGCCCGGTTTCGTCGGCGAGGCTCGCGAGCAGCGGCAGCAGGTCGAGCGTGCCGTCCTCGAAAGATCGCCAGCACCCGGCGAGGGCTTCGACCGGGCCGTGGCGGCGGGCGGCGGCTTCGAGGCGGATCGCGGCCTCGCCTTCATAGGTGTTGACGGCACAGACGCCGAGCAGGCCGGCGGCGGCGTCGAACAGCCGGCCGCAGCTGCTGGTCGGCGGGCAGTGCAGGCCCTTCGCCAGCATCGCCGCGACCGTGCGGGCGGCCGGCTGCGGCAGGCGGGCCGGGATGTCGGCGGCGCGACCGAGCGCGTGCAGCGCCGAGGCCGCCATGCGCCAGGGCTCGCGTGCCGCGGCATCGCCGCCGGGCAGCCGCATCGGCGCGAGCCGGCCGAGGCGCTGGCCTTCTTTCGAAAGCCACTCGCCGCCCCACAGCGTGCCGTCGTGGCCGAGGCCGAAACCGTCGAGCACGAGTCCGAGCACCGCGCCGGTGTGGCCGTGTTCGGCGAGCACGGCGGCGAGGTGGGCGTGGTGGTGCTGGACCAGGATCAGCGGCAGGTCGTGCCGGGCCGCGTATTCGCCGGCGAAATGCGCGGCGGCCGAGTCCGGATGCAGGTCGCAGGCGACGCGCTCGGGGCGGATGTCCAGCACCGCGAGCAGATGCGCGACCGTGTCGGCCAGCGCCCGGCGTGCGGCGGCGCTGCCGAGATCGCCGAGGTGCTGCGACAGCCAGGCGCGATCGGCGCGCGTCACACAGACGGTGTTCTTCAGCTCGCCGCCGAGCGCGAGCACCGGCGGGCCGGCCGCCGGCAGGCGGATCTCCTGCGGCGTCCAGCCGCGCGCACGGCGCAGGAACAGGGGCTTGCCGGTGCGGGCGAGCAGCACGCTGTCATCGACGCGCTGCAGGATCGCGCGGTCGTGGCCGAGCACGGCATCGGCGATGCCGGCGAGCCGCGTGCAGGCCTCGGCATCGTCGATCGCCAGCGGCTCGCCGGACGGATTGGCCGAGGTGCAGACGAACAGCGCGGACTGCGCGGCCCTCAGCCAGTCGCTGCCGGCCGGGCGGCCGGCGGCCTCGTGGAACAGCAGGTATTGCAGCGGCGTCGCCGGCAGCATCACGCCGAGGCGGTCGAGGCCGGGCGCGATGCCGGGCAGGTGTGCGTCCGCCGCGGGCGCCGGCAGCAGCACGATCGGCCGCTGCGGGCTTTCGAGCAGCGCGCGCGCCGGCGCATCTGTCGAAACAAGACCAGCGAGCGAGGCGGGGTTTGCGGCAAGCAGCGCGAAGGGTTTGCCGGGCCTGCGCTTGCGCCGGCGCAGCCCGGCGACCGCGGCGGCATTGCGCGCATCGCACATCAGGTGGAAGCCGCCGAGGCCCTTGACCGCGACGATGCCGCCGGCACGAAACAAGGCCAGCGTCGCGGCGAGCGGATCGCCATCGACCTCCGCGCGGCTGCCGTCGGGCCGCTGCAGCCGCAGCCGCGGCCCGCAGGCCGGGCAGGCCAGGGCTTCGGCGTGAAAACGCCGGTCGGCCGGATTTTCGTATTCCTCACGGCAGCTTGCGCAGAGCGCAAAGCCGGCGAGTGCGGTGTTCGGGCGATCCCAGGGGAGTTTCGCGGCGATCGTGTAGCGCGGCCCGCAGTGCGTGCAGGTCGTGAACGGATATCGCCAGCGCCTTCCGGCCGGATCGAAGGTCTCGGCGAGGCAGTCCGCGCAGACCGCGGTGTCGGCGCCGATGCCGGTGCGCACCGGCCCGCGGCCGCTGTCGAGGATCGCGAAGCCATCGGAGCCGGCGAGCGGTGCCAGCGTCTGCGCCTCGATCGCGTCGAGCCGCGCGAGCGGCGGCGGCACGGCGAGCGCGGCACGAAACAAGGCCAGCGCCGGCGCCGGCCCCTGCACCTCGATCGCGACGCCGTCGCCGTCGTTGCGCACCCAGCCGGCGAGGCCGTGCTCGTGCGCGAGCCGCCAGATCCACGGCCGCAAGCCGACGCCCTGCACCAGACCGCGCACCTGCAGCGCGAGCCGGGCGGTCGGAGCGGCGACGGGAACGTTCATGAGCGGGCCGCTTCAGCCCGCCGCGACCGGCGCCGGCGCACGCAGCCATGCGAGCCAGGCGTCGAGCCCTTCGCCGGTCTTTGCCGATACGCTCAGCACCGGCGCGCGCGGATTGACGCGGCGCAGGCAGTCGAGCGCGTATTCGAGATCGAAGTCGAGGTGCGGCAGCAGGTCGGACTTGTTCAGCAGCACGAGGCTCGCCGCTGCGAAGATGTCCGGATATTTCAGCGGCTTGTCCTCGCCTTCGGTGACCGACAGGATCGCGACCTTCGCCGCCTCGCCGAGATCGAAGGCCGCCGGGCAGACCAGGTTGCCGACGTTCTCGATGAACAGCAGCGTGCCCGCCGCGAGCGGCAGCCGCGGCAGCGCGCGCGCGATCATGTCGGCATCGAGGTGACAGCCCTTGCCGGTGTTGATCTGCACGGCCGGCGCGCCGGTGGCGCGGATGCGCTCGGCGTCGTTGGCGGTCTGCTGGTCGCCTTCGATGACGGCGAGCGCACGTTCGCCGGCAAGCCGGCGGATGGTCGCGCAGAGCAGCGTGGTCTTGCCCGAGCCGGGGCTGGAGACCAGGTTCAGCGCCTGCACGCCGTGCGCCGCGAACCAGCGGCGGTTTCGCGCCGCGAAGTCGTTGTTCTTGGCGAGGATGTCGATTTCGAGCTGCACGAGCCGGCCCTGTTCGACGCCGCCGACGTGCACGCCGGCCGGGCCGTGGCCGAAGTGCAGGTCTTGTTTCGAGGCCGGCGCGGCCGGCGACGGCGACGGCTGGCCTTGTTTCGAAAGATCGCCAGCCATGCGCAGCCTCAGGCCGTCGACCGCAAGCGGTGCGGTCGCAGCCGGGGCGAGCGGGGCCAGTCCGTCGATGCGCAGTTCACCCGCGCCACAGCCGCAGACCGTACACATGCTTCAGTCGACCTCCAGATCCTGGATGCGCAGTTCCTCGCCGCCGGTCAGCCGCAGCCGGAAGCCGGCGCAGCGCGGGCAGGCATCGAAACGCTGCGCGAGCGTCACGGTGTCATTGCAGTCGAAGCACCAGGCCGTGCCCGGCAGTTCGAGGATTTCGAGCGTCGCGCCTTCGGCGAGCGTGCCCTGCGTGGCGACATCGAAGCCGAAGCGCATCGCATCCGGCTCGACGCCGGCGAAGGCGCCGATCGCCAGCCGCACGCGGCGCACGCGCGAGAAACCGTGCGGGCCGGCCGCGGCCTCGATCGAGCGCACCACGCTCTGGCACAGCGATAGCTCATGCATCGGCGGTCATCCGCAGCGCGATGCGCACGCAGGGATCGAGCGCCGCGGCCAGGGTCTCGGCGGCGCGGGTCGCGTCGGCATCGGACTGCGCCGGCAGCGTCGCGATGGCGTCGGCGAGCGGACCGCGCGGGTGGAAGTTCCACTCGGTCGGGGCCAGCACCCGCCAGCCCGTGACCAGCGGCCCGTCGAGCGCGACGCGATGCGTCAGCGTGCCGCGTGCGCATTCGACCTGCGCGAGGCCGACGCCCGGCCGCGGGCTGTGCGCGCGCAGCAGCGCGGCGGCGCCCGTGCCGCGCTGCACGCGCCCCCAGTCGGCGCGCAGTTCCATCCACAGCGCCAGCAGCCGCGTCGCGACGCAGGGGCCAGAGCGCTCCAGCGCCCGCGCGACGACCGGTGACGCCGCCTGACGCACCAGCGGCCCGGTCTCGGCCGGCTGGCCGGCGCAGAGCGGATGCAGCACGAAGGCCGCCGCCTCCGCCGGCGCGGCGCCGAGCGCGGCTTCGAGCGCCGGCCAGTCCGGGCGCGCCGGCAGCGGACGCCACGCACTGCGCGCACCGATGCCGGACAGGCCGCGGGCCGCGAGGGTTTCGAGCAGCTGCCCGAAGCACGCGCCGAGCGCCTTCAGCACCGGCTTCGGCAGGGGCTCGCCGGCGCGCACGGCATCGCGCACCGCCCAGACCAGCGCCGGCTGCGGCTCCAGCCCGAGCCGCCCCGTCCAGTCGAGGGCCAGCCGCCAGACGTGCTCGACCAGGCGCTCGCCGAGCACGCGCGCGCCGAGCCCGTCCGGCAGCGCCCGGCCCTGCGCCGCGGCGAGTGCCGCGCCGGCCGCGGCCGACTGCGCCTTCGCGCACACCGACCACAGCAGCGGCACGCGCGCGAGCGCGGCATCCGCGGCCAGGCCGGTGAGCAGGCGCGTCACCGACAGCGGCCGGCGGTTGTGCAGTTCGAGCAGGCGATGGCGGCCGTCGTCGTCACCGGCGAGGATCAGCTCGATGCCGCCTTCGAGATCACTCATGCGGACGCGCCCCGCGGCCGCACAGCAGTTCGCGCCGGCTGAGCGCCGCCCGCGGCGGCGGCGCGGGCGGCGTGAGCACGGCATCGAGGGCTGCCGCGGCAAACTGCCGGGCTCCGGCCTCGTCATAGAGCGGCGGCACCGGCGACAGCAGCGAACAGCAGAGCACGTGCAGTTCGCCGTAGCGCGCGTGCAGGAAGCCGAGCGTGCCGCAGGGCAGGTCGAACTCGGCTGCAGTTCCCGGCGCGGCCGCCGGTGCGGCGTCCGGCACCAGCACCAGGTTCACGAACCACGGCGTCAGCAGCGCCCCGAACCAGGCCGGACCGAGCCGGCGCAGGCCGATCGCCGCGACCGGCAGCTGCGGGTTCAGGATCGGCACATCGCGCATCGGGCCGTCGAGGATGGCCGTCAGCGCCGCTTCGAGGGCGGCCGACGGATCGGGCGGACAGGGTGGCACGGCCGGATTCACGGGGCGTCGACGATCATGAACTGCTCGCGCGCGCCGTCGCAGACCGGACAGCGCCAGTGCGCCGGCAGCTCGCGAAACGGCGTGCCCGGCGCGATCTGCCAGACGGCATCGCCTTCGGCCGGCGAGTACACGTACCAGCAGATCTTGCATTCGAGGCGCGCATCATCGGGCAGACGCGCGTCGTCGCCGAGGTAGGAACCCTCGAAGCGCGGGGCCGGACCCGGGTTCAGGCTCATGCGTACAGCGCCCGGATTTCGGCCAGGCGCTCGCGGCTGTCGGCGAGATCCTCGGGCGCGGCGCACACGATCTCGGGCAGCGCGGTCAGCTCGACGGTGTCGAGGATCAGCGTGTCCATCGAGTTGAAGTACTGCACGCGCCAGAGATTCGGCAGCGCGCAGGCCGCGAGCCGGCAGTTGCCGTAGCCGCGCGACAGCACCGTCAGCGGCCCGCGCCCGAGGTTCGCACCGAGCCAGTCGTGATCGGCCGGCGTGAACGGCAGCAGGCTCAGATTGGTGACGTGCGCCGGTGCGGCGGGATCGAAGTGCTGCCGGCGGTGTTCGAGTTCGGTCAGCACCGCCGGCGCGTTCATGACATCCGCACCGGGCGCCACCCGCGCCGGCGGCGCGCCGGCCCCGCTCCAGACCCCGAAGGCGATCGACGGCGCCGCGGCGATCTCCAGCGCCTCGCTGCCGCTGCCGCCGTCGGCGGGCAGGCTCTGCACGATCCAGACGCCGGCGAGCGCGGTCTCCTGCGCGCGCGCCGCACACCGCCCGCCGTCCGCCTCGCGCCGCAGCGAGACCTCGCCGTCGCCGAGCGCGCGACCGAGGAAGCTGCGCGCGGCGGCATCGAGGTGATCGAGCCCGAGCACCACCGGCAGCGGGCCGGCGAGCGCCGCGAGCGCGGCATCCATCAGCGCGAGTGCTGCCGCGCAGCCGGCGGCGGTCTCCGGCTCCGGCAGATCGGGCCGGCGATAGCCGTCCATCGTCGTCGGGATCGGCAGGTAGTCGAGCGCCGGCGAACCATCCGGATCGCTCTGCGAACCGGGGCCGGTCACCGGCAGCGGCAGGTAGGTACGCGGGTCCATGGGCGAGGTCCGGGCTCAGTGGCAGGCGGCGGAAGCATCGGCCGCGGCGACCGGCACGCCGATGCCGGGGGCGCGGCGCGGCGCGGCATCGAGGATGTCGGCGGTCTCGCGCACGAAATCCGCCCAGTTGCGCATGCCTTCGATCGTGCCGTGCCAGCCCGCGGCCGACACGAACACCAGCGCCGGCCAGGTGCGGAAGCCGTAGCGCGCCTGCACGGCCTTTTCGGCCGAACGCGCGATCACGGCCGCACTCAGGCGCTGCGGAAAGGACTTCAGCAGCTGCGGCAGCACGACGGCGAGGTCGAGCGTCTCGTCGAAGCGGCGCGGATCCTCGGTGCAGAACAGCACGCTGATCTTCGGGGCCGCGGCCTGGAGGTGGGCGGCGATGGCATCGAGTTCGAGCAGCGGCACACCGTGCTGCGTCTGCAGGCGATCGAGCAGCGGATGGTTCATGCGGAGGGTTCTCCGGCCGCGCGCAGATGCGGCGGCAGTTGCGGGGGGCGGGATTCGAGATCGCCGAAGCCGCCGGCCGCTGCGTCGCCGGCGAGCACGGCGGCGAGCGCCTGCAGCGCCGCGGCGATGGCTTCGGCGCGCTCGGGGTCGAGGATTTCGCGGGCGGTGTCGAGGTGCACGAGCAGCCAGGTGCCGGGCGGCTGCGCACCGAGCAGCGACAGATCGACGCTGCGCAGCGCGCCGTCGAAGGCGCGGCATTCGTCGCGCAGGCCGTCGACGGCGAGCACGCGGGCGGGGATGCCGATGCACATGCTTATTCGATTTCCGCGAGCGTCTGCGGCAGGAAACGCTCGTCGCCGAGCCGGCACGCGCGCTGCGCCGACGGCCGGCCGGCCTCGTAGGCGTGCTGCGCCAGCGCGGCATCGACCAGCGCCGGCGCCGCTTCGCCGGTGGCACGCGCCTCGGCGTGCACGCCCCAGTGCGCGAGTTCGGCCAGCCCGAGCTGCAGGGCCTCGGCCGCGCGCGCCTCGACCACCGGGCTCAGGCTGCCGCCGAAGTCTTCGAGGCAGGCCGGCTGCACGCCGATCAGCGTCAGGCGCTGCGGGTAGTGACCGAGCATCTGCGCGGCGGCGAGCACGTCCTGGAAGCCGGTCTGGTGCAGGCTCATCTTCTTCGCGCCCATGAAGGCCGGCACGTCGCAGTTGCGCACGAGCTTCAGCGTGCCCGGCGCGAGGCCGTAGTCGATCGCATCGAACACCAGCAGATGCGTGGCATCGGCGATGTGATGCACCAGATACAAGCCCTGTGTGCCGCCATCGAGCAGTTCGACCTGCGGCCCGAAGCGCCAGCCGGCGGCGAGGCGTTCGACCATGCGCACGCCGAAGCCTTCATCGGCCCACAGCAGGTTGCCGATGCCGAGGATCAGCACGCGGCGGGCTTCGGAGTCACAGGTGTCCATAAGTGCTGGTTTCCGCGTCGATCACGAGGGGGATTGACCAGACACTTATCCAATAGTCGTGCCAGCCTGCATGCGGCGGCGGCGGCCAGACAGGACGCGGCTTGCTGTGCGGCAGCAGCGGTCAGACGCTGTTCGCACCGGAAAGTCATCTTCCGGATGACTGGATGCGCTGCAAGCGAACTGTCCGGCAGGGCGCAAAGCCTGCATCCGGCTACGCAGCGCTGACCCGCAGGTTCATCAGACCAAACAGCACATCAAAGAGCCTGACCCGCAGGTGTAAGAGCTTGACCCACGAGTTTAAGAGCCTGACCCGCGAGTTTAAGAGCCTGACCCGCGAGTTTAAGAGCTTGACCCACGAGTTTAAGAGCCTGACCCGCGAGTTTAAGAGCTTGACCCGCAAGTTTAAGAGCTTGACCCACGAGTTTAAGAGCCTGACCCACGAGTTTAAGAGCCTGACCCGCAGGTGTAAGAGCCTGACCCCGGCTTCCATCGACGTGAACCGCGCTTCCACGAGCGTGTCCCGCACGGTCACGCCCTGAGCGCAACGGCAGTGTCGGGCAGATCGTCCGGTTTGCGCGTGCGTTCGTCCGGCCGTCATCACCATCGGCGCTGCCGCGGCCTGCACGCATAAAAAACGGCGCATCCGGGAAATCCGGATGCGCCGAGGGCTGCTCCGGTCCGTGTCCGAAGCGGACCCGGAGCCGAGGGGGAGTCGTGGTTACCTCAGGGTCTCATCGAGGGCTTTCAGTCCGGACGGTCGTCCTTGAACATCCGGTAGCCGCTGACCATGGTCGAGACCATGCTCTGGCGCGACATGATGTCTTCGCGGATCGCCGCGTAGACGTGCAGGATCACGAAGATCACGATCACCCACATCCCGAAGTGATGCCAGGTGTGCACGTCCTGACTCTGGCCGAACAGCGGGATGACCCAGCCGAACACGTGATCGGCCCACGAACCCTGCTGCGCACCTTCGGCATAGAGCGCAAAGCCGGTGCAGATCATGAACGTGATGCCGAGCGTGAACAGCGTGAACATCGCGAGCTGCGCGAGCGGGTTGTGGCCGACGTACTTCTTCGGGATTTTTTCCAGGAAGCCGTACCAGCGCGCCTCCCATATCACTTCCTTCCACCACTGCAGGTTCCAGAACGGCAGCACGAACAGCTGATGCGCGTGGTGGTTGCCGACGATCGCCCAGTAGATGCGCCCGAGAAAGCCGATCGCCAGCACGTAGCCGGCGGCGAAATGCGCAAAGCGGAGGTAACCCATCAGGAAGCTGTGGCTGGCCTCGCCCGGCAGCGACGGCAGCGGACTGCCGATGAAGTAGCCGGTCACGCCGAGCACGAGGATCGCCAGCGCGTTGACCCAGTGCCAGAGCCGCACCGGGGCCTCGTAGACGTACACCACCTGTGGTGCACGGATGACTTCAATCGATTCGCTCATCTTCGGTTTGCCCCCCGGAAGATCGCGTGCGCAGCCCGCCGTTGCGGCTGCGCACGCCTTGCACTCAGGCGCCGGCCAGCAGCCAGAGCCCGCTCAGGCCCATCGCCGTGCCGATCGCGCGCAGCCACCAGGTGCGCTGCTGCGCGAGCCGCGTGCCGATGGCGATGCCGGCCAGATGCAGCAGGCCGGTGGCGAGCAGGAAGCCCGCGGCATAGCCATACGGCGAGGCGGCCTCCGGCAGTCCGGCACCGTGCGCAACGCCGTGGAACAGCGCGAACACGCTAACCAGCCCTGCACCTGCGGCGAGCGGCAGACGCACGAGACCGGCGAGCAGCAGGCCGAGCACCAGCACCGAAACCCCGATGCCGGGTTCGACGAAGGGCAGCGTCAGGCCGCTCAGTGCCAGCGTTGCCCCACCGGCCATGGCCGTCAGGAACGCCAGCGGCAGCACGAACTTCTGCTGCGGCACGGCCCAGGCCGACCACAGGCCGACGGCGAGCATCGCCAGCAGGTGATCGAGGCCGCCGAGCGGGTGGGCGAGGCCGGCGGGGAAGCCGGAAGCCTCGGCGTGGAAGGGATGGGCGTGGGCGGCCGGGATCACGGCCGCGAGCAGGAACAGCATGAGCAGCTTGCGCATCATTTCGGAACTCATCGGGACTCCTCGGGACTCCGGATTCGGGCGGGAAGGAACGGGGGCAGGTTCACTTTAGCGAACCCGGACCGTGCTCAGTTCCTCGCCATCCGGTCCCATCACGTGCGTCGAGCAGGCGAGACAGGGATCGAAGCTGTGCAGCGTGCGCAGGATCTCGACCGGCTCGTCGGCACGCGCCACCGGCGTGTTCAGCAGTGCGGCCTCGTAGGCGCCGATGTTGCCCTGCACGTCGCGCGGGCTGGCGTTCCAGGTGGTCGGCACGACGGCCTGATAGCTTTCGATGCGCCCGTCCTCGATGCGCACCCAGTGGCCGAGCGCGCCGCGCGGGGCTTCGGTGAAGCCGACGCCCTTCGCCGACTTCGGCCAGGTCGACGGGTCCCACTTCTCGACGTTGGCGGTCGATTCGTCGCCGGCCTTGATGGTTGCGACCAGCTTGTCCTGGAAGTGGCGCATCTCGGCGGCTGCCCACGAGGCTTCGAGGCCGCGGGCGAGCGTGCGGCCGACGGTCGAGAACAGGGCTTCGAGCGGCAGGCCGAGATCGCGGAGTGCCTTGTCGACCGGCTCCCTGAACTCGGGGCGGTTCTGCGCGTAGCCGATGATGTAGCGCGCCAGCGGCCCGACCTCGACCGCGTGGCCCTTCCAGCGCGGCGCCTTGATCCACGAGTACTTGGCGCTTTCGTCGAGGGCCTCGATGCGGGTCTTCGTGCCTTTGGTGTTCGGCCCGAGCGTGAAGTCCGGCTCGGTGACGCCCTCCCAGGGGTGCCTGCCCTTGCCGGCGCCTTCGGGATAGCGATACCAGCTGTGATCGACGAACTCCTGCACCTCGGCCGGGTCGCGCACGTCGACGTTCTGGATGTTCCTGAGGTCGCCGCCGATGATCGCGCCGTGCGGGAGCTTGAGGTTCGCGGCCCCGTAGTCGTTGGCCCGCTCCGGAATGTCGCCGTAGGACATCACGGCCTTCGAGGACAGGCCGCCGCCGTACGTCCAGTCCTTGTAGAACGAGGCGATGGCCATCAGGTCGGGCAGATAGACCTGATCGATGAACTCGCGCGTGCGGTCGATGATGCTGCTGACGTGGTTCAGCCGCTCCATGTTGATCGCGCCGACCGCGCCGGTCGTGTGCACGTTGATCGCGCACGGCATGCCGCCGACCAGCCAGTTCGGATGCGGGTTCTTGCCGCCGTAGATCGTGTGGATCTTGACGATCTCGCGCTGGAAATCGAGGGCTTCGAGGTAATGGGCGACCGCGAGCAGATCGACCTCGGCCGGCAGCCGGTAGGCCGGGTTGCTCCAGTAGCCGTTCCTGAACAGGCCGAGCTGGCCGCTCTCGACGAACTTCTTCAGCCGCGTCTGGATGTCGCGGAAATAGCCCGGACTCGACAGCGGCCACGCGGAGATCTTCTGCGCGATCTCGCTGGTCGCCTTCGGATCGGCCTTCAGCGCGTTGACCGGGTTGACCCAGTCGAGCGCGTGCAGGTGATAGAAGTGCACGAGGTGGTCGTGCGCCTGCAGCGTCAGCTGCATGAGGTTGCGGATCGAGTTGGCGTTCTCGGGGATCTGGATGCCGAGCGCATCCTCGACCGCGCGCACCGAGGTCAGCGCGTGCGTGCCGGTGCAGACGCCGCAGATGCGCTCGACGAAGGCCCAGGCATCGCGCGGATCGCGGCCCTTGAGGATGACCTCCAGACCGCGCCACATCGTGCCGGTCGACACGGCATTGGTGATGACGTTGTTCGCGTCGAGGTTGACCTCGCAGCGCATGTGGCCTTCGATGCGCGTCACCGGATCGACGACGACGCGCGTGCCGGCGGCATCGAGCCGGAAACCGTTCGGGGTATTGATGACGGCCATGATCAGCGGTCCTCCCTGCGCTCGTCGGTCTGCACGTGCTTGACGCGCGCCCGGGTCACGGCGCTGACCGCCGCGTGCGCGGCGACCGCGGCGCCGACGACGCCGGCGGCGGTGGCACCGACGCGATCGGCGTTCTGTTCGACGCCGAACTGCTGGATGTTGGTCAGGCGGTCATAGAACGAACCCTTGTCCCAGAAGCCGTCTTCGGAACAACCGATGCAGCCGTGGCCGGACTGGATCGGGAACGAGGTGCCTTCGTTCCAGCGCACGGTCGAGCAGGCGTTGTACGTGGTCGGGCCCTTGCAGCCGAGCTTGTAGAGGCAGTAGCCCTTGCGCGCGCCGTCGTCGTCGAAGGCCTCGGCGAACTGGCCGGCATCGAAGTGCGGGCGGCGGTAGCACTTGTCGTGGATGCGCTGGCCGTAAAACATCTTCGGCCGGCCCTGGCGGTCGAGTTCGGGCAGGCGATCGAAGGTCAGCATGTAGGTGATGACGCCGGTCATGACCTCGGCGATCGGCGGGCAGCCCGGCACCTTGATGATCGGCTTGTCGGTGATGACCTTGTGCACCGGCACGGCCTGCGTCGGGTTCGGCCGCGCCGCCTGCACGCAGCCCCAGGACGCGCACGCGCCCCAGGCGATGATGGCCTTGCAGTCCTTCGCGACGTGCTTCAGCTGCTCGACGAAGGGCTTGCCGCCGACGATGCAGCTCATGCCGTCCATGTTCAGCGACGGATTGCCTTCGACGGCGAGGATGTAGTTGCCCTTGTACTTCGTCATCACCTCTTCGAGGATCGCCTCGGCGTGATGACCGGCGGAGGCCATCAGCGTGTCGTCGTAATCAAGCGACAGCATCGACAGCACGACATCCTTGGCGAGCGGATGGCCGGCGCGGATGAAGCTTTCCGAGCAGCAGGTGCATTCGAGCCCGTGCAGCCATAACACCGGCGTGCGCGGCTTCTGCTCCATCGCCGCAGCGATCTCGGCCGCCCGGGCCGGACTCAGGCCGAGCGCGGCGGCGGTCAGGCTGCAGAACTTGAGGAAGCTGCGCCGGGTGATGCCCTGGCGCCGCATGACCTCATAGAAGGTTTCGATCTCGGCCATGTATCTTCCCCCCGTGGTCGGCCTGTCGTTGTATCGGGGAAAGATCATGCTCAAGGATCGTGCCAGATGATCCTGCGCCAGCAGAAGCCTGGCTTGCCCTTTCGTTTCAATGATCTGCCGAATGCCTGCCGCAACCGGGCGTCCGTGGCCGGCGTAAACCACGCAACCGCTGCGGAAACCTGCTTTCCATCCGAGTGACCGCCGGAGGCCGCACCGATGCCGAAACCCTGGAGCGTGCTGTGGCTGCAGTCCGGCGGCTGCGGCGGCTGTTCGATGGCGCTGAGCTGCGCCGAGCCGCCCGGCCTGTACGCGCGGCTCGCGGCCTTCGGCATCGAGCTGCTGTGGCATCCGTCGCTGTCGGAGGCGAGCGGTGCCGAGGTCATCGCGCTGCTCGAAGCCATCGCCGCCGGCGAACGCCCGCTCGACTGTCTCTGCATCGAAGGCGCGCTGCTGCGCGGACCGCACGGCAGCGGGCGCTTCCACGTGCTCGGCGGTACCGGCGTGCCGACCATCGACTGGGTGCGCAGGCTCGCGGCGCGCGCCCGCTGCACGGTCGCGGTCGGCAGCTGCGCGGTCTCGGGCGGCTTCAGCGCCTGCGCGCCGAACCCGACCGAAGCCTGCGGCCTGCAGTTCGAGGATGCCCGCCGCGGCGGTGCGCTCGGCGCCGACTGGCGCTCGCCATCCGGCTTGCCGGTCATCGCACTCGGCGGCTGCGCCGTGCATCCGGACTGGGTGCTGGAAACCCTGGCCGCGCTCGCGCTCGGCGAGCTCGACGCCGGCGGCCTCGATGCCTTCGGCCGGCCGCGCGCGATCTACGAGCGGCTGGTACACCACGGCTGCCCGCGCAACGAGTACTACGAATACAAGGCGAGCGCCGAGAAGCCGTCCGATCTCGGCTGCCTGATGGAACACCTCGGCTGCCGCGGCACGCAGGCGCACGCCGACTGCAACGAGCGCGTCTGGAACGGCGGTGGTTCGTGCACGCGCGCCGGCTTCGCCTGCATCGACTGCGTCGCACCGGGCTTCCAGAACCCCGGCCATGCCTTCCAGCGCACGCCCAAGCTCGGCGGCATCCCGGTCGGCCTGCCGACCGACATGCCGAAGGCCTGGTTCGTCGCGCTCGCCTCGCTCGCCAAGGCCGCGACCCCGGCGCGCGTGCGCGAGAACGCTGTCGCCGACCATCCGGTCGTGCCGCCGAAGATGCACGTGCGCAAGCCGTGAGCGGCTGCGTCCGCCCCGGGATGTGCACATGAGCCGGCTGGTCGTCGGCCCGTTCAACCGCGTCGAGGGCGATCTCGAAGTGCGCCTCGACCTTGCCGACGGCCGCGTGCGCTCGGCCGAGGTTTCGGCACCGCTGTATCGCGGCTTCGAAGCGATGCTGATCGGGCGCGTGCCCGAGGACGCGCTGGCGATCGTGCCGCGGCTCTGCGGCATCTGCTCGGTGTCGCAGTCCGCGGCCGCGGCCTTCGCGCTCGCCGATGCCGCCGGCATCAGCGCCCCGCCGAACGGCCAGCTCGCCGCCAACCTCGTGCTGGCCTGCGAGAACCTCGCCGATCACCTCGCGCATTTCTATCTGTTCTTCATGCCCGACTTCGCGCGCCCGGCCTACGCGCAGCGGCCGTGGTTCCCGGCCGTGCACGCGCGCTTCGCCGCCGGCGGCGGCACGGCCGGCCCGGAAGCGATGGCCGCGCGCACGGCCTTCTTCCACATCGCCGGCCTGCTCGCCGGCAAATGGCCGCACACGCTGGCGCTCGCACCCGGCGGCACGACGCGCGCTCCGGGCACGGGCGAGAAGATCCGGCTGCGGCTGGTGCTCGCCGGCTTCCGGCAGTTTCTGGAGACGCGGCTGTTCGGCTGTGCGCTCGAAGCCTTCGCCGGGCTGGCCACCCCGGCGCAGCTCGCCGGCTGGCAGCACGCGGCCGCGCCGGAAAGCTGCGATCTGCGCCTGTTCCTGCACGCCGCCGACGAGCTCGGCCTTGCCGGCCTCGGGCGCCTTGACCTGCCGCTGATGAGTTTCGGAGCCTACGTCAGTGAGGCCGACGGCCGGCTGTTCCGGGCCGGACTGATCGCCGATGGCGCGCTGCACGCCCTCGACCCCGGCGACATCCGCGAGGACACCAGTCATGCATGGCTGCGCTCAGGGCCGCCTCTGCCGCCGACCGCCGGTCGCACCGAGCCCGATATCGACGTGCCCGGGGCCTACACCTGGTGCAAGGCACCGCGCCTGTCCGGCCGGCCGGTCGAGGTCGGGGCGCTGGCACGCCAGCTCGTCGACGGCCAGCCGCTGCTGCGCGCGCTGCACGGCGGCAACGGCCGCAATGGCGGGACAAATGTGGTCGCGCGCGTGCTCGCGCGTGCCGTCGAACTCGCACGCGTGGTGCCGGCGATGGAACGCTGGAGCAGCCTGCTCGAAGCCGGCGCCCCCTGCTGCGTGCCGGCACCGCTGCCGGCCGGGGGTTCGGGCATCGGACTGATCGAGGCGGCGCGCGGCAGTCTCGGCCACTGGCTCGGCATCGACGGCGGGCGCATCCACCACTACCAGATCATCGCGCCGACCACGTGGAACTTCTCGCCGCGTTCGGCCGACGGCGTGCCGGGACCGCTCGAACAGGCCTTGATCGGCACAGCGGTCGAGCCCGGCGAAACCGTGCCGCTTGCGGTGCAGCACGTCGTGCGCTCGTTCGATCCGTGCATGAGCTGCACGGTCCACTGATACGGCCATTGACACGAACTGCTGACACGACGACGCCCGGTGGCTTGCACGGCCATCCGGACGTCAGTGGACAGGCGCTGTCAGGTTTCGGGCAGGGCGGGGAGCGAGGGATCAGGCGTGGACGCCTGGATGAGGCTCGTGCGTCAGCACCAGGGCGGGTTCACGTCGTCCGCAGCGGCGGCAGACGGCGGTGCAGTGACCATCGCGGTGGATGTTTTCGAATTGCCAGTCATGCGCCAGAACCGGGCAGATCAGGCGCTTGAAGCCGGCATGAAGCCGCTTGAGGAAGTTTGCCATGCTGTGTCTCCGCTACATCCTGGACCGCACGTCCATGGGCGGAATCGGTCAAGCGCCGATGAAGCTAGAAGCCCGTTCGGGAAGCAGCAAGTGCTTGAAATCCTTATTGACATTAACTTTGCGTCACTTTCTGCCCATTCTGCTTTGTCCATACGGCAAGCACCGAATCCGCAAGGCATTTCCATCGGCGACGCGGATATTCCGGCAATTTTCCATTGACGTTTCGTTACATCCGGCATCCGGGCTCCGCGTGGCTGCGTAGCCAGCGACACCCCTCATCCAGCCGGAATCCGCCATGTCCCTCACCCGTCGCCGCTTCCTGAAGTACGCCGCCGCCAGCGCCAGCGCAGCGGCACTCGCCCGCCTGCCGACGGCTTCTGCCGCCACGGCCGCGGTGCCGGTCGCTGCCATCGCCCTCGACGGCTTCACGACCTTCGATCCACGCCCGCTGGCCGCCCTGGCCGAGCAGATGTTTCCGGATGGAGCGGGCAAGGCCCTGACGCTTGCGTGGCGCACGCGCCAGTTCGAGTACACCTGGCTGCGCACGCTGATGAACCGCTACGCGGATTTCTGGCAGGTCACCGGGGAAGCGCTGGACTTCGCTGCAGCGCAGACGGGCCTGAAGCTCGGCGGTGAACAGCGGGATCGGCTGATGCAGGGCTGGCTGGAACTGCGCGCCTGGCCGGATGCGGCTGACGCGCTGCGGGCGCTGAAGGCAGAGGGCCTGCGGCTCGCGTTCCTGTCGAACTTCACGCCGGCGATGCTCGATCGGGCCGTCGCCGGCAGCGGCCTCGACGGCCTGTTCGACGAGCACCTGAGCACCGATCGCGTGCGCGCCTTCAAGCCCGATCCGCGCGCGTACGCGATGGCTGAGGGTTTCTGGAAGCTGCCGCGCGAGGCCATCGCATTCGCGGCCTTCGGAGGCTGGGACGCGGCCGGGGCGCGTGCGTACGGCTATCCGACCTTCTGGGTCAACCGCGCCGGCGTACCGGCCGAACGGCTCGACACGCTCGCCGATGCCAGCGGTGCAACGCTGACCGAGCTGGCGGCCTGGGTGCGGACGACGCGCGGCTGATACCGGCAGCCGGCATCAGACCCCGAGCGCCGCCAGCATCAGGAAGGTCAGGAACAGCACGAAGTGCGCCGTGCCCTCGATGGCGTTGGTCTCGCCATCGTGCAGGTTGATGGTCGCGGCGAGCAGCGTCAGCACCATCATCACCGTCTGCGGGGCGGTCAGCGCCATCTCGATCGGCTGGCCGCTCAGCAGCGCGATGGCCTCGATCACCGGCACGGTCAGGATCACCGTCGACAGCGAGGCGCCGAGCGCGATGTTGACGACCGGCTGCATGCGGTCTTCGAGAGCGGCGCGCAATGCGGTCATGATCTCCGGGCTCGCCGAGATCAGCGCGACCAGCATGCCGGGCACGATCACCGGCATGCCGCTGCCGGCGAGGCTCACGTCGATGGTCTTGGCCATCACTTCCGACAGTGCCCCGATCAGCACCAGTCCGGTGACCAGCAGTGCCGCCGAGTTGCGCACGGCGGACGGATCGTGTGCGGCTTCGGATTCGGCGTGCAGTTCCTGCGGTGACTGACCGGCGCGGTGGGCGTAGCGGTAGCTGAAGAAACCGGCGTACTGACCGGTCTGCAGGCGCAGGAACAGCGCATACAGCAGCAGCATGACCAGGATGTTGAAGATCGAATAAGCCTTCCAGGTCATGTGCGGAATGAACTCGGGCACGATCATCGACACGCCGACCGCGCACAGGATCATGGTCAGATAGGTGTTGCCGGAATCGACGTTGTAGGCCTGCACGCCATGGCGCAGCCCGCCGAGCAGGGCAGCGAGGCCGAGGATGCCGTTGATGTCGAGCATCAGCGCCGAATAGATGGTGTCGCGCACCAGCGTCGGCGAGGGGTTGTGCGACAGCAGGATGGCGAGGATCACGACCTCGACCAGCACGGCGCTGATGGTCAGGATCATCGTGCCGTAGGGTTCGCCGTAGCGATCGGCCAGGATTTCGGCGTGATGTGCGACCCGCAGGGCGACGCTGAGGATCACGGCGATCAGCACGCCCGATGCGATCAGCGCCATGCTGCGGCCGCTGTCGATCAGCGTGTGTTCGAGCGGATAGGCGATCAGGATGACGGCGATCGCGCTGAGCAGCGGCTTTTCGCCGCGCAGGAGAGCGGACAGGGATACGGGCGACATGCGCAGCGCCTTTCGGTCGGGCAGGGGAGGGAAGTGACTGCGCGCGAGTATAGGAGCGGCCCCGGCCGGCCCGCTGGCGGGAGCCGCTTCCGGAAATTTTGCCCGTCAACCCGGACAACCCTTGACGCGCTGCAACATCGCGTCCATATTGCAATGCAACATCCGCTGCGTCGGGTGTTACCTCTCCTCCTCCTTTTGGGCCGGTCCTCTTCCGGCCCTTTTTTTATGCCCGCCTCCCTGCCCGCCGAGCCCCTGACAACGCTCGCGCTGCCGGCTACACCCGGGCGGGTCCGTGCGCGCTTGAGGAGCCGATCCCCATGAAGCCAGAGTGTCCCGTGATCTATCTCGCCGGACCCGCCGTGTTCCATCCGGACGCCGCCGGCATCGGCCGGCGTCTGCGGGCACTGTGCACGGCCGCCGGTTGCGAGGGGCTGTTTCCGCTTGACGCCGAAGTGCCCGGCGACGCCGGGCGCGGTCCCGCGCAGGCGGCAGCCATCCTGCAAGCCAACCTCGCGCTGCTCGAACGGGCCGATGCCGTGCTGGCCGACTGCACCCCGTTTCGCGGCCCGTCGCTGGACCCGGGCACGGCGTTCGAGATCGGCTATGCCGTCGCGCGCGGCAAGCCGGTGGCCGGCTGGTCGGAAACGGCCGGGGCCTACCGGCTGCGCGTGGCGCAGGCGGTCCGCTGCGCATCGGGCTGGCGGGATGCCGGGGGATGGGTGGTCGAGGATTTCGGACTGCCCGACAACCTGATGATCAGCGCGAGCCTCGTGGCAATGGCGGATGATCCGGCCGGCGCGCTGACGCAACTGCTGGCGCACCTGCGTGCCCGCTGAAGCTACCGGGATCAGGCGAGGACTGCGACGATCCGGTAACCGTGTCGCTCGCGCCGCCGGGCCAGGGCCTGCAGCAGGCGTCCGGCTTCGGCTGCACCGGTGAGCGGCCGGCATTGCATGCCGCCCCGGGCACTGCGCAGCGCCCCCCAGCGGCAGGTCAGCGTCAGCTGGCCGAACAGATCCGTTCCGATGCTGGCTTCATACCAGCGATCCCGACTTTCCCAGCGTCTGTAGCAGGATTGCATGGCCGGCTCCGGGGGCTGTCGCCGAGGAAAGACATGGATTGTCCATAGAAATCATCAGCATGGAAGAATGCAGGCATTCATGTCGCCATGGAGCGACAGTTTTGGACAGAAGCCTGCGTGCATTGCAGCATTAAATATCGGCAAGTATATGATCCATACAGAAAAGCTTTGGATGGCACGAATCCTGTCAAAGTTCCCGGCAGGCCGGTCGATCCGGCCGAGCAGCCAGGCCGGTGTGGCCGGCCGTCATTTGCGGGAGTTCCGACATGAAAGCCACCGATCTGATCGATGACCTGAACCGCCGGTTCGCCGACGATGACTATGGCCGGCGGGCGCCGGCGGCCCTGCAGCGCAGCAGCGACGGCGCAGTTGGCAGCTTCCAGGGACTGCGCCTGTCGACCGGCGTTGAAACCCTGTTCGCGGCCGATGGCGGCATCAGCGGCCATCAGGCCGTGACCGTCGTGCGCGGCCCGCATGGCCGGCCGCTGTCGGCGTGGGTGCCGTATGCGCTGGCGCTGGATGCACAGGCGATCGGCTGGCTGGATCGGCTGGTGCGTACGCTGCATGTGTTCAACGCCCGTGCGGTGCTGTCGCTCGGGCGGCTGTGGCTGGCCGTGCATCCGCTGCATCTCGGGGCGATCAGCGGCGAGTTCGGGGCCGTGTTCGCGAATCTGCTGGCACGCATGCGCGTGCATCCCTCGCAGATCGTGCTGGAGATCGCCGACGCCGATCGCATGCCGCGCTCGCGGCTGATGCAGGCCTTGTCCGGCTTCCGGACCCACGGTTTCGGCACGGCCTGCGTGCTGCGCGGCGATGATCCGGGCGCGTTCGAGCAGGTGCTGTCCCTGCATCCGGACGCCGTCAAGCTCTGCCGCAGCCATCTGTATGCGGCACGCGCGTCGCTGCTCGGACGCGAGCGCCTGGCAAGGCGGATCGCAGCGATCCGGGCGGCCGGTGCGCATGCCTGGCTGCGCGGTGTCGACGATCTGCCCTCGACGCGACTTGCCCGCGCGCTCGATGCCGACGGCTGGCAGAGCGGTCTGCTCGACGCCCGCATGCTCGGCGGCCACGGCGGCTGAACGAACACCCTGTTTCGTGATCGGACCGCGCGCTTTCAGCGGCCGCTTGCGCTCAGGCGCTCGATGAGGCGGGCCGCGGCCCTGAGCCCGAAACTCGCCGTCATGCACATCGATGCGCCATAACCGGCGCAGTTGAGTCCGGCATCGCCGGCACAGGAGCGCGGTCGCAGCACCGGCTCCGGCGACCAGACGCAGTCGATGCCGAAGCGCCGCGCCGGATCGCGTGGAAAGCCGTACTCCTTGCGCAGGCGCTGACGCAGCTTCGCCAGCATCGGGTCCTGCTCGGTCTGCGCGAGGTCCGACAGCCGGATCCGCCCCGGGTCCTGCTTGCCGCCGGCCCCGCCGGATACGACCAGCGGCAGATGCGCGCTCCGGCAGCAGGCGATCAGCGCGGCCTTGGCGCGGACGTTGTCGATCGCATCGAGGACGGCATCGGCACCGGCGAGCAGGCCGGCGGCGTTCTCGGGGGTCAGGAAATCCTCGACGGCTTCCACCGTGCAGGCCGGATTGATCCGGCCGATGCGTTCGGCAAGCACATCGACCTTCGCCCGTCCGAATTCCCCGTCGAGTGCCGGCAGCTGCCGGTTGACGTTGGACTCATGGACGATGTCGAGATCGATGATCCGCAGCGTGCCGATCGCACTGCGCGCCAGTGCCTCGACGGCCCAGCTGCCGACCCCGCCGACGCCGACGACCACGACGCGCGCCGCCTGCAGGCGGGCGAAACCATCGCTGCCATACAGCCGGGCGATGCCGCCGAAACGGCGTTCAGGATCAGAGGGGGGGATCGACGGGATCAGCGGCAGCGGGGAAGCGGACACGAACGTGCAGACCGGGCGGCAGGGGCTGGCACGATAGGCGAGGCAGGGAGATGCGTCGAGCGGCGGCCGTGGGCGGCTGCAATGCCGGGTGCCGGCTCAGAGATCGAAGCGGCTCACGTCGATGCCGAGCGCGCGGGCCAGCGGTACGAGTGCCGAGCGCCGCGGCGGCGTCAGCGGGTTTTCCTCCCAGGCCCGGATCACGCGCGCCGATACGCCCATGCGCTCGGCGACGGTCTCGCGGCTGATGCCGAGATATTCGCGCCAGGCCCGCAGCGGCGTGTCTCCGTACACGACGACCTGCGTGATCACCGCATGGGGCACATGGACGCTGTCATAGCCATGCCCCTGGGGGCCGGGCATGGCGTACAACGCGTGCATGGACATGGCGGTCTGCTCCGGATTCAGGGCTGCGGACATGCCGCGCATCATGAGCGCTGCGGCGCCGGAAACGACTCGCTGCACGGGGACTGACACAGCGTTTTGCAGGATTTCCGTTCCTGCCGTCGTCCGGGACATGCGTGTGACCCCGTTACCGGGCGGCGGTTCAGCTGCGGCAATCCCTGCCTGCCGCGCAGGCGGCAAGTCGTGGAAATTTGCATACGACCTCGTCCGGAAGCACTGCATTCGCTGAAAGCTGCGATACACTCGGCCCATTACCCGATCAGGACCGATCGATCGAAATGCCTGCACCTGACGCTGCGGCATCGTTCGAGGCATCACTCGTCCGGATTCCGGTCAGCTGCACCAGTTCAGGGCGTCATGACGCCTCGACGCGCACGCGTCGTCGAATCGAAGATCATCATTCCGACCTGCCCGGTGAACGGGCGGTTTTCTGCCGTTGTCCAAACGGTATTACTGCACCCCACTCCGGAGGGAGTACACGGCGCCATGCCGATCAGAGCCGACCTTTCCCATATCGATCTTGCCGCGATGTCATTGCCGGATTTGCACCGACTCGTGGATAAAATTGAAAAAGCCATAGAAATCAAGCTTTTCGAGCGAGGCGCCCAGCGCGCTCTGGCCGTGTTTTCCGCGCATGCCCCGACCCCTGCGGCGGCTCCGCCCGTGGGTCGCGGCGGTAACCGCGACGTGCGCAGGACCGGTCGCGAGCGCAGCGGACGGGATTCCGGACTGCGCCGGCGCTGACGGACACCCCCGCATTCGACGGCCATAGCCGACGCTGATTGGCCGGCGGTTCTGTTATTCCGAATATCACGCGGGACAGCATTCCTCACTGCTGACCGGGCTGGCGTTTTCCGTGGCACCGGCTCATTCGGCTGCGTGCAATCCACAATCCGGCCATGGTCACGACCGACCGCTGCCTACCCGGCGCTCATTGCGCTGCCGGTGTGCCGGTCGATCCGTCTTCGGCAGCCCGCCACAGATACCAGGCGAGCACGCTGCGCCACGGCCGCCAGGCTTCCCCCCAGTGCAGCAGTTCCCGGGCCCGCGGCAATCCGGGATTGGCCTCGATCACGCACCAGCCCCGGCGCACCCCGTAATCGTCGACCGGCCAGACGTCGGGCCGTCCGAGCGTGAAGATCAGGAACATCTCGACGGTCCAGCGCCCGACGCCGCGCGCGGCCGTGAGCCGGCTGACGAGTTCATCGTCCGTCAGCCTGTCTGCTTCGGCCCGATCGGGCAGAAAGCCGCTCGCGGCACGTGCGGCGATGTCCCGGATCGCAGCCGCCTTCTGGCGCGACAGACCGATGCCGCGCAGATCGTCGTCGCTCAGGGCCAGCACCCCGGCCGGAACCGGTGCCGTACTGATCCGGCTGCGGAAACGCGCCTCGATCGCGGCCGCGGCGCGCCCGGCGAGCTGCTGATGAATGACGGCCGAGCAGAGGGCCAGCCAGGGCTGTACGCCGGGCAGCGGGGTGAGCGGGCAGGGGCCGTGACGGCTGATCAGCTCCGCCAGCCCCGGATGGCGGGACAGCTGCCGTTCTGCCTGTTGAACGCCTGCAATCGTCAGCAGCTCGGGCATGGCAAGAGGTACGGGCCGGCAGGGATTCGAGATCGCGCCGCCCTGCACCGCGGCCATGAGCAGGATCGGCAAGCGTCAGGGCATGTTTCAGGCCGCCCGCAGGCTCGCGATCGGCCGCCAGACTCGTTTAAGGTGCAGCGCCGGTCAGCGGCTCGGAAAGACCGACCCGACCCCGGCCGTGCTGGAGGATACAGATGTTGCACCGATTTCGCCGCGGCCTGTCTGCCGCTGCCGTCGCCATCACCCTGGCGGGCACCGGCACCGGTGTCGCCGGCACGAGCGCCGATCCGGAATATCTGCAGCGTGCCGAGGACCATCGCAAGGCGCATGACCTGCCGGCCGCCATCATCGAGCTGAAGAACGCTCTGGCCGAGGCGCCCGGGGATGCCCGCGTGCGGCTGCTGCTCGGCAGCCTGTATCTGGAACAGGGCGACGGAGCTGCCGCCGAGAAGGAACTGCGGCTGGCGCGCAGGCTCGGCGTGCCGCTGCCGCGGCTGATGGCAGGGCTGGCCGAAGCCATCTATCTGCAGCGGGCCTGGCAGCGACTGGTCGATGACGTGCAGCCGCTGACCGGCATGAGCGCCCGCGAGGTGGCCGACGTGCGCGCGCTGCGCGGCGAGGCGCAGTTCGCGCTGCGGCGCAACGACGAAGCCCGCACCTCGCTGGAAAGCGCACTGCGCACCGATCCGGCCGCCGTGCGGGCGCTGCTCGGCAGTGCCCGGCTGGCCCTCTCCGAACAGCGCCACGATCAGGCCCGCGGCTGGCTGCAGCGGGCCGTCGACCAGTCATTGAGTCCGCAGCTTGCCAACGATGCCTGGTCGCAGTTCGGCGATCTCGAGGTTGCCACCCGGCATCTGCCTGCAGCCGATGCGGCCTACACCAGAGCCATCGACACCGGGCAGAGTCATCTCGGCGTCGTGCTGCGCCGCGGACTGGTGCGGGTGGAGCTGCAGGACTATGACGGTGCCGCCGCCGATCTGAACCGCGTCGCCGGCCGGGCGCCCGACCACACGCTGGTCCATTACGGCTTCGGGCTGATGGCCTACCGGCAGGGGCGCTACGCCGAGGCGGCCGCTTCCTTCAGCCGTGCGCTGCAGCGGGCGCCGGACAACGCCGATGCCAGCTACTACCTGGCCGCCTCGCAGCTGGCGCTCGGACAGCTCGACCCGGCGATCGACGGCCTGTCGCGCTTCCTGGCCGAGCATCCCGAATCCGAGGTGACCGCCCGCCTGCTCGGGGATGCCTATCTGCGCCGCGGGGATGCCAACGCCGCCGCCGCGCTCATCCAGCCGCTGCTCGAACGCCAGCCCGATGATGCCGCGCTGCTCGATCTGCTCGGGCGCATCACGCTCATCCAGGGCGATGCCGCGCGCAGCCGCGAACTGCTGGCGCGTGCCACCGAACTGGCACCGGCTTCCGCCTTCGGCCGCTACGCCTACGGCATGAGCCTGCTCGCTGCCGGCGACCAGAACCGCGGGCTGGAGGAGCTGCAGAAAGCCGTCGAGCTCGATCCGCACGAGCACGGCCTGGAGTTCGGCCTGAGCGTCAGCCTGCTGCGCGCCGGGCACTTCGACGAGGCCATCGCCGTCGCGCGCCGCCTGCAGCAGAGCCTGCCGGACAAGGCCGAGCCGCTGGTGCTCGAAGGCATTGCCCAGGCCGCCCGCCAGCAGGATGCCGAAGCCCGTGCCGCCTTCCGCCGGGCGCTGGCACTGGAGCCCGGACATCCGCGGGCCGCCGGCGCCCTCGCCGCCCTGGACCTCGGCAGCGGAGACATCGATGGCGCGCGCGGCTGGTACCGGCAGATCCTCGCCCATCACCCCGGGCATGCCCCGACGCTGATGCAGCTCGCCCGGCTCGAAGCCCGTCAGGGCCAGGGCGAGGCCTATGCCGAAACCCTGCGCGAAGCCATCGCCGCCGATCCGCACGTGCCGCAGCCCTACGTGCTGCTCGCCCGCTGGCAGCTGCGTCAGGGTCAGCCCCTGCTCGCCGTCGGCACGCTGGTCGCGGTACGCGCCGAGTTTCCGGAGTATCCGCCGCTGCTGCTGACGCTCGGCCTGGCACAGGGCGCAAACGGCGAAAGCGCCGATGCGATCGGCACGCTGCGCCGGCTGATCGAACTGCAGCCGCAGTCGGCCGAGGCCCGCTACGCGCTCGTGACCGCGCACGCGCAGGCCGGCGATGCCGCGGGCCTGCGCGGCACGCTCGCGCAAGCCCTGGCCGTCGACAACCGCCGCCCCGAAGCCCTGCCCCTGCTCGAACGCCTGGTCGGTCTCGCCGGCAGCGCCAGCGAGGCCGAGGACTGGCTCGAAGCGCTGCTGCGCGATCGCCCGGACGACGAGATCGTGCTCGACTTCATCGGCCAGCGCCGCTACCGGCAATACGGCGCCCCGACCGCGCTGACCTACTACGCCCAGCTGCAGCGCCGCCAGCCGCAGGCCGCGCTGTGGGTGCTGCGCGAGGCCGAGCTCCGCAGCGGCAACCGCGAGGCCGCGCAGGCCCAGGCCCTGCTCGAACGCTGGCTGCAGGCACACCCGGATGACGTGCAGGCGCGCTTCGCGCTCGGCCTGATCCACCTCGACGCCGATCGCCGGGCCCCGGCCCGCGCCGCCTTCGAGGCGGTGCTCGAACGCCGGCCCGACCAGCTCGCGGCCCTGAACAACCTGGCCTGGCTGCTGCGCGAGGACGATCCGCAGCGGGCGCTGGACTACGCGAACCGCTGCCTGCAGCTGCGCCCGGCCGATCCGCGGCTGATGGACACGCTCGGCGAGGTGCTGATCGCGCAGCACCAGTACGCCCGGGCCGCCGAGGTGCTGGCGAAGGCCGTCGCGCGCGCCCCGCAGCTGGGCTCGGCCCGCTATCACCTGGCACTTGCGCTGTCGCTCGACGGACGCAGGGACGAGGCCCGGGAGCTGCTGAAATCCCTGCTCGGGAATGATCAGCCCTTCTCCGAGCGCGCCGAGGCGCAGAGCCTGCTCGCGCAGATCGGCAGCTGAATCCGCTCCGGTTCACCGGGTCGCCGGCAAGGGCCTGGGGGCCGGCCGGCGGCCCGCCGGGTTTCATCGGCTTCATCGATCGAGGGACTTGCATGATGTGGAACACCCGGATGCGGCCGCTTGCGGCTGCGCTGCTGCTGCTCGCCGGCAGCGCAACCGCCGCAGCCGACCTGGCCAGGGAACTGGACAAGGCCGAACAGCTGCGCGCGCAGGGCCAGCTCGGCGCCGCGATCATCGAACTGAAGAACGCGCTGCAGGACGAGCCCGATTACGGGCCGGGCCGGCGGCTGCTCGGCGTGCTGTACGTCGAGCTCGGCAACGGTGCGGAGGCGGAAAAGGAACTGCTGCGCGCCCGGCGGCTGAAGGTCCGCGAGACCGGCATCGCACTGCCGCTCGCCGAAGCCCTGCTGCTGCAGCGCGAATACCAGCGCCTGCTCGAAAGCGTGCAGCCGGTCTCGGGCATGTCGATGCGCGATGTCGCCGACCTGCGCGCGCTGCGCGGCGAGGCGCTGCTCGCGCTCGGCCGCCAGGGCGACGCCGAGGCGGCCGTGAAGTCCGCGCTCGCCACCGACCCGGCCGCGCCGCGTGCGCAGATCGCCGAGGCGCGTCTCGCACTCGCGGCCCGCCACCCCGACACCGCCCGCCAGCGCCTGCAGACCGTGCTGTCGGCCCCGCTGCCGCAGCCGGTCGAGCACATCGCGCAGGCGCTGCTCGGCGATGTCGAGATCATGGCCCGGCGCCTGCCGGAGGCCGCGAAGGCTTACGACCGCGCCATTGCCACCGGCCGGCCGCACCAGGCGCTGGCGATCCAGCTCAAGCGCGGGCTGCTGCGCATCGATCTCGGTGATCCCGACGGTGCCCGTGCCGATCTGGGC
Organism: Pseudomonadota bacterium; assembly: GCA_018240295.1. Classification (GTDB taxonomy): domain Bacteria; phylum Pseudomonadota; class Gammaproteobacteria; order Competibacterales; family Competibacteraceae; genus Plasticicumulans. Next base: position 45,559 of record JAFEGB010000030.1, read on the forward strand.
GCGGTCAACGCCCGGCTGCCGGATCTGCCGCTGCCGCATTTCGGCTTCGGGCTGCTCGCGTACCGGCAGGGGCGCTATGCCGATGCGCTGGATTCCTTCGAACGCGCGCTGCAGCGCGATCACGAGAATCCCGACATCCACGCCAAGATCGCCGCCACGCGCATCGCGCTCGGCCAGCGCGAGCAGGCGGTCACCGATCTGGAAAAATTCCTGCAGGAACATCCGGACAGCGATCCGATCCTGCGCCTGCTCGCGACGATTCGCCTGCAGCAGGGCGATACCGCCGGCGCGCAGAAACTGCTGCGCCACGTGCTCGAACTGCATCCCGACGACAACGCCGTGCTCGACATGCTCGGCGCGATCGCGCTCGCCCGCGGCGAAGCGCGCGAGGGCGAGCCGCTGCTGCGCCGCTCGGTCGAACGCGATCCGGACTCGGCCGCGGCGCGCTACCGGCTCGGCCTCGGCCTGCTGGCACTCGGCGATCGCGACAACGGCCTGCGCGAACTCGCGCAGGCCACCCAGCTGCAGCCCGGCCAGGAACGCTACGAATACGCGCTGGCACTCGGGCTGCTGCGCAGCGGCCAGCACGCCGAAGCCGTCGCCGCCGCCCAGCGCCTGCAGACGCTGTGGCCGGATCGCAACGAACCGCTGCTGCTCGAAGGCATCGCCCGCGCGAGCGCCCTCGACACCGAGGGCGCCAGTGCCGCCTTCGAGCGCGTGCTCGCGCGCAGCCCCGGCGACCCGGCCGCATCGGGCGGACTGGCGACGCTCGACCTGCAGCAGGGCCGGCCCGACAAGGCCCGCTCGCGCTATCGGGCCGTGCTCGAACAGCATCCGGGCCATGGGGCCACGCTGCTGGAGCTGGCAGCGCTCGAACTGCGGCTCGACAACCCCGAGGCCGCCCGGCGCGCGCTGGAGCAGGCGGTCGCGGCCGATCCGGAGGCGCTGGAGCCGCGCCTGCGCCTCGCGCGCCTGCTCGGGCGCGAGGGCCGGCATGCGGCGGCGCTCGAACTGCTCGAAGCCGTGCATGCCCGCCATGCGGACGATGTGCAGCTGCTCGCGCTGCTCGGAGCCGCGAAGACCGCACTCGGGGATGCCGGCGGCGGCCGCGCCGCCTACCGGCGCCTGCTCGATCTCGATCCGAAGTCCGCCACCGGCCTGTACGGCTACGCCTCGGCCTGCGCCGCCGGCAGCGACGACGCCGGCCTGCGCGCGGCGCTGCGTCCGGCGCTCGCCGCCGACCCCGGCAATGCCCTCGCGCAAGCGCTGCTGGCACGGCTGCAGGAACTGGCCCCGGGCGAGGCCGCCGCCCGCGCCTGGTTCGAGGAACTGAACCAGGCGCTGCCCGACAACCTCGCGCTGCTCGAATTCGAGGGCCGGCGCATCGAACGCCAGCAGGGCAGGCAGCCGGCGGCGATCTATTACGGCGGCCTGCGCCGCCGGCAGCCGCACGAACAGCTCTGGGCGCTGCGCGAGGTCGAACTCTGGCAGCAGGCGAAGGAGCCGGCCCAGGCGCGCTCGGTGCTGGTCGACTGGCTGCGCTGGCATCCGGACGACGACACGGTGCGCGCCCGGCTGGCGGCGATGATGCTCGCCGCCGGCCAGAACACCGATGCCAAGGCCGAGCTGGAGCGCATCGTCGCCGACAACCCGACGCGCGTCTCGGCGCTGAACAACCTCGCCTGGCTGCTGCGCAAGGACGACCCGCGCCGTGCCCTGCGTCTGGCCGAGCGCGCCGTGCGCCTGCGCCCGGAGCCACGCATCCTCGAAACCCTCGGCGAGGTGCTGATCGCCGGCGGCGAATACGTGCGCGCGACCGAGGTCCTGCAGTACGCCGCCCTGCGCGCACCGCAGCAGCCCTCGATCCGCTACCAGCTCGCCGTGGCGCTGGCCGGGCAGCAGCGCAAGGAGGACGCCCGCCGGCTGCTGAAGGAACTGCTCGCCGGCGACACCCGCTTCGCCGAGCGCAGCGACGCCGCGGCGCTGCTGAAGAAGCTCGGCGGCTGACGCAGGCGTTATCCCGGGACCGGGGCGGCCGGCTGCGGATATGCTGCGGCCCTCCGTTCATCAGGATGGTGATCCATGCCCCGAACCGCCCTGTACCGCACGCGCGCCGCCGTCTGCGCCTGCGTGCTGATCCTGTCCGGGCCCGGCGCGCTGGCGGACGATGATGTCCTGACCGCTGCCGGCCGCAAGCTCGAAGCCGGTCAGGTCAGCGCTGCCGTCATCGACATCAAGAACCGCCTGCAGCAGCGCCCCGGTGACGGGGCTGCCCGCCGCCTGCTCGGCATCGCCTACGTGCGGCTTGGCGACGGTGCAAACGCCGAACAGGAACTGACGCGTGCCGCGCAGCTCGGCGTGCCGGCCGGCGATCTGGCCGTGCCGCTGGCCGAAGCGCTGGCCGTGCAGCAGCAATGGCAGGCGATGCTCGATCGGGCGATCGTGCAGCCGAACATGCGTACGCCGGAGCTCGCCGAGCTGCGGGCGCTGCGCGCCACTGCCCATCAGGCCCTCGGCCAGACCGGGCAGGCCAGGCTGCAGTTCGAGGCCGCGGTGGCGACGGATGCCGCTTCGGCGCGCGCGCAGCTCGGGCTCGCGCAGTTCGATCTGCAGGCCGGCCGCTGGCCGGCCGCGCGCACCCGACTCCAGACCCTGCTCGCGCGCCAGCCGGCGCCCGCCGCACACATCGCCCGGCTGGCCTGGACGCTGCTCGGCGACGGGGAGCTGGCGGACGCGCAGTACACGGCCGCCCTGCAGGCCTATGACGCAGCCCTGCCGCTCGCCGATGCGGCTTCGGTGCCGCAACTGCGGCTGCGCCGCGGCCTCGTGCGCGTGCAGCTCGGCGACGATGCCGGTGCCCGCGCCGACTTCGAGGCGGTCGCCGGGCGCCTGCCCGATCAGCCGCTGATGCACTACGGCCTCGGCCTGCTGGCGCTGCGCCGCCAGCAGCCGGCCGAAGCGGTCACGGCCTTCGAACGCGCCCTGCAGCGCGCGCCCGAAGACGCCGGAACCCATGAACAGCTCGCCCGCGCCCGGCTCGCGCTCGGGCAGCGCGAACCGGCGCTGGCCGATCTGTCCGGCTTCGCCGCCCGCCATCCCGAAGCCGACGGCGTTGCCCGGCTGCTCGGCCGGCTGCGCCTCTCCGCCGGTGACGGCCCGGGCGCCGAGGCGGCGATCCAGCCGCTGCTGGCACGCCATCCCGACGACGCCGAAGCGCTGGAAATCCTCGGCATGGCCGCGCTGCTGCAGGGGCGTTATCAGGAGGGCGAGGCGCAGCTGCGCCGGCTGGTCGAACTCAGGCCCGAATCGGCCGATGCGCAGATGCGCCACGGCCTGGCGCAGCTCGCCCTCGGCGAGCACGACGCAGCGCTGCAGTCACTCGGTGCCGCCGCCGGGCGCGCGCCGGGTGCGCAGGAGCAGGCCCGGGCGCTGCTGCTCGCCCGGCTCGCCAGCGGTCGTCACGCCGAAGCCCTGGCGCAGGCGCAGGCGCTGTCGGCCGCGCATCCGGAGGCGGTCGAGCCGCTGCTCTACGCCGGCGCGGCGCATGAGGGGCTGCAGGACCTGCCGGCGGCCCGTGCCGACTACGAACGTGTACTCGCCCTCGTGCCCGGCCAGGCGCAGGCCGCTGCCGCGCTGGCGCGGCTCGATCTGCTCGACGGCCGGCCCGATTCAGCCCGTGCACGCTATCAGGCCGTGCTCGCCCGCAGCCCCCGGCACGTGCCGACGCTGATGGCGCTCGCCCGGCTCGAATGGCTGCACGGCCGGCCCGAAGCCGCGATCGCGGCGCTGGAGACCGTGGCCGGAATCGCCCCCGAAGCCGTGGCGCCGCAGCTGCTGCTCGCCCGCCTGCAGGCACAGCACGGCCGGCTCGCCGACGCCGTCACCCGCCTCGACAGCCTGCACTTCGCCCATCCCGACGACGAAGCCGTGCTGGCGCATCTGGCGGCGGCGCGCCTGCAGGCCGGCGACATCGCCGAGACTGAACGACTGCATCGCGACTGGCTCGCGCGCCGGCCGGACTCGGTGGCGGCGCTGTACGGACTGGCCGCGGGCGCGGCGGCCCGCGGCGACGCCGAAGCGCTGCGCCAGGCCCTGATTCCGGCCCTGCGGGCCGATCGCGAGGCCGCGCCGGCGCCAGCCCTGCTCACACGGCTCGACGCGCTCGCGGCCGATCCGGCCCGGGCCCGGGCCTGGCTCGCGCAGCTGCAGCAGGCCGTGCCCGATCATCCGGCCCTGCTCGATCACGCCGGCGACCGGCTCGGCCGCGAGCAGGGAGCTGCGAAGGCGGCGGCCTATTACGCGCTGCTGCGCGGCCGGCAGCCCGACGAGGCCCGCTGGCCGCAGCGCGAGGCAGCCTGGCGCGAGGCGGCCGGGGAGGGGGCGGCCGCGGCCCGCATGCTGGAGACCTGGCTCGCCCGGCATCCGCAGGCCGTCGGGCTGCGCCTGCAGCTCGCGACCCTGTACGAACGGCTCGACCGGCTGGAGGACGCGCGCGCCGCTTTCGTGCTCGTGCTGAGCCAGCGGCCCGATGAGGTCGTGGCCCTCAACGACCTCGCCTGGCTGCTGCGGGATCGCGACCCGCAGCAGGCGCTCGTCCACGCCCGCAGGGCCGCGCTGCTGGCCCCGCGGCCGGAGGTGCTGGAGACACTCGGCGAAGTACTGATCGCCGCGGGCCAGCCGGAAGCGGCGATCGGCGTACTGGACACGGCGAGCCGCGGCGAGCCGTCGGCCAGCTCGATCCGGCTGAACCTCGCCCGGGCGCAGCTCGCCAGCGGCCGCGTCGAGGCGGCCCGCACGACGCTGCGCGCGCTGCTCGCCGGTGCGCAGTCCTTCGAGGGACGCGATGCCGCGCTCGCGCTGCTCGGCAGGGCCGGCGGCTGAATCACGGGGAAAGGAACAGGGTCGGGACAGAAGGCTCAAAAGGATGTTGCACTGCAGCATCGCATGGATATAATGGCACCCATGGGTTCACCGGAACCCGACCGCCCCGCCACCCAAACGAGGATGCAGCCATGACCCAGTTCTCCGTTCCGTCGCTCGAGTCCCTGTCCGCCCCCGTCGTCAAGGCCGGCAAGCTGAACGTCGCCAGCCTCGAAAAGCTGACCGCCTTCAACTTCAGCCTGCTGCAGAGCTACAGCGACCTGAGCCTGGCGCGCCTGAAGGCCGCCACCGACGTGACCGATCTGGCCAGCCTGAAGGCCTACGGCGAGTCCTCGGTCGAAGTCGCGAAGGAGCTGGGTGCCAAGCTGCAGGCCGATGCCAAGGCCTATGCCGACCTGCTCGCCGGCGTCGGCGCCGAGTACAAGGATCTGGTCAAGGCCGCCTGATCGCCGGCGCCCCGACCTTCCTGAAAACCGCCCGCACCGTCGGGCGGTTTTTGTTTTCCGGTCCGCCGGCCCGGCCATCGCTCAGCGCAGCGCACGCACCCGCCGCCAGGCGAGCCACAGGCAGGCCCCCGCCAGTACGCACCAGAGCCCGGCCCACAGCGGCGCCGGCAGCCAGGTGTGCGCGGCCAGATCGGCACCGTCATGCCGGCCGGACAGCCCGAACAGCGCGAGCGGCGCCTGCACGGCATCGAGCATCACGGCCAGCCCCAGGACTTCGAGCCCGGCCTGCAGCGCCCGCCCGTTGCGCCAGCGCCGGCGCAGCGGCAGCAGCAACAGCGCGACCAGCAGCGCCGAGATCACGATCGTCACCGCATCGCGCGCATACAGCAGCGCCGTGATCGCGACCGTGCCGCCGAGCAGGCCGGCGAGGATCGGCGCGTCGTCGCGCTGCGAATCCCCGCTCGCCAGCGCGAAGATGCCGAGCCCCCACAGCGGCGCCCCTGCGTAGCCTGCGAAAGCCACCGGCACGCCCCAGCCGCCGGTGAACACGCACAGTCCGGAGCCGTCGGTGCGCAGCACGATGCGCACGATGTCGCCACCGGTCGCTGCGGCCATCAGTCCGTGGCTGAGCTCATGGAAGAAGGTGCCGGCCCAGCGCAGCGGCAGCCCGATCAGCGGCAGCGCCGACAGGGCTGCCGCCACGAGCAGCAGCAGCCAGAACCGCAGTGCGCTCATCGGCACAGCCTCCCGGGTCTCAGAAGCGGTAGCCGAAGTTCAGCTCGACGCCGTGATCGCCGCCGGCCGACTGCGTGTAATGCAGGCCGAGGTTCAGGTTCTCGGAGAAGCGTTCACCGACGCGCACGCGCGTGCTCGCGGCGATGCCGATGCGCTGGAAGTTGTCGGCCGCGAGCTCCGAACCGAGGAAGCGCGTGTCCGATATCCACGCCGTCCAGCGCGCGCCGCTGCCGAGGAAGGTGCCCTCCAGCGGCCCGCCGACGCGCACGGCGTTGTGCAGCGCGACTTCGTGCAGCTCGTAGCGCGCATTGAGCCCGGACACCCGGCCGCCGACCGACTGGAAATAGCCGATCAGATTGTCGGCGCCGAATTCGTAACCATTACCGAAGGACGTCCGGAAGTGACTGGTCAGCGAGGCCGAGGCCAGCGAGCCGATGTGCTCGTAGTCCTCGTTGACGACGGTGCCGTAGCGCAGCATCGGCTTCAGTTCCCAGCCCGGCGCCACGGGGATGCGCAGCCCGCCACCGAGGCCGTAGCTGTGGTCGCGCCGGTCGACGCCGCGTCCGGTGGTGGTGATCGTCGCGATCGGCAGCTCGGCGAGCACGGTCAGGCCGCTGTCGAGCTTCCATGCGTAGCGCAGCGGCATTTCCTCGTAGGTCTGGCGATAGCCGTCGGCGTGATAACGGCCGACGCGGCCGCCGATGCCGGCCTGGCCCTCGGCGATGCCGCTGACCAGCGGATCGAGCAGGAAGCCGGCCTCGACATCGGCGAGCGTCATGCGTCCGAGCAGGCTGACCGGGCTGCCGCCGATCAGGTCAGCCGCCGAGCGGGCGGCGTTTTCGTCCGGCGTCGGCACGGAAAGCGTGATCGCGGTACCGGTGTAGGTGGCACTCAGCGCGAACAGCGGCAGGGAACTGACGACGTCCGGGAAGCGGCCGGTGATGCCGGCATCGGCGGTCAGGATCGTGTAGCTCGCATCGGTCGAGAAAATCCCGTCGACCGGAACGATGCGCAGCGTGCCGCCGTCGATCGTCACCGTGCCGGTCGAATGCAGCAGATCCGCATGACCGGCACCGTCGACCTCGATGCGCAGCGTCGAGCCGCTGCCGAACACGATGTCGCCAACCGTCAGCCGGCCGATCGAGTTGCCGGGACTGACCGTACCGCCATCGTTGACGATGACGCTGCCTGCAACCGTGCCGTTGCCGGCGAGCGTGCCGCCGCGGTTGACGAGGATCGTCCCGGCCTCGGCGTTGCCCTGTTCCGAGTCGCCGAGGGTGATGCCGCCGCCGAGTCCGGTCAGCGTACCGCCCGGGCGCAGATCAAGACCGGCGGCATAGAGATTCGCAGTGCCC
>JAFEGB010000310.1 GCA_018240295.1 Pseudomonadota bacterium
GAGCCGCTGCCCCCGCCGCCGCCCTGCACCGCGCCGCCGGTGCCGGTGCCGGTGCGCTGCGTGCCGCCGCCGGGGACAGCCCCGGCAGCGCCGGAGACGGCCGTGCCGGCGGCAGCGCCCGGGGTGCCGATGACCGTCGCATCGACCAGGCCGTTCCCGGCGACCGTATCGCCGCCGCCATACACGGCCGTGCCGGGCGCACCGGCGACCGCCGTGGCGCCGGCAACCTGCGCGCCGGCGGCAACCTGCGTGCCGGCAGCGGCCGCTGCAGTACCGGTCGTGGTGCCGGCGGAACCGGCCGGCCCGGTGGGCACGGCGGTGAGCGCGACGGTGCCGCCCTGCTCCTGCTGCTGGCGTTCGGCCCAGGCGGCATCGATATCGAAGGCGAGCAGCGCCGCGGCGTTCGGGAAGCGGTCCTCGGGCGCCTTGGCGAGCATGCGATCGAGCAGCGGCTGGAAGCGCGCGAGCGCCGGCGGCAGCGTCGGGATCGGCGCGCTCAGGTGCATCAGCGCCGTCGAGAAGCTGTCGGTGCCGCGATACGGCAGCGCGCCGGTCAGCAACTCGTAGAACATCACGCCGAGCGAATAGAGGTCGGAGCGGCCGTCGAGGTGGGCGCCGCGCGCCTGCTCGGGACTCATGTAGTTCGGCGTGCCGACCGTGAAGCCGGCCGAGGTGAGCTGCGTGCCGTCGTCGAAGGTCTTGGCGATGCCGAAGTCCGACAGCACGGCGGTGCCGTCGGCGCGGTACAGGATGTTGGCGGGCTTCACGTCGCGGTGCACGAGGCCACGCGCATGCGCATAGCCGAGCGCCCCGGCGATCTCGCGCATGACGGCCAGCGCCTGCTCGGGCGGCAGGCCTTCGCGGCCGATGCGCTCCTTCAGCGTGCCGCCGTCGACGTACTCCATCGCCATGTAGTAGCGGCTGCCATCGTTGCCGATGTCGTAGATCGCGACGATGTGCGGATGCTGCAGCTTCGCGAGCGTTTTGCCCTCGCGCAGGAAGCGCTTGCAGAACTCTTCGTCGACCGCGAGGGTCGGTGCCATGACCTTCAGCGCGACACGCCGGTCCAGCGAGCGCTGGGTGGCGAGATAGACGGCGGCCATCGCGCCGGCGCCGAGCTCGCCCTCGATGTCATAGCCCGGAATTTCGATGTCCATCCGGTTTGCTGCCCCCCGGCCTGCACAGGGCCGCAGATTTGCGGCGAGGCCGGATTATCGGTGCCGTAACCGCAGCACGCCAGCCGGCATGCCGGCGCATTTGCCCGGACGGCGACGGTGCGGATAATGCCGCCACCCTTGCGCCCGGCGACTTCGCCGGTCGCGCTCACGTCCTCCCGAGGAGATTCCCCTTGAAGAACTTCCTGCTGAACGCCCCGCGCGTCGCCCTGCTCGCCGTCGCCCTCGCCGGCTGCAGCACGTTCTCGTCGTCCGGCGGTTCGGGCAGCAGCACGTCGGCCCCGGCCGCCGAGGTCAAGCCCGAGATCGCCGAACAGCTCAAGGCGCTGCGCGCCGAGGCCGACAAGGGCAATCCGGCCGCGCAGACGCGGCTCGGTCTGGTCTATGCGCGCGGCGAGGCCGGCGTGCCGGCCGATCTGACGCAGGCCACGCAGTGGTTCCGCAAGGCATCCGACCAGGGCTTCCCGCCGGCGCAGACCAATCTCGCCGTCGCCTACCTGACCGGTCAGGGCGGCGTCACGCAGGACCCGGCCGAAGCCGCACGGCTGACGCGCGCCGCCGCCGACAAGGGCTGGCCGCCGGCGATGACGCAGCTCGGCTTCATGTACGGCAAGGGCGTCGGCGTGCGTCAGGACTGGAAGGAAGCCGAACGCTGGCTGAAGCTCGCCGCCGACAAGAACGACGACAACGCCAAGCGCCTGCTCGCCGAACTGAAGCAGATGCGCGCGCAGCAGGGCGGCGGCGCACCGGCGCCGGCAGCCCCGCCGAAGAAGAAGTAAGCCCGCCCCCTGCCCTCAGCCGGCCCCGCCCTCCGGGCCGGCTCCGGGCTCCGGCAGGTCGCGCCAGGCGGTATCCGGCGCCGGACAGGCTTCGGCCAGCCGGTCGCGGACGAAGCCCTGCAGCCACACGTCCAGCGGCAGCCCGGCCGTTGCAGCGGCGGCCTGCGCGCGCGCCAGCGTGTCGGCATCGAGTTCGAGGCTCAGGCGTGCCGTCGTCGTTTCCGTGCCCGTTTCCCTGCCCGTTTCCTGCACCGTTGCCGTCATCGCGATTGCTCCTCAGACCGAGGCGCCGTCGTAGTGCGCGACTTCGAGGGCATCGAGGTCGACGCCGTCCAGACAGCGCACGTTGATCGCCAGGCGC
>JAFEGB010000311.1 GCA_018240295.1 Pseudomonadota bacterium
AGATAGCGGCGCCGATGGTTGAAGTACCGGCGTCGATGCTCGAAGTACCGACGCCGCTTGTTGAAGTACCGGCGTCGGTGTTCGAAGTACCGGCGTCGCTTGTTCAGGTCCCGGCGCCGGTGATGGAAGCAATGGTCCCGGCATCTGAACCATCGACGCCGACACCTGAACCATCGGCGGCGGCTCCCGAACCATCGACCGCGACCCCCGGACCGTGGAAACCGGCACCTGAAGCGTCGGCGCCGGCACTTCAACCGTCGGCGCCGGCACTTCAACAATCGGCCTCGACACCTGAACCATCGACGCCGACTCATTTCAGGGTGACGCCGACTGCTGAACCGTCAGCGCCACGGCCCGGATACGCCGATGCCGCGTGCGCAGGCGGGGCGAGCGGCGGGCGTGATCCGGCTGCAGGCGGCCGGTTCAGGGCAGCGGGAGCGCGGCGCTGGCGGGAGCCGGGCGGGGGCGCGGGGGCGGGGCTTGCTGCCGGGTGGCCGCAAACGCGACGGCCGGCACGCAGGGCGCGTGCCGGCCGTCGGGGGAAAGCGGAAATGCCGCCGGATCAGAGATCGGCGTGCTTGTTGTCCTCGGGCAGGAAGCCGTTTTCCCAGAGGATGTTGCCGGGGCTGGACTTCTTGTTGACGGTCAGGCCGCGGCCCTGCAGCACCGTCTTCATCTGGCGCAGCATGCCGGGGTTGCCGCAGAGCATGACCGCCGAGCGCTCGGGCGAGTACTCCCAGCCGACTTCCTGCTCCAGCAGGCCGGATTCGACGAGATCGGGGATGCGCTTGTCGAAGGCGCCGCGCACGGCCTCGCGCGTGACGACCTTCACGTAGCGGAAACGCTCGGCGTACTCGCCGAAGATCTCGTCCTCGTTGAAGTTTTCGAGCCATTCGAGATACGCGAGCTCGTTGCCGTCGCGCACGCTGTGCACCAGCACGACGTGCTCGAAGGTGTCCCAGGTGTACGGGTCGCGCAGGATCGACATGAACGGCGCCAGGCCGGTGCCGGTCGCGAGCATCCAGAGATCCTTCTGGCCGCGGAAGCGGTCGGTGGTCAGCGTGCCGAAGTTGCGCTTGTCGACGTAGAGCGTGTCGCCGGCCTGCACGTGCTTCAGCGCCTGCGTGAACGGGCCGTTCGGCACGACGATCGACAGGAATTCCAGGTGCTCGTCAAAGACCGACGAACAGATCGAGTACGCCCGCCAGACCCATTCGCCTTCGACCGGCAGGCCGAGGCGGGCGAACTGGCCGGAGATGAAGCGGAAGGACTCCGGACGGTCGAGCACCAGCGAGAACAGCGTCGGTGACCACCAGTGCACGCTGCGGATGGTCAGGGCGTGGTAGTCCTCACTGGTCGGGGGCAGGGAGGCGGGCTGGGCGAACTCGGGTGCTGCGGACATGGATTGCAGGTTCTCGGCTGACGGAAGGGCGGTGCCTGCCCTCGGGGGGCGAAAATTGTCCGGGAGGATAAGTCGGATATTAAATTGCTGGAAAGAATCTGAATGGATTTTTTTATTCAATCTTCTTATATGAGGCCCTGCCTCCCGGCCGATGCGCTCCGAAGCGGCAGGCGCCGGCAGCGCCGGGCCGGTTGCGATGCGCAGGCATGGCAGAGGTAGCGGCAGATGCACCTGATCGGTGCGGGTAGCCGGCCGGCGCAGGGCAAGTACGGGTGGCTGCCCCCTCGGGGGTAAGTGGCCGGCACAATGGTCATGGGCTTGATGATCATCAAGATACCGGCCGGTCAGGGGGCTACGGTGTGCCCCGACCTGCGGCAGATCGCCGCACCCTGACCGGGCACGGCTGCCCTCCGCGCGAGCGGTGGCCGTTGCAGATGCCATGTCCTTCGCTGAATTCCGCCTGCTGTGCCTGCCGGTCCTGCGCTCCTTGAGCGCGCTGCTGCTGCTCGTGGCTTGCGGCGTCGCGCCGGCCGCACCGGCGGCGGCGCCGTGGGAGCTCGGCCGCGGCTGGTTCCCGGGCGCCGATCGTGTTGCGCCCGCCGATGGCACGCCGCCGGCTGCGGCCGTGTACCGCGGCAGCGAGCTGCTCGGCTACCTGTTCCAGACCGATCAGGTCGAGCGCATCCCGGCCTATTCGGGCAAGCCGGTCAACACGCTGGTCGGCATCGACCGCAGCGGCCGCATCGCCGGTGCGCAGGTGCTCGAACACCACGAGCCGATCCTGCTGGTCGGCATCCCCGAGACCCGGCTCGGCGAGTTCAT
>JAFEGB010000312.1 GCA_018240295.1 Pseudomonadota bacterium
CGTACAGCGTCAGTACCGAATCAGCCTCGACCCTGACACTTTCGTTTACGGCATCCAGCACGGCACGCTCATGCTGAACGGCGTCGCACTTGGCGCCGGCAGCGTGTTCACGCAGGATGATCTCGATAACGGACGGGTTACCTACCGGCACAACGGTTCGGAAACTTCCGGCACGCATCTCGATCATTTCAGCTTCACGGTCAGCGACGGCGGTGGCGACAATCCGGTGACTCTTGCCACCAATAACGTGCCCGGCATCTATTACATCAACGTCGATCCGGCCAACGACAAGCCGACGGTCACGGCCACACAGACGACGCTGGAAGTCACCGTAAGTGGCGATGCCTATGTGAGCGTTCCGCGCCTGAGCACCGATGATCCCGACCTGGTGACTTCGGGCAATGGCGCGACTGATTTCCTGCGTGCCGAAATCCGGGTCTACGACAACAGCAACAACCCGGTCACCACCATCAGACTCGATTTCACTTACAGCCCGACCGGCACAGATCCGGCACCGGATTTCGTGTCCGGCCGCGGCACCGACAGCCTGATCGTGCAGGGCACGCAGGCCGCAATCGACCAGGTGCTCGCCAGCCTGCAGGTAGCGTATACGGCCGATCGCAACGTCGACACCGACAAACTGCGCATCACCATCGATGATCGCCTGTACGACAACAGCGGTCTGCTGACCACCGGTGCCAACGGCGGCCTGGTCAATCAGGACGACACGCCGGTCGATGCCGCAAATAACCGCGTCAGCGCCGACATCAGGCTGACTGCCTCGAACCTGAACAACCCGCCCGCCATCGGCAACAACACCGCTTATACAATCAATGAGGACACTTCACTGACGCTGTCGGGCTTCACGATCAGCGATGCCGACAGCTTCACGAAAGATGTGAGCGTCACGGTCCGGCTGTATGCCGATGCCGCATACACGACGCTCGCCGATGCCGCGACCCAGGGCGCGCTGACGATCCCCTCCGCAACCGGCCTGACGGCGGCCAGCGGCAACGGCACGAACACCGTGACGCTGACCGGACCACTCACGAACGTGCTGGCGGCGCTGAACGCGCTGCGCTTCCAGGGCGCGACCGATTTCAATAACGGCCCGCTGTACCTGCGCACCAGCTTCACCGACTGGGGCCATGCCGACGTGCCGGCCGGCAACCAGACTTTCGTCGACAACACGATCACCCTGGTGCCGGTCAACGACGCGCCGGTGCTGACGGTGCCGGGCACGCAGACGCTCGGCAGCGGCACTTGGCTGGCGATTCCCGGCATCAGCTTCCAGGACACGAAGGACAGCGCCCAGGGCGCGAGCGATGCGTTCTACACCGTCACCGTGCTGGCCCCGAACGCCGGTGACGGGCTGGCGGCGAGCGCATCCGGCGCGGCCACGTCGAGCTACGACGCCGGCACGCGCACGCTGACCGTCAGCGGCACGCGCACCGACATCAACGCCACGCTCGCGAACCTCGTCTACACGCCGCAGGACAGCAACGCCGACGCCACGTATACGCTCACCGTGAGCGTCGATGACCGCGCTCCGGCCGTCACCGGCGCCGGCAACGGCACCGAAGGCACGGGCGTCGACGGTAACAACACCGCGACCGCGACCATCGCCGTGCGCGTCTCGGCCTCCAACGAGCCGCCGGGGCTGATCGTCCCGGCCACGGCGAATTTCATCGAAGACCGCGGCTTCACGGCCCTGCCCGGCCTCTCGTACACCGACAGCGACGATTTCGGCCAGATCGAGCAGCTCACGCTGACGGTCACGCACGGCAGCCTCGATCTCGCAACGCGCACCGGCCTGACGGTCACGGCCGGCGCCTACGCTTCGTCGACCGTGACCGTGCAGGGCACGAAAACCGATCTGAACGCCGCGCTGGCTTCGCTGCGCTTCATGCCGACCGGCAACTATCACGGCGGCGCGCAGCTGACGGTGACGGTCAGCGACCTCGGCAACACCGGCAGCGGCGGCGCACAGACCGACACGAAAACCGTCGCACTCACCGTCGCGCCGGACAACGACCAGCCGGTCGCGACCACCAACGTCACGCTGACGCCGCTCAGCGAAGACACGACGGCCCCGGCCGGCAGCCGCATCGATACCCTCGCCTTCGGCTACAGCGACGCGACCGACGACCAGACCGCCAACGGCGGCGGCAATACGGCCACGCCGTTCACCTACGTCGCCATCGTCGGCAATGCCTCGGTCGCGGCGCAGGGCGTCTGGCAGATCTCGACGACGGCCTCGCCCGACCCGACCAGCGCCGCCGACTGGATCACGATCCCGACCAGCGGCCTGTCACCGACCGCGGCCCTGATCTTCACGTCCGACCGGCAGGTGCGCTTCGTGCCGGTGGCGGAGTTCTTCGGCACCCCCGGCCTGCTGAGCGTGCGACTGGCCGATGCCTCGTCGGATCTGGGCGCATTCATCAGTGCCGACGCCACGCAGACCCGCGTGCTGGCCAGCGCCGGCGGCCTTTCCGGCATCGGCGCCTGGAATGCCGTCACCCGCTCGATCGGCATCTCGGTCACGGCCGTCAACGACCGCCCGACGCTGGCCCCGGCGACGCTCAGCGTCGCCGAAGACACGACCATCCCCGCCAGCCAGACCGTATCGGCGCTGTTCGGTGGCGGCTACGCCGATGCCACCGACAACCAGTCCGGCATCCCCGGCAGCAGCAGCACCGCCGCGGCCTTCGCCGGCTTCGCCATCGTCGGCAATGCGGCCGATGCGGCCACGCAGGGCGTCTGGCAGTACAACGCCGGCAGCGGCTGGGTGACGATCGGCAGCGGCGGCAGCGCGCCTTCGGATACCGATGCCATCGTGCTGGCGACCACGGCGCAACTGCGCTTCCTGCCAAACGTCGCGAACTACAACGGCACGCCCGGCAGCCTGACGGGGCGCGGTGCCGACAGCGTGCAGGCCACCGCCACCGGCGTCGATCTGAGCGCGGCGCTGGCGCTCGGGCAGATCAGTACCTGGTCGGCGACAACCACGCTCACGGCCACCGTCACGCCGGTCAACGACGCGCCGACGATGCCGCAGACGGCCATCCCGCCTTTCGTGTCGGTGACCGAAAACGCCACGACCGCCAGCGGCCAGTCGATCGATCCGGTGGCGCTGATGAGCGCCGGCAGCGTCGGCGACATCGACCTGACGACCACGGCCGGGCTGGCCAGCAGCACCTTCGGCGCCGGCAGCCTGAGCGTGACGATCAGCGACGGCATTGCCGGAGACGAGATCGTGTTCGCCAGCGGTTATTCGCTGCCCGCCGGCGTCACGTTCACGGGCGGCACCGGCAACACGCCGCTGGTGGTCAGCTTCGACGCCGACACCACGCTCGCCGAGGTGGATGGCCTGATCGCGGCGATCCGCTACCGCAGCACCAGCGACAACCCGACCCAGTCCGGCACTGACAACACGCGCCTGTATACGGTCGTGCTCAACGACGGCAACAACGCCCAGGCGGGCGGCAATGCCGGCGGACCGGCGGCGCTCAACTCCCTGATCCGGATCGGCCAGATTGCGATCACGGCAGCCAACGATCCGCCGACCGCCGTCGACGACAGCAACGCGATCAGCGAGAACACCGCCAGCGTCAGCGGCAACGTCAAACCCGGCACGGCCGGTCAGGACGCCGACCCGGACAACACCAACCCCCAACTGACAGTCACGGCGATCCGCACCGGCACCGAAGCCGGCAGCGGCACGGCCGGAACGGTCGGTTCGGCGCTGGCCGGCCAGTACGGCACGCTGACGCTGAACGCCGACGGCACGTACACCTACGCGCTCGACAACAGCAACCCGGCCGTCAACGCCTTGCTGACCGGCCAGACGCTGACCGAGCACTTCACCTACACGCTTGCCGATCCCCTGGGTGGCAGCGACCAGGCGCAACTGACGATCACGATCAGCGGTGCCACCGACAGCCCGCCCTCCATCACGCCTGTCGACAGCAACGGCGCGGCCACCGGCGAGGCAACGGTGTTCGAGGCCGGGCTGAGCGCTACGGCCGATACCCGCGAGACTGCCACCGGCACCATCACGGTCACTGCCGGCGAGAAGCTGCAGTCGGTGACGATCGGCGGCACCACGCTCGATGTCGCGCAACTCCCGGCCCTCGTCACGACGCCGATCACGATCGATACCGGCAAGGGAACGCTGGTACTGACGGGCTTCACCGCGACCACCACGGCCGACGGCATACCCACACTCGGCACACTCGATTACCGCTATACGCTGAAGGCCGCCCTCGATCAGCCCGGCGCCACCGAATCCGTCGACCCGGTTGCCCTGGAAGTCCGGGATCGGAACGGCGCCAGCAGCACCGGCACGCTGAGCGTGCGCGTCGTCGATGACGTGCCAACGGCGAATGCCGATACCAATTCGGTCACGGAGGACACGGCGCTCACCACCGGCAATGTGTTCGGGGCAAGCGGCGCATCCGCAGGTGACACGGCCGACCGCATCGGCGCTGACACGCCGGTGACGCCAGTGACGGCCGTGAGCTTCGGCGCCACGTCGGGAACGCTCGGCTCGACGCTGTCCGGCAACTACGGCGCACTGACGATCAATGCCGACGGCAGCTATTCGTACGCCCTCGACA
>JAFEGB010000313.1 GCA_018240295.1 Pseudomonadota bacterium
GAAGATCATCCCGAAACTCTTGGGCTTCAGGTTCTCTTGCGTCTGATTCAATCGCAGCCAATGCCACAATCTCTCCAGCGCAAGCACCCACACAAACTACTCAGTCAAGCTGTCAAAGAACTCCACCGACCCGTTCGTTCGGCGAGGCGCGCATTTTACACGCCTTCTTCAATTCCGCAAGCAGTGTTTTCACCGCTTTGCCGGAAGACTGCAACGATCAACCATTACCGCCAGTCAATCATTCCCGCCTCCCAGCGAGGCCGCGCATTCTAACGTTACTTAGCGATGCGTCAAGCCATAAATTCGCTTTACTGCTTTCACCGATTACCGGAACCAACTCCGACTTTCAGCGAGGCGCGCATTCTACACGCCGTTTTTCTTTCTGCAAGCGGTTATTTTCAAACCGCTTTCGCTTTCAGGATTTCAGCATTGCAGTCACAACTGCAATTACCGACAACCTTTGGCGAGGCGCGCATTCTACGAATCAGATGACTTTCGTCAAGCACCGGTTCCGTTAAATCCTGACCGGCTGATTTCGCTGCTGCGCGCCGCTGCACGGGCGCTGTTTCCGGCCCCCGGCGGCAAAGAGCGGCGCATTCTACTGAGCGCGATTTCGCCGTCAAGCCCGCCGCCGGCCGGAGAGACAAAAATATCCGGCAGCCTCGCGTAGACTGCGCGGCGCTCTCCCCCGCCCGCCCGAGGTCTGCGTGTCGTCCGTATTCACCCGCGATCTGCTGCGCCGCCACGCCGCCGCGCGTTACTGGCCGGTGTGGCTCGGGCTCGGCGCAATGAAGCTGATGGCGGCGCTGCCGCACCGGCTGCAGCTTGCGCTCGGGCGCGGCCTCGGCCGGCTGTACGGGCGGCTCGACCGCCATCGCCGGCACGTGGTCGCGACCAACCTGCGGCTGTGCTTCCCGACGCTTGATGAAGCCGCGCGCGCGCGCCTCGCCCGTGCGCATTTCGAGGCGCTCGGCATGGGCATCTTCGAGGTCGCAAGCGGCTACTGGGCGCCGCGCCCGCGGCTGGCCGCGCTCGGCGAGGTCTGCGGACTCGAACATTTCGATGCGGCCGCCGCGCGCGGGCGCGGCATCATCCTGCTGACTGCGCATTTCACGACGCTGGAGATCGGTGCCGGCCTGCTGGCACTGCA
>JAFEGB010000314.1 GCA_018240295.1 Pseudomonadota bacterium
AAGGTGCAGCCCGAGGGCAACAACTCGCCGACCTTCATGAGCTTCCCGCTGAACGGCTCGGCGGCGGCGATCTCGCGCGCCGACGACCTCTGTGCCCGCTATTCGAATGCCAGCGGCGGCGGTGGCGGTCGTGGCCGCGACGACGGCGGCGGTGCGCCGGATGATTCCGACTACTTCGGTGGCGGCGGCGGCGGTCAGCCGCAACCCCAGCCGCAGCCGCAGCGTCCGAAACCGCGTGGCGACGACAGCTTCTTCTGAGCACTCCAGAAGTATTTCATGTGAGGATTTGCGCTGGCTGCGTGTGCCGGTGCCTGACGGGTTGAGGCGGTCATGAACAGCGAACAGGCCATCCTCGCTGCGATCGAACGGATTCCGTTGCCGGAACCGGTCGAGCGGCTCATCGCTTACCCGGAGGTCGATTCGATGGATCGACCGGCTATCCGCGTCTGGATCATCCTGAAGGATGATCACGTTGCCGAGCGCGAGACGAGCGCCATGCTGGATGCGCTGACGCAGGCGATCCGTGACCGGACGTGGCAGATCGACGAGCGCTACTGGCCTTACGTGCGCGTGCGCAGCGTCAGCGAACAGGCGCTCATCGAAAGTGAGCATGGATGAGTCTGCCCGCCGATCTGCTGAAGCAGGCCGAACATCTGGCGCGCAAGGAGCCACGCCGGCCGAGCCAGGCCAGTCTGCGCCGGGCGGTTTCGGCCGCGTATTACGCGCTGTTCCATCGTTTGATCGAGGATGCCGCCGCCCGGCTCGTTCCCGGGACGCACCGCCGAGCCTTGCGCCAGCGCATCGCACGGGCGTGTGAGCACGGAGAGATGCGCCGGGTCTGCGAGCGATTCGCCCAGCCCGCGGGCAGGCTGCCGCCGGGTTTGCAAACGCTGCTTCCGGGCGGTGTTCCACCGGCGTTGCAGCAAGTCGCGGCGACCTTCGTCGAACTGCAGGAGGCGCGGCACGAAGCGGACTACAACCTGGCGTCGAGTCTGACCCGGACCGATGCGCAACGCCTGATCGAACTCGCACGCCGCGCCTGCAGTACATGGGTGACGGTGCGTGAGTGCGAGGAGAGTCGCGTGTTCCTGCTTGCCTTTCTGTTTTTCAAGCAACTCCAGCGCTGAGCACGAATCGACTGTCCCATGACCGACGCCCTGCACCGCTTCCTGTTCGAATCCCATCCCGTGCGCGGCGAATTCGCGACGCTCGACGGCCTCTGGCAGACCGTGCTGGAGCGGCGCGACTATCCGGCGCCGGTGCGGC
>JAFEGB010000315.1 GCA_018240295.1 Pseudomonadota bacterium
CGGCCGCCGCGTCGCGGCCCGCGCCCCGACGGCGAGCGCCGGCCGGCGCGCAAGCCGGCCGAAGGCGAGGCTTCTGCCACTGCCACCGCTCCCACCCCCGCCCGCGAGCCGCGCCGCGAGCGCCGGCCGCGTCCGGACGGCGAGGCGCCGCGCCGCCGTGCCGATCGCGGTGATCGCAAGGAACCGCGCCGCGAGCGCGAACCGGTGCGCGCCAGCGCCGCGCCCGAGCAGCCGGTCGAGAGCGCGTTCGCGTCGCTGCTGCGCGAGGCGCTGGCCAAGCAGGACGCCCCGGAAAAGCCCTGAGGCGGCAACGGCTCCCGGCATGTCTGCAGGGAGCCGCGCTGAAAAACGCCGGGGCCCGGCCGGATCGCTCCGGCCGGGCCCCGATGACGGGCGACGCGGCAGCCGCTCAGCTGCGCGGCTTGACGGTCAGGCTGTTCTTCACCGACTTCACGCCTTCGACCGAGCGCGCGATGCGGCCGGCCGCCGTGCGCTGCGCGGAGCTGTCGACGAAGCCGCTCAACTGCACGATGCCGCGCTGCGTCTCGACCTCGATCGCGAAGGCGCTGAGGTGCGGGTCCTCGGCGATCTTCGCCTTGACCTTGGCGGTGATCGCGGCGCTGTCCATGTACTGACCGGCGGTCTCGCCCTTTCTCAGCACGACGATCTCGTTCTTGACCGACTCGACGCCCTTGACGCTCGCGGCGAGCTGCTCGGCGCGCGCCTTCTGGTCGGCCGAATCGACGAAGCCGGTCAGCTGCACCACGCCCTTGTAGGTCGCGACCTCGATCTTCAGGCTCTTGATGGCCGGATCGGCCAGGTACTTCTCCTTGACCTTGGCGGTGATCGCGGCGTTGTCGACGTACTCGCCGGCGCTCTCGCTGGTGGCCGTGCTGGCACAACCGGCGAGGGTCAGGCCACCGACGCCGAGGCAGAGGGCCAGTGCAATGGCGGAACGCAGACGCGAACGGCTCGAGTGCTGGTTCATCGGGATTCTCCTTCTGTTGTTCTGAATGGCTGCCGGAGTGCAGCTGGACAGCGGTTTCACTGCCTGGGGACGAACGCGAGCACGGCCTCGCGATTCGTATACGAAAACACCTGTTGCGCTGCTGCCAAACGTGGCAGCCAGACGACAGCGTCGTGTTCCTCAGGACACAACCGGATCGGACAAGGTTCCGCGAGTTCGAGCAGAAACACGTATTCCCGGTTTTCCGTGGCTTCGGGCGCGTAGCGCGCCCGCCACGGCGGCAGGATCGGATAGCGGTTGACGACGCCGGTATCGATCAGCCTGCCCCCATCGATCCCGGTTTCCTCCAGGAGTTCGCGCCGGGCCGCAACTTTTGGGGCGGACTCGTGCCATTCGAGGCTGCCGGTCACCGACTGCCAGTGATCGGGCGGGGCGAGGCGGCGCAGCAGCAGCACGAGGCCGCCGCGCGTGTGCACGACGACGAGCACGGATTCGGGGCGTTTCCATGGCGAGGCGGTCATCGGGCACCTGCAAAAGTTGCGGGTATCCGGGAAGACCCGGGAAGCGGCCATTGCGGCCGCTCCGGAGGCGTCGATGAGCCTGACGCGCGCCCGCTCGGGACGCCGGGCCTGCGCACCCGGCAGGCGCGCGTCCTGCGCGCAGCTGCCTGGCCCGGGAAGGGTCTTCCCTCAGGCCGCGCCGAGGCGCTCGCGCAGGAAGTCGATGAGACCTGCAAGCGGCACGGCGAGGGCTTCGGCGTCGCGCCGGCCCTTGTACTCGACGCTGCCGGCGGCAAGCCCCTTCTCGCCGATGACGACGCGGTGCGGGATGCCGATCAGCTCCATGTCCGCGAACATCACGCCGGGGCGCGCCTCGCGGTCATCGAGCAGCACGTCGATGCCGGCGGCCCGGCAGTCGGCGTAGAGCTGCTCGACCGCCTCGCGCACGGCGGCGCTCTTGTGCGCGTTCATCGGCAGCAGCGCGAGCTGGAACGGCGCCATCGCCGCCGGCCACAGGATGCCGCGCTCGTCCCAGTTCTGTTCGATCGCGGCGGCGACGACGCGCGAGACGCCGATGCCGTAGCAGCCCATGGTCACGGTCAGGTTCTGGCCGTCCTCACCGAGCACGTTCGCGGCGAGTGCGTCGCTGTACTTGCGTCCGAGCTGGAAGATGTGGCCAACCTCGATGCCGCGGCGGATCGAAAGCCGGCCCTGGCCGTCCGGGCTCGGGTCGCCGGCGACGACGTTGCGCAGGTCGGCGACGCGCGGCTCCGGGCAGTCGCGGCCGAAGTTGAAGCCGCTGAG
>JAFEGB010000316.1 GCA_018240295.1 Pseudomonadota bacterium
CGACGGCGACGCCTGGACCTGGGGACTGCCGGACGGCAGCGATGCCGGCATCCCGACCCGCTGCACGCGGCTCGGCCCGCGCACCAACGGCCGCACGCTGCTCGACAGCAGCGCCCGCAACACCGTGAACGCAGCGATCCGGATCACTGCCGGCTTCAGCGGCGGCGGCGTCTGGCTGGACCGCGAGCGGCGCTTTGCCGGCCTCGTCGCGACCGAGGCCGGCGGCGTCGCCGCCGAGATGATCCCGGCGCGGGTGCTGCGCGCGGTGTGGCCGGCGCTCGATCCCGCGGCGACGGCCCCGGCCGCGGGGTCCGATCCCCGCGATTTGCTCTGTCTGCTGGACCGCACGGCCGCTTGCGCGACGCTGTACCGCACGCTCGGCGACGCGCTGCCGCCGCGCGCACCGCTCGTGTTCTTCATCGACGGCGACAAGCGCGACTGGCACGACGGCTTCGTCGCGCACCTGCGCATCGCCGGCCGCACGCAGCCGCTGCCCGAGCCGGTGCGCCGCGCGGCCGAGCTGCTGGCCGCGCTCGAACCCTGGCCGCTGCGCTGGGAACCCGATCTCGGCCTCGACGGGCTGTACGCCGCCCTCGTGCACGCGCTCGGGCTGCCTGCAGCCACGGCGCCCGACGCAAGCACGCTCGCCGCGGCGCTCGCCGGCCGTGGCGGCGGCCTGCTGCTGCGCTACGACATCGAATGCGAGTACTGGGGACTGGGCGCGGCCGAGCGGCGGCTGCTGCGCGCGTGGCTCGACCTGCTGTTCGGGCTCGGCGAGCCGGCGCAGCCGCTCGTCGTGCTGCTGTGCCTGCGCCGCACACCGGCGCCGGCCTCGCTGGCGGCGCGGCTGCGCCGCTGGTGGGGCCGGCGCTTCGCGCAACCCGCGCACGCGCGCGTGTCGAGCATCGCGCTCGGGCCGGTCGGCACGCAGGACGTGTGCGACTGGCTGGAGTTCACGGTGCGACCGGCCGCACGCCACCGTGCCCGCGAGCTCGACGCGCTGCGGCTCGAACTGGAGCGCGAACTCGGCTACCGCAACGATCTGTCGATGGACCACGTACTCGGCTGCGAGCGGCTCCTGCGCTTTCTCGCGACCGACGGGAGCCCTGCCCCATGACCGAGCACTTCCCGATCCCCGGCCCGCCGCCCGCCCCCGACTGGTACACCGGCAGCCGCGCGCACTGGCGCGACGCATCCCCCGAATTGCCCGAACCGCTCGCGCGCAGCCTCGACGAGCCCGAGGATTACCTGCCGGGGACGGCGCTGGTCGCCGCCGTCAACGTCGCGCTGACGCTCGGCCAGCCGCTGCTGCTGACCGGCGAGCCCGGCGTCGGCAAGACCTGTCTCGCGGCCAATGTCGCAAGCGAACTCGCGCTCGGCACCCCGCTGAAGTGCGAGGTGCGCTCGACGACCGAGGCCGGAGACCTGTTCTACACGTTCGATGCGATGGCGCAGTTTCGCGACGCACACGCGGGTGCGGACGCTCCTTCTGCACGCTGGCTCGACAAACCCGGCCGCCCCGGCGGCGCAGCCCCCGAGGCCGGGCCGCCCGTCGGCGTGCGCCGCTACCTCGCGCTGCAGGGCCTCGGGCTCGCGATCCTGCTGACGCGCACGCCGGACGATGCGCTGGTACGCCGTTACTGGGATCCGGTGCGCAACGACGGGCCGTTCCGCGGCCCGTGCCGCTCGGTCGTGCTGATCGACGAGATCGACAAGGCGCCGCGCGACGTGCCGAACGACCTGCTGAACCAGATCGAACTCGCGTACTTCCGCATCCGCGAGGACGACAACCGGCGCATCGACGCCGACCCGGCGCTGTGGCCGATCGTGATCATGACCAGCAACTCCGAAAAGCATCTGCCCGATGCCTTCCTGCGCCGCTGCGTCTACCACCACATCGAGTTCCCGGACGCCGTGACGCTCGCACGCATCGTCGATGCCCGGCTCGCGCGCGTCACGGTCCGCGAGCGCCGCGAGCCGCTGGCCCCGACGCTGGTGGCCGAGGCCCTGCAGCTGTTCGCGGCGCTGCGCAGCGCGCCGGCGCTGCGCCGCCGGCCCGGCACGGCCGAGCTGCTGGCGCTGCTGCTCGGCCTGCTGCGCCGCACCGCGCGTCCGGACTCGCTGAAGCCCGAACTGCGCGGCGCGAGCACCGGCGCGCCGCCGGCGCTCGCGCCGTGGCTGCTCGGCACGCTGGTCAAGAACGCCGAGGATCTCGCACCGGCACGCGCGGTGCTCGACGGCTGGAGCCGCGCGTGAGGTCGCGCGTCCGGTGAACCGCGCACACGCAGCGTCCGGGGCGACCCGCGGCGTGTCGCCGGGCCGATGAACCCCGAGCGCATCGCGCCGGCCGCGATCGACGACTTCCTGCTCGCGCTGCGCGCCGAAGGCTTCGCGGTCGGCGTCGGCGAGTGCGTGCGCGTGCACGCGCTGATCGCACGGCTCGGCCCCGGACACCCGGCCTGCGCCGACTGGCCGAGCCTCGGGCCGTGGCTCGCG
>JAFEGB010000317.1 GCA_018240295.1 Pseudomonadota bacterium
AGGCGAGCTTCGAGAACGGCCGGTGCTCGGCGACGGCCGGATGCGCGTCGCCCCAGTGCCAGCGCGATTCATCGCTTCCGAAGCGCGCGTGCAACTCGTCGAGCGCATCCCCGAGCGCGGCGACCACCTGCTGCGCGCAGGACTCGGTCGCGGCCGTGCGCACGTCGTCACACCAGCGCCCCTGGCCGTCGCGGTCATCGAGCACGTTGTTCATGAAGGTCGTGCGCTCGTCCCACAGCAGCTCGAACTCGGGCCCGAGTTCGTCGACGTAGATGCGCCGGGTCAGCGCCCGGTACCAGGCCGAGAACACCAGCGGCTCGGCGGCATCGACGCGCATGCCGTAATCCCAGCGCGCCAGCCGCTCGTGCCAGCCGCGCGCCGCCGGCGGGTAGTCGGTGGCCGCTGCGCGCTGCAGCAGCTTCGGCAGCAGGTCGGCGGCGAGCCCCGAGCGGATGTCGGCGTGCATCTGCCGGAAGCTCGCCGGCGTGTGTGCCGGCGTCGCGGCCAGCAGCTCCCGGATGCGCGCGGCCCGGTAGGCCGGCTGCCATTCGTCGGTCAGATGCCAGCGGTAGCCGGGCGGCACGATGCGTTCGTTGGCGCTGTAGAGCGCGCCGTCGGCCGGATCGAACACGCGCGGCAATTCCTCGTACGGCACCCAGCCGGCCCAGTCGTAGCGCGCCTCCCAGCCCGGCGCCGGCGCCAGCCCGAGCAGGTCGTTGTCGGGCCTGCGCACCGGGATGCGCCCCGGCGACAGGAAGCCGATGTGACCGTCGACATCGGCGTACACGAAGTTCTGCTGCGGCGCGACGAACTCGCGCAGCGCCTCGTTGAAGCCGGCCCAGTCCTGCGCGTACGCGAGCTTCGAGGCAGCCCGGAAGCTCGCGTCGTCCTCGGCGAGCGCCGTCCACGCCAGCGCCAGCCCGTAGCCGGCCGGCAGCGCATCGCCGGTGCGGGTGTCCGGCAGCAGCGGGCCGTGGCGGCTGGTGCGCACGGTCAGCCGTTCGTCGGGCGCGTTCCTGACGTGCAGGATTTCCTCGCGCTGTTCGAAACGCTGCCAGCCGTCCGGCGTCTGGTAACGCCCCGGATCGGCCGGATCGCTGCGCTCGACGTAAAGATCCTGCACATCCGGGTTGGTGTTGGTCAGGCCCCAGGCGATGCGCTCGTTGCGGCCGATCACGACCATGGGCACGCCAGGCAGCG
>JAFEGB010000318.1 GCA_018240295.1 Pseudomonadota bacterium
ACCGCGACCTGGCGCAGATGGTCGAGGCCGGGTTGTTCCGGGCCGATCTGTACTACCGGCTGAACGTCTTCCCGGTGCGCGTGCCGCCGCTGCGCGAGCGGCCCGAGGACATCCCGCTGCTGGTCGCACACACGCTCGCCGGTCTCGCGCGCCGCCTCGGCAAGCCGCTGCACGGCGTGAGCCCCGCCGCGCGCGAGCGCCTCATCGCCTGGAGCTGGCCGGGCAACGTGCGCGAGCTGCAGAACGTCATCGAACGCGCGGCGATTCTCGCCAGCGGCGACACGATTGAGGTCGAGGATCTCGGGCTGATGCCGGTATCACCCGGTGCGGCGCTCAGTCCGGTGACGGGCCGGGCGGCGGTGACGGTCGAGGCCGGCGGGGCAGGGCGCCCCATGCCGGCGGCGGTCGCGACCGCCCCGGAAGAAGCCAGCATCAACCTCGAAGCCGTCGAGCGCCGGCACATCGAGCAGGTGCTGACGCACTGCAGCGGCGTCATCGAGGGGCCGAAGGGCGCGGCGGCGGCCCTCGGGCTGCATCCGAGCACCTTGCGGTCGCGGATGCAGAAGCTCGGCATCCGGACACGACGCACCTGAGTAGCGAAGGAGCCGGAGGAACATGCGCTCCGGTCAACGGCACCGCTTGCGCAGGCGCCCGTCCCAGGTCTGGTGCGCTACTCCGGGCGGAGTCAGTCCGGATCGCCCTGATTCGGCAGGCAGGACGGAGACATGCGCCGAAGCGCCGGCTCCGCCCCTCCGGCCCATGCAGCAGAGGCGGCGGAGCAGTCAGACGATCCTCAGTCGCGCAGCAGCTCGTTCAGCCCGACCTTGCCGCGCGTGCGCTCGTCGACCTGCTTGATGATCACCGCGCAGTACAGGCTGTGCGAGCCGTCCGAGGCGGGCAGCGAGCCGGAGACGACGACCGAGCCGGCCGGCACGCGGCCGTAGCTGACCTCGCCGGTCAGGCGGTTGTAGATCTTGGTGCTCTGGCCGATGAACACGCCCATCGAGATCACCGAGCCTTCCTCGACCACCACGCCCTCGACGACTTCGGAGCGCGCGCCGATGAAGCAGTTGTCCTCAATGATGGTCGGGCCGGCCTGCAGCGGCTCCAGCACGCCGCCGATGCCGACGCCGCCGGACAGATGCACGTTCCTGCCGATCTGCGCGCAGGAGCCGACCGTCGCCCAGGTATCGACCATCGTGCCTTCGTCGACGTAAGCGCCGATGTTCACGAACGACGGCATCAGCACGACGTTCTTCGCGACGAAGCTGCCGCCGCGCACGACCGCGCCCGGCACCACGCGCGCGCCGCCTTCGCGAAAGCGCGCTTCGTCCCAGTCGCCGTAGCGGGTCGGCACCTTGTCGAAGGCGCGCAGCGGACCGTCGCCGAGCACGCGGTTGTCGTTGAGGCGGAACGACAGCAGCACGGCCTTCTTCAGCCACTGGTTGACGTGCCAGCCGGTGCCCTGTTTCTCGGCGACACGCGCCTGTCCGGCTTCGAGCAGCGCCAGCGCCTCCTCGACGGCCTGGCGGACTTCGAGCGGGTGGCTGGCCGGCGAGTACTCGGCGCGGCGCTCGAAGGCGTCTTCGATCAGGGTCTGCAGCTTGTTCATGGAAAGCTCCGCGGAAAGGGGCTGGGGTTCTCGAAAGCGGCCTCAGGCGCCGAGGCAGCGGCGGATGCGGATGGCGGCTTCGGTGCAGTCGGCGAGCGGCGCGACCAGCGCGATGCGCACGCGCCCGGCGCCGGGATTGCCGAGGGCGGTGTCGCGTGCGAGATAACGCCCGGGCAGCACCGTCACGTGCTGTCCGGCGAACAGCTGCTGCGTCCAGCGCTCGTCGTCGCCGGGTACGCGCGGCCACAGGAAGAAGCCGGCCTCGGGCCGTGACACGTCGAGCACCGGGCCGAGCACGTCGAGCACGGCGTCGAGCTTGGCGCGGTACAGCGCACGGTTGGCCTGCACGTGCGCCTCGTCACCCCAGGCCGCGACGCTCGCCGCCTGCGTGCTGCCGGGCAGCGCGCAGCCGTGATAGGTGCGGTACTGCAGGAAGGCGGCGAGCACGTCGGCATCGCCGGCGACGAAGCCCGAACGCAGGCCGGGCAGGTTCGAGCGTTTCGACAGCGAGTTGAACACCACGCAGCGGCGGTAGTCGTGGCGGCCGAGCCGGGCACAGGCTTCGAGCAGGCCGACCGGCGGCGCGGCTTCGTCGAAGTAGATCTCGGAGTAACACTCGTCGGCGGCGATCACGAAACCGAACTCGTCGGCCTTGTCGATCAGCTTCGCGAGCGTTGCGGCCGGCGTCACGGCGCCGGTCGGGTTGCCGGGCGAGCAGAGATACAGCAACTGGCAGCGCGCCCAGACCTCCTCTGGCACGGCGTCGTAATCGGGCAGGAAGCCGGTTCCGGCCGGTGTGTTCAGGAAGTACGGCTCGGCCCCGGCGAGCAGCGCCGCGCCTTCATAGATC
>JAFEGB010000319.1 GCA_018240295.1 Pseudomonadota bacterium
GCCTCGCCCGCGAACTCGCCGAAGCCCCGGACCGCCCGCAACCGGCGCCGGCCGCCCCGGCCGGGCACGCCGCCGCACCGGCCGCCGATCCCGATCTGCCGCCGCCGCTCGGCGGCCTGCGCGTGCTGCTCGCCGAGGACAACCCGGTCAACCAGATGGTCGTGCGCGGCCTGCTGCCGGGTCTGCCGCTCGATCTGGCCGCCAACGGCCGCGAGGCGCTCGATCTGCTGCAGCGCGCCGGGCCGGACGGCTACGACCTGGTGCTGATGGACGTGCAGATGCCCGAGCTCGACGGGCTCGAAGCCACGCGCCGGCTGCGCACCGACGCGCGCTTCGCGGCGCTGCCGGTCGTGGCGCTGACCGCGCACGCCCTGCCCGAGGAGATCGACCGCTGCCGGGCCGCCGGCATGGACGAGCACCTGGCCAAGCCGATCGATCCGCCGGCGCTGTACGGCACGCTGCGCCGGCTGGCGATGCCGCGCGCCGAGCGCCGCCAGGCCGCGGCCGACGCGGCAGCGGCGCCGGCACCGGCGGCAGCCCAGGTGCCGACCGGCGGCAACGGCGGTGGCAGCGGTGGCGGTGGCGACTGGCCGAGCCTGCCCGGCATCGACCGCGAACGTGCGCGCCAGCACACCGGCGGCAAGCTCGATCTCTACGAAACCCTGCTCGCGCAGTTCGCCCGCGACCATCTCGATGCCGACCGGCGCGTGCGCCGCCTGCTCGCCGGCAGCGAACGGCTGGCCGCGGTGCGCCTCGCACACACGCTCAAGGGCAGCGCCGGCACGCTCGGCGCCGTGCGCCTGCAGTTTCGCGCCGCGGCGCTCGAAAGCGTGCTGTGCCGCCCGGACAAGCCGGCCGACGAGGCGCTCGCCGATTTCGCCGAGGCATTCGCCGAGCTGCGCGCCGGCATCGAGCAATGGCAGGCCGAGCGCCAGCCGGTGCTCGATGCCGTGGGCCCGGGCGCCCCGCGCCGCGACCCGGCCGAACTCGCGCAGCAGCTGGCGCTGCTGATCGGCGATCACGACACCTCCGCGCTTGCCGTCGCCGAGCAGCTGGTCGCCGCCTGTGCCGGCGCCTCGCTGGAGGCGCAGGTCCGCGAGATGACGCAGGCGGTACGCAACTACGACTTCACGCGCGCCGCCGCCTTGCTGCGCGGCTCGGGCCTGCTAGGCTCGCGCAGCTGATCCGGACCTTCCCCCCTGAGGACCGGCGGCCAGGGACGCCATGCCGCCGGTCCGGACCGGAGACCTGCCGTGTCTCACCCCAACCTTGCCATGGACGGAGCACGCATCCTCGTCGTCGATGACGCGCCGGATGCCATCCGCCTGATCGACGGCCTGCTGAGCCCCCACTACCGGCTGCACGTCGCCTGCAACGGCGAAAGTGCGCTGCGCATCCTCGCCGGACCGCTGCCGATCGACCTGATCCTGCTCGACGTGGTCATGCCCGACCTCGACGGCTACGAGGTCTGCCGCCGGCTGCGCGCGCTGCCGGGACGCGAGGACGTGCCGGTGGTGTTCCTGACCGGCAACCGCGACCCGGCCTCGGAAACCGCCGGCTTCGCGGCCGGCGCCACCGATTTCGTCAGCAAGCCGGTCAGCGCGCCGGTGCTGCTCGCGCGCGTGCGCACGCACCTGAACCTGCGCGCCGCCGCTTCGGCACTGCGCGAGCAGAACCGCACGCTGGAGGCGCGCGTCGCCGAGCGCACGCAGGCACTGTCGCAGCTCGCCTCCGAACTGGCCGAGCGCAACAGCGAACTCGACCGCGTGCGCGACGCGATCTTCCTGGCCTTCTGCTCGCTCGCCGAAGCCCGCGACAACGAAACCGGCAACCACCTGCTGCGCACCCAGCACTACGTGCGCGTGCTGGCGCTGCAGCTGCGCCGCCAGCCGCAGTACGCCGGACAGCTCGATGACACGGCGATCGAGCTGATCTTCAAGTCCGCGCCGCTGCACGACATCGGCAAGGTCGGCATCCCGGACGCGATCCTGCTCAAGCCCGGCCCGCTGAACGCCGTCGAGACCGCGCGCATGCACGAGCACCCGGTGATCGGCCGCGACGCGATCCTGATGGCCGAACGCCTGCTCGGCGCCCCGCTGCCGTTCCTGCGCCACGCGCGCGAGATCGCCTATTCGCACCACGAGCGCTGGGACGGTCTCGGCTACCCGGAAGGGCTGGCCGGCGAGGCCATCCCGCTGTCGGCCCGGCTGATGGCGCTCGCCGATGTCTACGACGCGCTGATCAGCCGCCGCGTCTACAAGCCGCCCCTGCCGCACGCCACCGCCGTCGA
>JAFEGB010000031.1 GCA_018240295.1 Pseudomonadota bacterium
ATTTCCATTCGAACTTCGTATCCTTCCACTGGAAACGGGCTCGCGATGCACGGAAATGTGGCAGGTTGAAGCTTCGCTGCACAAAAACGGGATGTGAATGTACGCGGTTGCAATGGAGATTCGCGTGTTGCCATGGCGATGTTGCGAGATTGCAACGGAAATGTATCCATTTCCATTGTGATCGAGCATCTTTCCATGGGAAATGTGCGAGATTCGAATGGAAACGGGCTCGCCAGACAGCATCGCGCACAAAGTTGGAAGGTTATTGCACTGGCATTGAACACAAGCCCGCGCCGTCCGGCCGCAAACTTCCGGAGGCGGGCTGCAGGGCGGGGGGCTCGATGGGCGGGGGGCGGGCTGCGAGGCTGGCGAGGTGGCGGTTATGTCGAACCGGCGATGCCCGGCATCCGCCGCGGCGCGGCAGAGCCGGGCGCAGCGGCCGTGAGTGGCGGACGCTGCGCGGTCTGATGCCGGCGGCGGGGGATGAGGCGGGTCGGTTCAGCCGGGGCGGCCGTCCGAACGCGGCCTGACGTAGATCGGTGCGTATTTCCACACCCAGGCACCGAAGGCGGCGATCCAGAGGGCGGCGGCAACGAGGTTCAGCGTCGGCCAGCCGTGCACGTCGGCGGCGACGCGCGCCAGAGCGGCGGCGTTGATGGCGAGGAAGCAGTACCAGGTGTAGTCATCGGCCATCAGCCGCCCGCCCGAGTGGCCGAGCGTCACGCGCGTCGCCATCGCGATCACCAGCGCCGCACAAAGACCGATGCCGATGGCGTGCAGCGGCGCACGCCCCAGACCGTTGCCGCCGAAGGCGAGCAGCAAGGCGTTGAGGCCGTACAAAAACATCGCGAAGCCGAACCACCAGAAGGCGATGTGCAGCACGCCGAGCAGGCGGATCTTGAGTGCCCGCTGCGGCTGCCACTGCCAGGCGATCCACGCCGCACTCGCGGCCATCGGCAGGTCGATGATCCAGGTCCAGGCCGGGAGGTTCGCCAGTTCGAGCAGGCCGTGCAGCGCCGAGCCGCCGGCCCAGAGCTTCAGCAGCGCGTCGGGACGCACGATGGCGTAGCCGGGCAGCACGCAGGAGCCGAAGAACGGGATCATGCGGTGGCAGACGGTGACGAACACCGGCAGCAGCCAGAACCACAGGCCGGCCTTCAGCGCGAACATCAGGAAGCCTGCATCGCCCGACAGCAGCCAGAGCAGGAAGCTCGCCAGCCCGAGCCAGCCGCCGGCGAGCGCGCCATTGAGCACGCGCTCCTGCAGCTTGCCGCGGCCGGTATCGAAGTGGACGCCGTAGAGCCGCGCCGCACCGAGGCCCCAGCCGGCCAGCATCGCGGCGATGCCGAGCCCGAGCACGGTCTTGCTGCTCAACAGGCCGATCCACACCAGCGCCTGCCCGCCGGCGAGCCAGCCGACGGTCGGCAG
Organism: Pseudomonadota bacterium; assembly: GCA_018240295.1. GTDB lineage: Bacteria > Pseudomonadota > Gammaproteobacteria > Competibacterales > Competibacteraceae > Plasticicumulans. Next base: position 1,429 of record JAFEGB010000031.1, read on the forward strand.
GAACTGCGCGCGCACCAGTTCGGGGCCATCCATCCAGCGCGGATAGACGGTCATCAGGAAGCCGAAGATGAAGAACGTGAAGCTGCCGTAGAGCATCAGCAGCACGTGCGCCCAGGTCGCCGGCAGCACGGTCGCGAGCGTCTGGCCCGAGCGTCGCAGCCAGAGTTCGCCGAGCCAGAACAGCACGGTGGCGAGCAGTTGCACGGCTCCGGCGAGGAACATCGGGCGGTGCACGGCGGCGGTGAGGACGGCGAGGCGATCGGGCGGTGCGGCGGGGGCGGCAGCGGGGTTCATGACGGCGGTTCCGGCGATTCGGCAGAGGGGGAGGCCGCATTGCAGGGGGCGCAGTGCGGCGGTGCCTTGATGAACATCAAGCACGGGGCCGTGGCGCAGGAGCGGTCAGCACCGGCCGGCAGCCGGGCCGGTGCCGGGGAGGCGGGGTCGGGCCGGCTACAGTCGCCCGGCGCCGAAGCCGTAGGGCGCCGGATCGAGGATCGGGGTTTCGCCGAGGATCAGGTTGGCGAGCAGCTGCGCGCTGGCCGGGCCGGTGACCAGACCGTTGCGGTAGTGACCGGCGTTGACGTACAGGCCGCCGATGCCGGGGTGCTCGCCGATGTACGGGATGCCGGCCGGGGCGCCGGGGCGCAGGCCGGCCCAGTGGTGCTCGACCGGGATGTCGGCAAGCCCCGGCGCGATGGCGAGCGCGGCGGCGTGCAGGGTCTTGAAGGCTTCGTCGGTGGTCGATTTGTCGAAGCCGACGAACTCGACCGTCGAGCCGGCGAGGATGCGGCCGTCGCGGCGCGGGATCAGGTAGTGCGCATCGCGCATGACGATGCGCGTGAGCCACCCCGGTGCGGCGCGGAACACGATCATCTGCCCGCGCACCGGGGCGACCGCCGGCGGCTGCGGCAGGCCGGCGAGCAGGGCGCCGGTCCAGGCGCCGGTGGCGACCACGACGCGCGGCGCCTCGAAGCGCCCGGCCGCAGTGCGCACGCCGGCCACGCGCCCGCCGCGGATCACCGGCCCGTGCACCTCGACGTGCTCGCGCACGTCGATGCCGAGCTGCTGCGCCTCGCGCGCGAGCGCCTGCATCAGCCGCGGGTTGCGCACCTGGGCGATCTGCGCCATCCACAGCGCGCACTGCTGCTGGCGGGCGAGGCGTGGCTCGATGCCGCGGGCATCGGGCGGGGTCAGGGCTTCGAGGCTCGCGGCCTGCGCGACGGCCCAGGCGCGCGCGGCTTCGGTTTCGAGGCCGCCCAGATACAGCATGCCGTTCGGCGTCCATTCCGGGTCGATGCCGGTCTGCGCATGCAGGCCGGCGGCGAGGGCTGCGAACGCGCGCTGGCTCCAGCCGGCGAGCGCGTTGACGGCCGGGTCGTAGCGCCACGGGTACAGCGGCGACAGGATGCCGCCGCCGGCCCACGAGGATTCGCGACCGATGGCGCCGCGCTCCAGCACGACGAGTTTCAGGCCGGCGCGCGCCAGCAGCCGGGCGACCAGCAGGCCGCTGGCGCCGGCGCCGATGACGATGCAGTCGCACTGCGTGACCGGGAGAGTGCAGGCCGTGCTCAAGGCGGATTCTCCTCGCGGCGGATCGCGGCGGATGGATTCGGCGGGGCGCGCAGCTTTGCACCCATCGCCGTCCGGGAAAAGGGCTGCCGGGGTTCAGTCGCCGACGGCGAGGATCACCGCGGCCGGCTCGAACTGCGCCCAGGCGGCAACGCCGGCCTGCAGGCCGAGCGCGGCGATCATGGCCGGATCGATGATGGCGAGCACGTGGCGGCTGGCGGCGATTGCGAGCGTCAGCTCCGCACGCTCGCCGCCGGCATCGAGCTGCAGATGCTCGATGACGCCGTGCAGGCGGTTGCCGCCGCTGCCGCCCCAGCCGGCGACCACGCCGATGCCGATCGCGGTCGCCTTGACCAGCACGTGCACCTCGCTGCCGTCGGTGAGGCCGAGTTCCTCGACGGCGTTCATGCTGAGCGCCGCCTGCACCGGCGCGCCGGCACCGATGTCGACCGTGACCAGCGCGCCGAAGCCGTGGCGCTCGATGCCGGTGACGTGGCCGCTCCACTGGTTGCGGGCGCTGGTGCGCAGGCGCGGCGGGCGCGGATGGGCGTCGAAGGCACCGAAGCCGGGGTAACGGGCGCCGAGGGTTTCGAGCATCGCCACGTAATCGCGCTCCAGCGCGCGGAAGGTCGCGACCACGCTGCGGCCGTAATCGGTCAGCTCGGTGCCGCCGCCCTGACGGCCGCCCTTCACGCGCACGACCAGCGGCTGTTCGGCGAGCTGGTTCATCGCATCGACCAGATCCCAGGCCGTCTTGTAACCCATGCCCATCGCCCGCGCGGCTTCGGCGATCGAGCGGCAGGCATCGATGCGCTCCAGCAGCGCAACGCGCCCGGGCCCGAGAAACGGTTTGCCACCGCGATCGAGCCAGAAACGGCCTTCGAGTTGCATTGAGTCAGCAGGGCTGCGGCTCACGGCCGGCTCCGCGCGCTGCAAACCGCATGCGAACCGGGGTTTTCGCGTCGCAAAGCCGACAAACGCGACCCGGGCGGTCGCAGTCGCGACATCGCTGCCGGCGGCCGCAACGGCAGGGCCGGCGCCGGGCCTGTGACAGGGAAAGTCAACGGTTTCAGCCTGATGCGATGCAGCATGAGCGATGGCAGATTTATTGTATTGGTACGGATATAGAAAACCGGACCGGGAGGCCTTTCATGACGTCGGTGATGCCGGCAGCAGCGGATGTCCGCGTACCCGCACTGCGGCTCGACGGCCGGGTGCTGCGACCGCTGCGCCTCGATGCCGGGGCCTTGCAGGGGCTGGTGCAGCATACGGTAGTGCGCCGGGCATTGAGCTGCGCAGCCCGCAGCCTCGACCCGGCCGTCGGCCTGCGCTGCTGGCAGGGCGTGCGGCTGACGGCGCTGCTCGAACTCGCCGGCCTGCAGCTCGATCGCCAGCGCGAGCGCGGCGGGGTCTGCGTGCATGCGCACGGGCGGGACGGCTACGTCGCGAGCTTTTCCTGGAGCGAACTGTTCAACGGCCCGGCCGGCGGGGACGTGCTGGTGGCGCTCGGCGTCGACGGCATGCCGCTGCCGGCCGGGGATTCACCGCGGCTCATTGCCGCACACGACTGGCAGAGCAGCGCCCGGCTGGTGCGCGGACTCTGCCGCATCGAGGTTGCCGGACCGGTCGCGCTGCGACCGGATCCGGGCACCGCGATGACCATGACAAGCAGAAGATGAGGGGAGCAGGGGACATGTACGCGATTCAGACACAGGGAGAGTTCCGGCACACCGAGGAACTCAGCATCGGCAACCGCCTGCCCGGGCGCATCGTCGAGATCGTGCGCGGCCCGGTGATGTCGGAGATCGAGCTCGACACCCAGGCCGGCATGGTCACGGCGGCGATCACGACCCGCAGCCTGCAGCGCATGCGTCTGGCCGAGGGCCAGGACGTGCTGGCGCTGATCAAGGCCACGGAGCTGGCGATCGAGAAGCCCGCGGCGGCCGAGGCGCTGCTCGCGAGCAGCTTCCGCAACCAGCTCGAAGCGCGCGTCGTCGCGCTCGAGGCCGGCACCGTGCTGACGGCGGTCGAGCTCGACACCGTCGTCGGCCCGCTGACCGCGGTGATCACGGCGCGCAGCGCCCGGCGGCTGAAGCTCGCCCCGGGGGATCAGGTGATCGGCGTGGTCAAGGCGACCGAGGTGGCGATCGCCCGCGAGGGCCGGCGGCGCTAGTCGCCGGCTTCGCAGTCGCTTCGCAGGCCCTGCTGCGCCGGACCTGCGCCGGCGCGGCGGCGCAGGTCCGGAAACAGGCCGGCAGGCGGCGGCTCAGACGCCGACGATCACCGCGCTGGCCTTGACCAGCGCAAACGCCGGCGCGCCGACCACGAGGCCGAGCTCGGACGTGGCTTCCTGCGTGGTGGTCGCGGCGATGCTCAGGCCGCCGGTCGTGGTCAGCGTCACCTCGCTGCTGACCGCGCCGGTCTTCACGGCCGAGACCGTGCCGGTGAACACGTTGCGGGCACTGAGCCGGCCCGGCTCGCCGGTGCCGAGCACGACCGCGCTGGCCTTGAACAGCGCCACACAGGGCTTGCCGGCGGCGAGGCCGAGGTCAGCGGCGGATTCGCTGGTCAGCGTCGCCTTCAGCGTGTCGGCGTCGTTGATCGCGATCGTGACTTCGGTGCTGACCGGGCCGCTGCGGACTTCGGAGACGGTGCCGGTGTACTGGTTGCGGGCGCTGAGCTTCATCGCGGGTTCTCCTGCTGGGTTGGGGAAGCGGCATCGATCGGTGCCGTGGCTGCGTATCCGTCGTGCAGGACGGCAGGATGCAGGCGCCCGGATCACCGGGCAGGCAGCGTGCCAGTTCCATCGGACGATCCAGAAAAGGCATGCCGATTGCTTGGAGATGACCGGACACCGGCGCAGCCGGTGGCAGAGGCCGTGATGCAGCCATCGTTTCGCCATCGATATATCCAACAGGATATCGAAATTTCGGGGCATGGCGTTTATCGTCGCAACCGGGTCTGCCGCCGCCGGGCTGCCGGCCGGCTTCGTGTCGCAATGCCGACGAACCCGACACGGGCTGCGGCGCAATGAAGCCTTTCCGACAGGCCGGAACCCCGACTGGAGCGTGATGATGAGGCGTATTCCCCCGAAGGCTGCCGCTGCCCTGCTGCTCGCCGCGACGCTGCCGGCGACGGCCGCCGAGCTGACCGTCTCGGTCGCGGCGAGCATGACCAATGCCTTCACCGAACTCGGCAAGGCTTATGAGGCCGCGCATCCGGACACGAAGCTCGTCTTCAACTTCGCGGCGTCCGGGCCGCTGCTCGCGCAGATCGTGCAGGGCGCGCCGGTCGACCTGTTCGTGTCGGCCGATGCCGAGACCATGGACAAGGCCGGGGCCGGCGGACACATCGACCCGGGCTCGCGCACCAGCATCGCCGGCAATGCGCTGGTGCTGATCGTGCCGCTCGAGTCGAGGCAGGCACCGAAGTCGCTCGCCGATCTCGGCAGCCCCGCCGTGCAGCGCATCGCGCTCGGCAATCCGGCTTCGGTGCCGAACGGCCGCTACGCGAAGGCCGCGCTCGAGGCCGCCGGGCTCTGGGAGACGCTGCAGCCGAAGTACGTCTACGCCGAGAACGTCCGCCAGAGCCTGAGCTACGTGACCCGCGCCGAGGTCGAGGCCGGCTTCGTGTTCGCGACCGATGCCGCGCTCGAGGCCGGCAAGGTGCGCGTCGCGTTCCCGGTGCCGGTCGCCAAGCCCATCGTCTACCCGATGGCGATCGTCGCCGGCAGCAAGGAGAAGGACGCGGCAGCGGCCTTCCTGCGGTACGTGCAGTCGCCGGACGGCCAGGCCGTGTTCGCGCGCTACGGCTTCACGAAACCCTGAGGGCGCGCACGGTGATGGACGGGGCTGACTGGACGCCGCTGTGGCTGTCGCTGAAGGTCGCGGGCTTCGCGACGCTGTTCGCGGTGCTGCTCGGCGTTGCGATCGCGCTGCCGTTCGCGCGCCGGCGCTTCTTCGGACGCGACACGCTCGACGCGATCCTGACGCTGCCGATGGTCATGCCGCCGACCGTGCTCGGTTACTACCTGATCGTCGCCTTCGGCCGCCAGAGCTGGCTCGGCGCCTGGCTGGAGGAGCAGCTCGGCCTGCGCCTGATGTTCACGTGGCAGGGCGCGGTGCTGGCCGCGACCATCGTCGCCTTCCCGCTGGTGTTCAAGAGTGCGCGCGCAGCCTTCGAGGGCGTCGAGCGCACGCTGGAGAACGCCGCGCGCACGCTCGGCGACACCGAGGCGCGCGTGTTCTTCCGCGTCACCCTGCCGGTGGCGATGCGCGGCATCGTCGCCGGCACGCTGCTCGCGTTCGCGCGCGCCCTCGGCGAGTTCGGCGCGACGCTGATGATCGCCGGCAACCTGCCGGGGCGCACGCAGACGCTGTCGATGGCGGTCTACGACGCCGTGCAGGCCGGCGACCAGGCCCGCGCCAACGCGCTGGTGCTGCTGATTTCCGTGGTCTGCATCGCAGTCCTCGTCACGTCGGCGCGCCTGCTGACGCCGCGTTACTGAAGCCTTTCCGATGAAGGAGTCCGCCATGTCCGCCGCCGGCTGCCCGACCCTGGACATCGACATCGACGTTCGCCTGCAGGCGCGGCGGCGCGAATTCCTGCTGAACGTGCGCTTCGACTCGGCCGACGAGCGCCTGGTGATCTTCGGCCCGAGCGGCGCCGGCAAGAGCGTGACCATCCAGGCGATCGCCGGCCTGATCCGCCCGCAGCGCGGACGCATCGTGCTCGGCGAGCGCGTGCTGTTCGATGCGGCGCGCGGCATCGACGTGCCGGCGCGCAGTCGCGATGTCGGATATCTCTTTCAGGACTACGCGCTGTTCCCGCACCTGAGCGTCGAGCACAACGTCGGCTACGCGCTGCGCCGCTGGCCGTGGCCGTTGAAGTCGCACGAGCGCGACGAGGTGCGCTCGATGCTCGCGCTGTTCGGGCTGCAGGGGCTGGCGCAGAGCCTGCCGCGCGATCTCTCGGGCGGTCAGCGTCAGCGCGTGGCGCTGGCGCGCGCGCTGATCC
>JAFEGB010000320.1 GCA_018240295.1 Pseudomonadota bacterium
CCGCCGCAGCGGTTCCCGCCCCGGCGCCGGCCGCCGCGCCGCTGCCGGCCGGCAGCTACAGCGGTCCGGTCGATGTCGAGTGCGAGATGCTCGTGCTCGGCGCCGGCCCCGGCGGCTATTCGGCGGCGTTCCGCTCGGCCGACCTCGGCCTGAAGACGGTGCTGGTCGAGCGCTACGCCACGCTCGGCGGCGTCTGCCTGAACGTCGGCTGCATCCCGTCGAAGGCGCTGCTGCACACCGCCGCCGTCATCGACGAGTCGGCCGCGCTCGCGCACCACGGCGTGGTGTTCCAGGCGCCGACCATCGACATCGACAAGCTGCGCGGCTTCAAGGAAAGCGTCATCAAGAAGCTGACCGGCGGCCTCGCCGGCATGGCCAAGGCGCGCAAGGTCGAGATCGTGCGCGGCTACGGTGCCTTCCTCGACGCCAACCACGTCGAGGTCGAAGTCACCGAGGGCAGCGGTCAGGACAAGACCGGCGCCAAGAAGGTCGTGCGCTTCCAGAAGTGCATCATCGCCGCCGGCTCGCAGGCCGTGCGCCTGCCGTTCATGCCCGAGGACCCGCGCGTCATCGACTCGACCGGCGCGCTGGAGCTGAAGGGCGCGCCGAAGCGCCTGCTCGTCATCGGCGGCGGCATCATCGGTCTGGAAATGGCGACCGTGTACTCGGCCCTCGGCACCTCGATCGACGTGGTCGAGATGCTCGACGGCGTCATGGCCGGTGCCGACCGTGATCTGGTCAAGGTGTGGGAGAAGAAGAACGCCCACCGCTTCGACAGGATCATGCTGAAGACGAAGACCGTCTCGGCCGAAGCCAAAGCCGATGGCATCTGGGTGAAGTTCGAAGGCGAGAAGGCTCCGGCCGACGCGCAGTGCTACGACCTGGTGCTGGTCGCCGTCGGCCGCAGCCCGAACGGCAACAAGATCGCTGCCGCCAAGGCCGGCGTCGCGGTCACCGACCGCGGCTTCATCCCGGTCGACAAGCAGATGCGCACCAACGTCGCGCACATCTTCGCGATCGGCGACATCGTCGGTCAGCCGATGCTCGCCCACAAGGCCGTGCACGAGGCCCACGTCGCCGCCGAGAACGCCGCCGGTCACAAGGCCTTCTTCGACGCCCGCCAGATCCCGTCGGTCGCCTACACCGATCCGGAAGTGGCCTGGGCCGGCAAGACCGAGGACCAGTGCAAGGCCGAAGGCATCGACTACGGCAAGGCCGTGTTCCCGTGGGCCGCATCGGGCCGCGCGATCGCCAACGGTCGCGACGAGGGCTTCACGAAGCTGCTGTTCGACAAGGCCACGCACCGCATCGTCGGCGGCGCCATCGTCGGCACGCATGCCGGTGACCTGATCGGCGAGATCTGCCTCGCCGTCGAGATGGGCGCCGACCCGGTCGACATCGGCAAGACCATCCACCCGCACCCGACGCTGTGCGAGTCGATCGGCATGGCCGCCGAGGTCTTCGAAGGCGTCTGCACCGACCTGCCGCCGCAGAAGAAGAAGTAAGCCGCGTCCGCGCGACGCCGGAACGGCCGCCTGCGGGCGGCCGTTTTGCTTTGTGGCCA
>JAFEGB010000321.1 GCA_018240295.1 Pseudomonadota bacterium
GTGGTGACGGAAGCGGCGGCGTAGGTATTGGTGCTCATGGCGATGACCTCTTGAGTGCGGGTTTCCGGATTCGGTGGCTGCCGTTCTGGCCGGTGCCTTGCCGATGGAACGCACTCTACGCAGCCACGATCACGCCATAAATCAGCCAGAATGCGTCACATCGTCCACTGGAGAAGGACAATGAACGCGCTCGAAGACATGCAGTTGTTCGCCACCACGGTCGAGGCCGGCAGCTTCACGGCCGCGGCCGAACGCCTCGGGCTGTCGAAGCAGTTCGTCAGCCGCAGGCTCGCGGCGCTGGAGGCGCGCCTCGGCGTGCGGCTTTTGAACCGCACGACCCGGCGCCTGAGCGTCACCGAGCTGGGCCGCGAGTACCACGCCCGCGCCTGCACCATCCTCGATGCGGTCGCCGAGACCGAGGACATGATCGGCAGCGGCAGCCGCCAGCCGCGCGGCACGCTCAGGCTGGCCGCGCCGATGAGCTTCGGCACGCTGCACCTGTCGCCGCTGCTGCCGCGCTTCCTCGCCCGCTACCCGGACCTGCGGCTGGAGATCGACCTCAACGACCGCACGGTCGACCTGATCGGCGAGGGCTACGACATGGCCATCCGCATCGGCGCCCTGCCCGACTCGGCGCTGGTCGCACGCCGCCTCGCCGGCATGCGCCTCGTCACCTGCTGCAGCCCCGGCTACCTGCACGGCCGCGGCGCCCCGCCCGAACCCGAAGCCCTGTCCGCGCACGACTGCCTGCCCTACGGCCACACGCGCGCGACCGAATGGCTGTACCGGCGCGCCGGCGAGCGCATCGCGGTGCCGGTGAACGGGCGCCTGCGCGTCAACAACGGCGAACTGGCCCGCGACGCCGCCCTCGCCGGCCTCGGCCTGACGCAGCTGCCGACCTTCATCGTCGGCGCAGCCCTCGCCCGCGGCGAACTGGTGACGGTGCTCGACGACTTCGCCCCGAACCCCGGCGGCATCTTCGCGGTGTACCCGCAGCACCGGCAGGCCTTCCTGGCGATCCGGGCGCTGGCGGATTTTCTGAAGGAGGCGTTCGGGGAGGAGACGTGGGCGTGAGGCGGCAGTCGGCCGCCTGCGGCTTGTCCGTCCGGACGGCCGGCACCAGAATGCAGAAGGTTTGCGGAGGATGTACCGATGACTGCACCTGTACTGGCCACGATTGCGGAGTCTTTATTTGCTGATCTGCGAACGGTCATTGATACGGGCGATTTCGACAGTCCGTTCACCCGTTCAAGACTCTGGCGGGAGGCTGAAAAACTCTGCAGCGTCGATGCATCGGGTGGACTGCTTGCCAAAGCCTGGCTTGCGGCGATGGACCGTGATGTCGATGCCCTCTGCCGGTACACGCAGACAATGATTCGTCAACGCCCGGATGCGCAGGCCATCGGCGCCATTGCCTTTGCCCTCATTTCAGCCGGGCTGCTGCCGCAAGCTGCCGACCTGCTGGAAGACCGCATCCAGTTGTTGCACGGCAATGGCGATGCCCTGGCGGTTACGGTTGATGTTCTGATCAGTATCGGACGATTCAGTGTCGCGCTGAGCATTGCGCAGCGCTTCGCACATCTGTCTGCCCGTCTGGAAATGGTCGCGATCAAGCTGCGGCAATCCATCGAGCATTTCCATCAACACGGTATCGACGAGCAGGATTTCGCCTGCCTGAGCGAAACGGTCTGGCAGACCTTTCGCGCCTTCGGCAACGGCAGGTTCATCGGCCGCCTGCATGCCAGCCTGATCTGTTTCGGTGACGAGTCCGGCGACAGTGATGGCCGGGAGCACGCAATCTACGTGCGCTATGCCGTGGCCAGTCCTGCAGATGCCGATCTGTCAGCGCTGATCGATCTGTGCATGGCCGTGGATGAGGCCTTGGCTCGCGAGCACCCGGACAATCCCGCCGCCCTGTACTGGACCTGCAACTTCGTGCCGTTCGAGCCGCAAGCCGTCGGAAGCCGGGCGGCATGATCGAACCGGCGGACCTGCTGGAACTGGCCGGGCGGCTGTTGCAGGGCACACACGAAGCGGACTGGCGCAGCGCCAGCAGCCGTGCCTATTACGCCGCCCTGCATGCCGCCCGGCATTACTGCGAGCGCGCCAAACTGCCGTTACCGATCGGCGCAAGCCATGAGCGTGTCATCGAAGCACTGAAATCATCAAAATCACCGGCAGAGCGGCAAATCGGCCAGCAACTCGGTCGCCTGCGCAGCGAGCGCAATCTGGCGGATTATCAGCTTGAACTGGATTACAGCCAGCGTCAGGCTCAAAAGTGCCACAGCGAATGTCAGCGCGCCGTCACAAAACTGGCTGAACTGGCCGCATCACTTCCGCCCGGCTGATGGCTGGCGGGGTGCGGCGCATGCAGGCGCATCGGCATTGGCGACGCCGGATCATGCCCGGCACGTTTTCGGATGCAGATTCCGAAGCCCGCAGCCTGGGTTGACGCAGGAAACCCGGCGACCGCGGCGATGGCGATCCCCGCTGCTGCCAAGGCCTGCGAAGCCGGGCTTCGTTCCTCAACCCAGCCTGCGAGCTACGAGACCCGGCGTTTGTGGCGGCAGGGGCGGCCGGCCGGTCGCCCCTACGGGGTGGGGTCGGTGGCGGGCGGTGGTTCCGGCAGGTTCTCGCCCCGTGCCTGCGCCAGCACGCTCGCGAATGCCGGCAACACCAC
>JAFEGB010000322.1 GCA_018240295.1 Pseudomonadota bacterium
ATCGACTTCGCCGCTGCCGACCGCGAATTCCAGACCAGACCCGACCGCCCCTACGGCCACGCCTTCGCCGCCATCCGCGCCTACGAGCAGTGGCTTGCCAACGGCAACGACCGCAACCGCCGCCAGCTCGCCGTGCTGCGCCTGCTCGGCCTGTTCGACCGTCCGGCGACGCCGGACTGCCTGCGGGCGCTGCTGCGGGCGCCGGTGATCGACGGGCTGACCGAGGCGCTGAGCGGCATCCCGGAGGCCGAATGGAACACGCTGCTTGCCGACCTGCGCACGGCGGGGCTGGTGCAGACGGCGAAGTGGCAGCCGGTGGCGGTCGTGGGCTACGGCGAGGAACTGGCGCAGAAGAAAATGGAAGCGAGGGCAAAGCGAGAAACCTTCCCGCTCGGCCCCCCGCAAGCCTTCACACCCCCCGGCCCGCCGCTGCCCGCCGAGGCCGAAACCCTCGACGCCCACCCGCTGCTGCGCGAGTACTTCGCGAAGCGCCTCGCCGACAGCGCCCCGGAGGCCGCGCGCGCCGGCCACGCGCGGCTTTATGAGCACCTGAGCGCGAGCGTGCCGTACTGGCCCGAGGGCGAGGCGGGGCTGGCGCCGCTGTATCAGGCGGTGGCGCACGGCTGCCGGGCGGGGCGGTATCAGGAAGCGTGCGTCGAGGTGTACCGGGACCGCATCAACCGGCGGGGCGAGTTCTACGCCACCAGCAAGCTCGGCCTGTACGGCACCGAGCTGTCGGCCGTGGCCCACTTCTTCCGCGAGCCGTGGCGAACGCCGGTAGTCGCCCCGGCGCTGTCCGACAGCGACCGGGCGTGGCTGCTCAATCACGCCGCCTTCCACCTGCGCGCGCTCGGCCGGCTGACGGAGGCGGTCGAGCCGATGCAGGCGGGGCTGGAGATGGACGCTGAGCGGCAGGACTGGGAAAACGCAGCCATCGCCGCCAACAACCTCAGCGAACTGCAGCAGACGCTCGGCGCACTGAGGGCGGCGATCGCGGCGGGTGAAGCCGCGGTGCGCCACGCCGACGCCAGCGGCGATGCGTTCCTGCGCATGGTCATGCGTACGACGCTCGCCGACGCCCGGCAGCAGGCCGGCGAGACGGAGGCGGCGCTGTCGGGTTTTGCCGAAGCGGAGGCGCTGCAGGGGCAAGGGCAGCCCGGGTACCCGCGGCTGTACGGGCTTGCAGGCTTTC
>JAFEGB010000323.1 GCA_018240295.1 Pseudomonadota bacterium
ACGGGGGCCTGCCCCTACGGGGGCATCGCTGATCCGCCCGGTGGGGGCTGCCATGCGCGCCATGCGCGAACCTTTGTCCGGCAAGCCTCGCAGCGTGCGCATTCATGCGCACGCGGTGCGGCTCCGTGGCTGTGTCGAAACCCGTCACCCGGCAGCGCCAGACGTGAGTCAGCGGGGAAGCATCATCGTCGGGGTCGCCGGGTTTCCGGTGTCAATCCGGCCTGCGAGGCCGAGTCTCATCCCTGCGCCCGCGGCGCGCGGCAAGCGGCGCACCCGGCCACGGCTGAAAAGACGACGCCGTCCGGCCGGATCGGCGTGATCCGGCATTACTTCGCGCAGACCGCATTGGCATGCGTGAGGGCAGGGTCCGAGAACGGCAGGCTGAAATGGTGGACCATCTGGTGGATGTACCAGGATTTCAGGAGGCCGATGCCGTCTTCGCGGCAGATTTCCTTCAGCAAGGCATCGATGGCATCGCGGTGAACGTCATCGAGGCGCATGGCGCGGATCAACTGGAACAGCGCATCGTGTACCAGCGCCGCACGGATGAAGGATTCGGTATCGACGCCCGGCACGCAGGGGCCATCCCAGGCATATCCGGCACGGATCGTCAGATGGCCACTGGGTTCGAGCGTGAGGTAATTCGTCTTGATCGTTTCTTCCGGCCTGACCGGAGTGTCGATCGAATAATCCGCCTTCAGATGAAACCGGTAGGCATTCTTGTACGCGATGCGCCTGGTCATGCTGTGTTCCTGTCTTGGGAGTGGACGGACTGAAATCGGGCCGGAACATCCGGATCACGCAAGGGGCTGAAATGCAAGCCTTCTGGCGTGTCGGGGCTTCGCTGCACACCCATGCCGCGCATGAACCTGCGTCCGGCGCTGACGGTGCGCGACGACGAAGCCGGGGCCGAAACGGCCGCGCCAGTGTAGCAGGGCATCCCGGGCCTCGCAGATCGTAATGCCGATCCCGCGTGAATGCCTTGTATTCCGCCCGCTTTCCATCCCGTTTCCCGCGAAGGGCCGGAAAGCGAAGCGTTCTGATATGAGCAGCCTGATCCGGCTGGCGAATTTCAAAAGCCTGCCGGTATTGCGCCTGTGTGCTTTTCTGCGCGCCGGGCACGAATTCGTGCAGGTCATGACGATCGCAGCGGAACCCTTCGCTTTCCAGCCCGTCTCCCGCGAGGGAAAAGAAATGAAAAGAGCGGGTGTTCGGGGCGTGGCCGGTATCACCCGGAAATTCGATAGGGTCGGCGGGGCTGCCGGCGCATCGTG
>JAFEGB010000324.1 GCA_018240295.1 Pseudomonadota bacterium
CACCGCGCTGTTCGTCGGCCGCGCCTGGACGCGCACGCAGTTCGCCGATGCGCTGGGCGGCCCCGCCGGCCGGCCGTCGCGGCTCGCCTTTGCGCTGCGCGTGCTGCTGCGCTGGGTGGCGCCAGTGGCGATCGCGGTAGTGCTGGTGCGGGGCTGGATCGGCTGATTCCGGCCGCCGGGATGCGCGCCCTGCACCGGCTCCGATGTGCGGCTCGCGACGCCCGGCTTGTCGGACGCCGTACACGATGACGGAGTGCTGCACGGCCAAGTCCCTGTAATGGAACGATCCGGTGCGGGGCACGGGCTTTGCTGGAGCCGTCGGAATACCCCCGACTGCTGCGGAGCCCCCATGAAGATCCAGATCGAACGTGCCTACATCGAGTCGCTGGTGAGCGCCTTCCCCGATCTGGCCGCGCTGCAGGATCAGCTGCGCTTCGGCAACCGGGTCGAGGTCCTCGCCACCCGGCTGTCGCGGCCGCAGCTCGATCATCTGGTCGGGCTGTACGCGGCGGCCGGCACGGACATGCGCGGGCCGCTGGCGCAGCTGACGACGCTGCAGCAGGCCATCAACGATGACGGCGTGCGCTTCGCTCCGGGCGAGCTGGAGCAGGCGGTGCCGGCCATCGCCCGCTTTCTCGTGCAGGATGCGCTGCGCGGCTGGCTGTTCGCGGCCAGCGTCGCCGGCAAGCCGCTGCCGTATGTCGTCACCCGCCTCGATTACACGCCGGCCGGCAACGACGAGAGCGGCAAGGTCACGCTCGAACTGAAGGCCAATGCCCGGGCCAGCCTGGCGGTCGTGACGCTGCGCCTGTCCGAGAGCGATACGGTCGGCCGCACGGTCGCGGAGATCTTCGCCGCCAAGGGCTATCTCAAGGAAACCCCGGCGCTGATCGCCCAGTACGACGCCAGCGTCGAGCGCTATTTCGCGTGGCGCAGCCAGTACGGCGCGCAGTTCTCCGGGCGCGGCACCGGCTTCTACGCCGAAGACCCGAGCGCCAGCCATCGCCACACCGACTGGTCGCGCAAGGACGTGGTCGTGCTGTCGGCGAGCGGTGGCGCGGCGCGGCTCGTCAATGACGAAGGCATCATCACGCAGCGCGTCACCGCGCTCGACACGCCCGGCGACATCCTCGGCCATTACCTCGGCAAGGCGGCGAAGAGCAACCGCTACGACGCCGAGGACGAGGTGCGCGCGATGCACGCCGAACTGCCCGCCGGCCTGTTCACGCAATTGCCGGTGCATGCCTATCTGCTGATGTTCCACCTCGACCTGCACCATTACCTGTGGGTGCACGCCGACGACATCGAACCCTATGCCTACCAGCCGCAGCTGAAGGACAAGCTCGTGCTGCCCGAGGAGCAGACCGACCTGATCGACATCCTGACCGCCGAGATGGACGTGCTGATGGACGACATCGTCGCCGGCAAGTCCGGTGGCACGACGGTGCTGTGCGCAGGCCCCGCCGGCGTCGGCAAGACGCTGACCGCCGAGGTCTACGCGGAAATCATCGGCCGGCCGCTGTACCGCGTGCATTCCGGGCAACTGGGCCTGAACGTCGCGGCGATGGAAAGCGCACTGAAGGAAGTCCTGACCCGCGCCCAGCGCTGGGGCGCGGTGATGCTGATCGACGAGGCCGATGTCTACATCAAGCGGCGCGAGGACGACATGACGATGAACGCCGTCGTCGGTGTGTTCCTGCGGGTGCTGGAGTACTTCAACGGCCTGCTGTTCCTGACCACGAACCGCGTCGATGACATCGACGAGGCCATCGTGTCGCGCTGCATCGCGCTGATCCGCTTCGCACCCCCGGACCTTGAGGCCCGGCGCCGGATCTGGCGGGTCATGACCGAACAGTTCAGCGTGCCGGCGGATGCCGGAATGATCGACCTGCTGTCCGAACTCTTCCCGGCCGCCACCGGCCGCGACATCAAGGGCCTGACCAAACTGGTGGCCAAGTACTGCAGCCACAAGCAGACGGCGCCAACGCTGGCGGTGTGGAAACGCTGCTCGATGTTCCGGGGGATGGAACTGGGGGCGTCGGTGTAAAGGGTTGCTGTGAGCGATGCCCGGGGAGAAAGCAGTAAACGTAGGGCGGGTTAGGCGCGTTGGCAATGATTTGGGCTGGCGTCTCGCTCAATCGCGCCGTAATTCG
>JAFEGB010000325.1 GCA_018240295.1 Pseudomonadota bacterium
CCCAGCCCCGGCACGAGCCAGGCGAGGCCGGCCAGGAAGCGCAGCAGCGCATGCCACCAGCCGATGCGCCCGCCGCCGGGCAGCTGCACGCGCAGCTTCCAGGTGCGCAGGCCGAGCGTCTGGCCGCCGTGGACCCAGAAGCCGCCGTAGTACGCGAAGCAGACGAGGAACACGAAACTGGTGTTCCACGGGTTGCCGGCGAGCCCGGCATGCTGCCCGTAGCCTTCGGCCCCGAGCAGCAGCCGGCCGAGCCCGGTGGCCAGCGCCTCGGCCATGACCAGCACGCCGGCGAGCGGCAGCACGTCGTAGACCGCGGCGGCGAGGCGGCGAAACAGCGGGGCGGGAACGAAGCGGTCGGCGGTGACCGGCGGCAGCAGCGACATGGACAGGACCGGGGCAGGAAAACGGCGGGGCATTTAACTATGTTCCGCGAGGCCGCCGACAGTGCGGCCGATGGCCGCAGCGCCGTCACACGACCAAGCACCACCGGGGAGCCTGAATGAGCATCGTGGCCGATCTGATGAACCTGCCCGGCGTCATCGCCGCCGGCGAGTATGCGTTCCGCGGCGACCGCTATTCCTATCGCGGCCAGCTCACCGAGGATCAGGCACGCATGTGCACGATCCTCTGCCGGGCCTCGACGATGGGCATCGTCATGCAGGGCCGCATGGCCGAAACCGCGCTGCCCGGCGCCGGCATCCGTCCGCGCGGCTGGGCGATGCGCGGACCCGAGCACGCGATGTGCGTGGTCGGCAACGTCTTCTGCGTGATGAAGAACCAGTCCGGCACGATGGACTCGGTGCTCGCGCGCCTGAACACGGCGATGGCCGACGTCGACATGCACCTCGTCTGATCCGCGCCGGCAGCACCACCCGTACGCGACCTGCCTTCCAGAAGTCATCCTGCCGTCATCCGGCGCCATCCCGCCGGCGGCACCCGCGACCAGACCATCGGCAAAGACCGACTTCGTCAGGAGAGAGAAACAACATGGCCAGACTCGGAAACCTGCTCGACCAGCCCGGCGTGCTCGCCGCCTTCGAGTTCCGCGCCAGCGGCGAACTGCTCGACCACGAGCTGCGCGCCGGTTCACCGATCACGACCGACATCCTCGAACTGCTGGCCAGCATGTGCGCGGCCAACGTCAGCATCTGCGGCATGCAGGCGCGCGGCTGGGAGAAGCTCACCGGCATGAGCGGCTTCTCGAACGTGCGCGAGTTCACGCTGGTCGGCTTCGACTGGTCGGTGGTCGTCAGCTGCGCGCAGCGCGAGGCCCAGCGCGCTGCCGGCCAGGAGACGATCGCGCCGTACCAGGGGGTCGTGCTGATCAACCGCGATGCCCGCTACGAAGCGGCCTGCAAGGCGCTGGAAGCCTGAGGAGGCCGACATGATCAAGCGCCTGCTCGCAGTCGACGGCGTGCTCGCCGTCTGCCGCTTCCGCGACGACGGCGGCATGGTCGAGAGTTACGGCGTCGGGCTGGATCAGGACCAGCTCGGCAAGCTGTCGCTGGTCGCGCACGAATACCGGCGCATGCTGCAGGGCCACGCCGACCTGTTCTCGATGTTCACGAACATGCGCGGCTGGACGCCGCCGCGCGGCTGGGCGGTGCGCGGCGAAAAGCTGACGCTGTGCGGCGTCGCCGGCGTCGTCTGCATCCTCGATAACGCCGAAGCCGACTACGACGAGGTCCTGAAGGACATGATCGAGATCGCGCACTGGTAGGCAGGCCGGGCGTGCGGGGAGCGCCCGGCATCCTCCGTGCGCGTTCGCCCGCATCCGCCCGCGCCGGCCCGGATGCGGCAAGCGGCGGTCGGAACAGACAATTTCCGGCCGCCGCGCGCGACGGCAGAGGGCTGGCTTTGATAAGCTGCGCCGGTGGTTTCGGCGCGACGATTGTTGCTGCTCCGCTACGAAACCCCGCCCGTTCCGTACCGGAGTCTGCGAATGCCGTCGTCTTTCCATCGCTGTCTGCGGGCGCTGCTGCTGCCCGTCGTGCTGCTGGTTCCGATTTCCGTCCCTGCCGCCCCGGCGGCGACCGAACCGGTCGCCGCCGAGCTGCGTGCCCGTCTCGCCACGCCCGAGGCGCTGGCCGGCGAGGCGCTGCGTGAGCGTCCGCTGCTCGCGCGCTTCTACGCCGCCCGCGCCGGCAAGCCGGCCTGGAGCGAGCCGCGCCTGCTCGATGCGCTGCTCGCCGCCGTCGACAAATCCCCCGAGGACGGCCTCGATGCCGGCGACTATCACCGTGCCCGGCTGGCGACGGCGATCGACGCCGCCCGCCGCGGCAGGCTCGATGCGACCGGGCTGGCCGCGCTCGACGTGCTCGCGACCGATGCCTGGCTCGCGCTCGCGCAGGACCTGCTCTCCGGGCGGCTCGACCCGCAGCAGCTCGACAAGGACTGGACGCTGCGCCCGCGCAGCCGCGATCTGGTCGCGGCGCTGAACGAGGCGCTCGCGAACCGGCGCATCGGCGAGTCGCTCGCGGCGCTGGCGCCGGCCTACCCCGAATACGCGCAGCTGCGCCGCGGTCTCGCCGAGCTGCGCCGCCAGCTCGCGGCCGGCGGCTGGCCGACGGTCGGTGCGCTCGCGAAGGGCGAGAAGATCGAACCCGGCCAGCCGCACCCGCGCGTGCGCGAGATCCGCGCGCGCCTGCTGGCGACCAGGGAAGTCGAGGCGACGACGCCGGTGCTGGCCCCGGTCAGCGTGCCGGCTCCGGCTGCACCCGCAGCGGCCACGACGGCAGCCGGCGGCGAGACCGCCGCCACGCCCGCGCAGCCGGCGGCCGCGGAGCCGGCGCCGGTCGAGACCGTGCTCGCCGAGGTCTACGACGCCACGCTGGTCGAGGCCGTGCACCGCTTCCAGGCCCGCCACGGCCTGACCGAGGACGGCGTGATCGGCGCGGCGACAGTCGCGGCGATGAACGTCTCCGTGCGCGAGCGCATCGCACAGGTGCGGCTGAACCTCGAACGCTGGCGCTGGCTGCCCGGTGATCTCGGCCAGCGCTACATCGTCGTCAACATCCCGGGCTTCGAGCTGCAGGTGATCGAGCGCGGCAGGCCGGTGCTCGAAGCGAAGGTCGTGGTCGGCACGCAGGTCAAGCCGACGCCGGTGTTCACCGGGCGCATGCAGCAGGTCGTGTTCGCGCCGTACTGGAACGTGCCGGGCACGATCGCCTCCGAGGAGCTGCTGCCGAAGCTGCGCAAGAATCCCGGCGAGTTCGTGAAGACCAACATGAAGGTCATCACCGGCAGCGGTGCCGTGGTCGATCCGACCGCCGTGAACTGGGGCGAGTACCACCCCGGCAACTTCCCGTTCCGGCTGCGTCAGGAGCCGGGCGCGGCCAATCCGCTCGGGCGCGTGAAGTTCATCTTCCCGAACCGCTACGACGTCTACCTGCACGACACCTCGAAGCCGGCGCTGTTCGAGCGCAGCCAGCGCACCTACAGCCACGGCTGCATCCGCATCTCCAGGCCCGCGGAGCTGGCCGAATACCTGCTGAAGAGCGATCCGCGCTGGAACCGCGCCGCGATCGATGCGGCGATGGATGCCGGGCGCGAGCGTGCGGTGCCGGTGCCGGAGCCGCTGCCGGTGCATCTGCTGTACTGGACGAGCTGGGTCGATGCGCAGGGCCTGCTGCAGTTCCGGGCCGATGTCTACGGGCGCGACCTGGCGCTGCGCAAGGCGCTGTCGGCGCTGTAGCGCGCGCCGGCCTGTCGTCGCCGGCAAACGGCCGGCGACGGATTTCCGCGCCGGTGACGGCGTCAAGAATCCGGCGCAAGGCCGGATTCTGCTTTCATGACAATGAATTAATGATCTGGCGCGAATCCTGCTGAAGCACGGCTCACCGTCCGTCCCCGCAGGTTGCGCGCCATGTCCAGCACCCCGTTGCGATGCCCCGAACCGTCCGCTCCGTGCGGCCGGTGCGCGGATCGGCGTGTGGCCGCGCCTGCCGTCTTCTGCATCTTCGGCAGTACGAGGAGCGCGCCATGATCCGCATTTCGACGTCGTACACCCAGGAACAGGGCGTGCAGTACATGCGCGATGCGCAGAAGCGCGTCGTCGACACCCAGGCCGAACTGGCGACCGGCAAGCGCATCTCGTCGCCGGCCGATGATCCGGTCGGTGCGGCGCGCCTGATCGACCTGCATCACCAGATCGACAGCACCGCGCGCTTCCAGACCAACATCGCGATGGCGACCGGGCGGCTCGCGACCAGCGACAGCATCCTCGATGAGGCCGGGCAGCTGACGCAGCGCGCGCGCGAACTGGTCGTGCAGGCCAACAACGCACCGCTCGCCGACAGCGACCGCGCCAGCATCGCGCAGGAGCTGCGCCAGATCCGCGGCCAGATGCTGGAACACGCCAACAGCAAGGATGGTAACGGCGACTACCTGTACGCCGGCTACAGGACCCAGACCACGCCGTTCATCGAGACCACCGGCGGCCAGGTCGTCTATCAGGGCGACAGCGGCCAGCGCCTGCTCGGCATCGCGCCGACGCGCTCGGTGGCGGTCTCCGATGCCGGCGACAGCGTGTTCATGAACATCCGCGCCGGCAACGGCGTGTTCGCGACCACGGCCGATGCCGGCAACAGCGGCTCGGCGGTCATCGAACCCGGCGATGTGCTCGACCCGACCGCGTTCGAGCACCACCGCTTCCAGATCGATTTCCAGTCCTCGACCGATTTCACGATCACCGACCTGAGCGAGGTGCCGCCGACCGGGCCGGGGCCGGTGCAGACGCTGCCGGCCGACGGTCGCATCGAGTTCAACGGCATCTCGGTGAAGCTGACCGGCGCGCCGGCGAACGGCGACCGCTTCGAGGTCGCGCCGGCGCCGTACCAGGACGCGTTCACGACGCTCGACAAGGTCATCACCGCGCTGGAAACCCCGGTCGCCGCCACCGGCGCGGCGCGCACGAAGTTCGCGCAGACCATGGCCGACGCGATGCAGAACCTCGACCAGATGCATTCGAACTTCCTCGACACGCGCACGCAGATCGGCGCCCGCCTCAACGGCCTCGAAACCCAGGAATCCGCGAACAGCGAATTCAGCCTGCGCATGCAGTCGATCGCCAACGACATCGAAGGGCTGGACTACGCCGAGGCGAGCAGCCGGCTCGCGGCCTACACGCTGACGCTGCAGGCCGCGCAGCAGTCCTACGTGAAGATCCAGAACCTGAACCTGTTCAATTATCTGTAATCACCTCCGTCACCCGTCATCCTCCGAAACTGACTGCAGTGCGCTGCAAGCCGAGGCACGCCATGTTCGATGGCAAGAGCATCCTGATCACCGGCGGTACCGGCTCCTTCGGCCGGACCTTCGCGCGCACGCTGCTGGCGCGCCACCAGCCCGAGCGCGTGATCGTCTATTCGCGCGACGAACTGAAGCAGTACGAGATGGCGCAGGAGCCGGCCTTCGCGCGCGAGCGGGCGATGCGCTTCTTCATCGGCGACGTGCGCGACCGCGAGCGCCTGCGTCAGGCGATGCGCGGCGTCGACTACGTCGTGCACGCGGCGGCGCTCAAGCACGTGCCGGTCGCCGAGTACAACCCGATGGAGTGCATCAAGACCAATGTCTACGGCGGCGAGAACGTCATCGCCGCGGCCCTCGACAACGACGTGGCCGGCGTCATCGCGCTCAGCACCGACAAGGCTGCCAACCCTGCGAACCTGTACGGCGCCTCGAAGCTCGCCTCCGACAAGCTGTTCATCGCCGCCAACAACCTCGCCGGGCGCCACCGCACGCGCTTCGCGGTCGTGCGCTACGGCAACGTCGTCGGCTCGCGCGGCTCGGTGCTGCCGCTGTTCCGGCGGCTGGTCGCCGAAGGCGCACGCACGCTGCCGATCACCGATGCGCGCATGACGCGCTTCTGGATCACGCTGCAGCAGGGCGTCGACTTCGTGCTGTCGGGCTTCGCACGCATGCAGGGCGGCGAGCTGTTCGTGCCGAAGCTGCCGTCGGCGCGCACGGTCGATCTCGCGGTCGCGGTCGCCCCGGAGCTGCCGCACGAGATCATCGGCATCCGCCCCGGCGAGAAGCTGCACGAGGTCATGTGTCCGCGCGACGATTCGCGCCTGACGCTGGAGTTCGCCGATCACTTCGTGATCCGTCCGTGCATCAGCTTCAACCGCCCGGTCGACTACCGCGCCAATCCGCTCGGCGAGACCGGCACCGAGGTCGCCGACGGCTTCAAGTACGACTCCGGCAGCAACCCGCACATGCTCGACGTGCCCCAGCTGCGCCGGCTGATCGCGGAGGTCGCGTGAAGCGCATGTCCGCCGTCCCGGCGCCGTCGGTGTCGATTCCCTACGGCCGCCAGGACATTTCCGAAGCCGACATCGCCGCCGTCGTCGAGGTGCTGCACTCCGACTGGCTGACGCAGGGGCCGGCCGTGCCGCGCTTCGAGCAGCTGCTCGCCGCCCGCACCGGGGCGCGCCACGCGGTCGCCGTCAACAGCGCGACCTCGGCGCTGCAGCTCGTCTATCGGGCGCTCGGCATCGGTCCGGGCTCCAGGGTCTGGACCAGCCCGAACACCTTCGTCGCGACCGCGAGTGCCGCGGCGCTGCTCGGCGCCGAGGTCGATTTCATCGACATCGACCCGCGCACGCTGAACCTCTGCCCGCAGCGGCTGGAGGAAAGGCTCGAAGCCGCCGGGCGCGACGGCACGCTGCCCGATCTGCTCGTGCCGGTGCATTTCGCCGGCCGCTCCTGCGACATGGCCGCGATCGGCGCGCTGGCGAAGCGCTACGGCTTCCGTGTGGTCGAGGATGCCGCGCACGCGCTCGGCGCCGAGGCCGACGGCGTGCCGGTCGGCGCCTGCCGGCATTCCGATGCCGTGGTGCTGAGCTTCCACCCGGTCAAGATCGTCACGACCGGCGAGGGCGGGGCGGTGCTCTGTCAGGACGATGCCCTTGCCACGCGCCTGCAGGAGCTGCGCAGCCACGGCATCACCCGCGATCCGGCGCGCATGCCGGCCGAGCCGGATGGTGCCTGGCAGTACGACCAGCTCGAACCGGGCTGGAACTTCCGCATGACCGACCTGCAGGCCGCGCTCGGCGCGAGCCAGCTCGGCCGGCTCGATGCCTTCCTCGCGCGCCGCCGTGCGCTCGCCGTGCGCTACGAGGCGCTGCTCGCCGCCCTGGCGCTGCAGCGCCCGCAGCGCGATGCGCGCATGCGCTCGGCCTGGCACCTGTACGTCGTGCAGCTCGCCGATGCGCCGCTGCGCCGCCGGGTGTTCGACGCGCTGCGCGCCGCCGGCATCGGCGTCAACGTCCATTACCGCCCGGTCTACCTGCAGCCGTGGTGGCGCGCGCGCGGCTTCGCGCCCGGCCACTGCCCCGAGGCCGAACGCTATTACGCCGGTGCGCTGAGCCTGCCGCTGCATCCGCGCCTGAGCGAATCCGAACAGAACCACGTCGTCCTGCAGCTCGGGGAAGCGCTCGCCGGCCCGTCGTGACGCCGATCCGAAGCCGAAGCCAAAGCCGAAACCGAAGCCGGAACTTGCGGAATTTCAGGAGAACCGCCGCCATGAACCGCACCGTCGCGATCATCCAGGCCCGCATGGGTTCGACCCGCCTGCCCGGCAAGGTGCTGCTGCCGCTCTGCGGCCACAGCGTGCTCGCGCACGTGATCACGCGCGCGCTCGCCGTGCCCGAGGTCGATGCCGTTGTCGTCGCGACCAGCACGCTCGCCGCCGACGATGCGGTCGCCGCCGAGGCCGCGCGCTACCGGGCCATGGTCTGCCGCGGCCCCGAGGACGACGTGCTCGAACGCTACCGGCTCGCCGCCGCCGAAGCGGCGGCCGACACCGTGATCCGCATCACGTCGGACTGTCCGTTGCTCGATCCGGCCGTGGTCGGCGTGATGCTGACGCATTTCCTGCAGCAGCGCGGCGCCGGCCGGGCGCTCGATTACCTCAGCAACGGCTTGCAGCGCAGCTTCCCGCGCGGCCTCGATGCCGAGATCTTCACGCGCGCCGTGCTCGAGCGCTGCGCGCGCGAGGCCTGGGAGCCGCACATGCGCGAGCACGTGACGCCTTACGTCTACCAGCACCCGGACCGCTTCCGCATCGAGGCCTGGACGCAGCCGCTCGATCAGTCCGCGCAGCGCTGGACCCTCGACACGCCCGAGGACTGGGCGCTGATCTCGGCGATCTTCGGCGCGCTCGGCGACGGCCTGAACGTCTTTCCGAGTACCTCGGTGCATGCGCTGCTCGACGCGCATCCGGACTGGCGCGCGCTCAATGCCCACATCGAACAGAAGCCGCTGCCGGCGGCAGCGGCCTGACGAGCCGGAGCGAGACCATCATGAGTCCCTGTCTGGCGATCCGCGCCGATGCCGGCCACGCGCTCGGCAGCGGTCATGTGCAGCGCTGCCTGGCCCTGGCTTCGGCGCTGCGCGCGCGCGGGCTGACGCTGCGCTTCCTGATGCGCGCCTGTCCCGGCCACCTGCTCGACGAGGTGCGTGCCGCCGGCCACGAGGTGCGGGCGCTGCCGGCGCTGCTGCCGGACTGGCTGACCGATGCCACCGTCTGCCTGTCGACGCTCGAAGGCTGCGCCGGCCTGATCGTCGATCACTACGACCTCGATGCGCGCTGGCAGCGCGCGATCACCTGGGCGAGCGGTCTGCCGGTGCTGCTCGCGATCGACGATCTCGCCGATCGTCCGCACGCCGCGCTGCTGCTGCTCGACGTGAACGACTTCGAGGCCGGCGGGCAGCGCTATGCCGAACTGCTGCCGCCCGGCAGCCGGACGCTGCTCGGTCCGCAGCATGCGCTGCTGCGCGAGGAATTCGCCCGTGAGCGGGCGAGGCTGCGCACCCGCGAGGCGGCGGTGCGGCGCGTGCTGATCAACTTCGGCGGCAGCGATCCGCGCGATGCCACGGCCATCGCCTGGCAGGCGCTGCAGACGCCGGCCTGCGCCGGGCTGGAACTCGACGTGATCGTCGGCAGCGCCTACGTCGATCGCAGCGGACTCGCCGAAGCCTGCGCAGCGCGACCGCACACCGCATTCACCGTGCAGGCGCACGACATGGCGGCGCGTCTGGCAGCGGCCGATCTGGCGATCGGTGCCGGCGGTACCGGCTGCTGGGAGCGTGCCGCGCTCGGCGTGCCGGCGCTGGCCTGCGCGATCGCCGACAACCAGCGTGCCACCGTCGCGGCGCTGGCGGCCCGCGGTGCGCTGCGGGCGCTGCCGGAACCGGACGTGGACGCCTGGCGTGCCGCGATCCTCGACCTGATCGGTGACCCGTTCGCGCGCGCGGCCCTCGGGCGCGCGGCGCAGTCACTCTGCGACGGCGCCGGTGCCGGGCGCGTCGCCGATCATCTGCTTGCCCTGCTGGCCGAAGGTCGCAACGCCCAGCGCCAGTCCGCCTGACCGAGGTTGTCATCGTGAATGCCCAGCCGCACCCGACCGTCACCGATCCCGAACTCGGCTTCCGCCGGCTCGATCCGCTGCCGGCCGCCGACGAACTCGCGGCCTTCTACGAGAGCCGTTACTACGACCTGATCCGCCGCGGCGGCCGGGCGCCGGAGATCGGCCGGCTGCTCGCCGGCGGCGAGACCGCGGCGCGCGAGCGCGAGTGGCTGGCGGCGACGCTGTACGCCGACCTCGTCGACGGACTGGAAACACACGGCGCCGGCGGCGGCCGGGTGCTCGACATCGGTGCCGGCACCGGTGACCTGGTTGCGCACCTGCAGTCGGCGGGCTTGCGCGCGAGCGGCATCGAGCCTTCGCAGGATGCGAGCCGCCTGGCACGCGAGCGCGGGCTGGACGTGGCCGCCGCGACCGTCGAGCAGTGGGCCGCCGATCCGGCACATCGCGGCGCCTACGCCGGCGCGGTGCTGATCAACGTGCTCGAACACGTGCCGCAGCCGCAGGCGCTGCTCGCGACGATCGGCACGCTGCTCGCGCCCGGCGGCGTGCTCTGCGTGCGCGTGCCGAACGACTTCAGCGACTGGCAGGCGGCGGCGGCTGCAGCCTGCGGCCACGACGGCTGGTGGGTCGCCGCGCCCGATCACATCCATTACTTCAGCCACGACTCGCTGGCGCGCACGCTCGCCGCCTGCGGCTTCGAGCCCGTGCAGCTGACGACCGACTTCCCGATGGAGTTCTTCCTGCTGATGGGCGAGGACTACGTCGCTGATCCGGCCCTCGGCCCCGGGCTGCACGAGCGGCGCCGGCGCTTCGAGCTGGCGCTGCCGGCGGCTCTGCGCCGGCGCCTGTACGCGGCGTTCGCGTCGGTCGGGGCCGGGCGCAACACGCTCGCCTTCGCGGTGCGGCGGCCGTGAACGCGCCGGCCCCTGCCCCGGGCTGCGTGCTGATCACCAGCGCCGCGCGCAAGGTCTGGCTGGTCGAGGCCTTCCGCCGCGCGCTGGCCGCCGAGGGCGGCGGCGAGGTGCTGGCGGCCGACTGCGATGCGTTGGCCCCGGCGCTGTATCGCGCCGATCGCGGCCTGCGGCTGCCGCGGGCCGATGCGCCGGGTTACGAGGCGACGCTGCTCGATCTGTGCCGGCGCGAGCGCGTCGAGCTGCTGGTGCCGACCCGCGATGCCGAACTGCCGTGGTTTGCCGAACGCCGCGCGCGCTTCGCCGAGATCGGCACGCGCGTGCTGGTGTCGGCGCCGGCGGCGATCGAACGCTGCCGCGACAAGCGCGCGTTCGCGGACTTCTGCGCCGCACACGGTTTTGCGACGCCGCCAGCGGTGACGCTGCCGGCGGCCGCAGACGATTTCCCGCTGTTCGCGAAGCCGCGCATCGGCCAGGGATCGGGGGGTGCGCGCCGTATCGAGTCTGCGGCCGGACTGGCCGGGCTCGATGCGGAGCACTGGATCGTGCAGCGCTTCGACGGCGGGCCTGAATACACGCTCGATGTCTGCGCCGGCTTCGACGGCACGGTGCTGTCGGTCGTGCCGCGCCGGCGGCTGCAGGTGCTCGCCGGGGAGTCGATCACCGGCGTCACGGTCATGGACCCGGCGCTGGTCGAACTCGGCGCGGCCGTCGTGCGCGCACTCGGCCTGATCGGCCACGCCACCGTGCAGTGCTTCCACGACGCCGCCGGCAGCCGGCTGATCGAGGTCAACCCGCGCTTCGGCGGCGGGGCCGCGCTCGGCTTCGCGGCCGGCGCCGACTCGCCGCGCTGGCTGCTGCGTCTGGCGCGCGGCGGCAGCGTCGAGCCGCAGCTCGGCTGCCAGCGCGACGGCCTGTACCTGCTGCGTCACAGCCACGACGTGTTCGTGGCGGCGGAGGACGTATGCCGCTGATGCCCGCGCCACCTGCGCCCGCCGTCGTGCTGCTCGATCTCGACGACACGCTGTACGCCGAGCGCGACTGGCTGCTGAGCGGCTGCCGCGCGGTTGCCGGGCGCGCCGAAGCGCTGCTCGGGCGTTCGGCCGCCGAACTCTACGACTGGCTGCTGCAGCGGCTGCTGACCGAGGGCCGCGAGCGTCTGTTCGATGCGCTGCTTGCCGCGCACGGGCGCTGCGACCCGGCGCTCAGTGCGCTGCTCGTGCATGTCTTTCGCAGTCACCGGCCGCGGCTGACGGCCTTTGCTGACGTGGCGCCGGCGCTGGCGGCCTGGCGCGCGCGGCTGCGGGCTCGGGCTGATCACCGACGGCGTCAGCTGCGTGCAGCACGCCAAGCTCGACGGCCTCGGCCTGCGCGCCGGCTTCGATCTGGTGCTCTGCACCGACGACCTGCCCGGGGCAGCGCGCAAGCCCGCGCCGCTCGCCTTCCAGCTCGCGCTCGCGCACTTCGGCTGTGCGCCGGAGCAGGCCGTCTACATCGGCGACGATCCGTCCAAGGATTTCCTCGCGCCGCGCGCGCTCGGCATGCGCACGCTGCGCATCGACCGTCACCTGCCCTGGCCGCTGCAGTCGCGCCGCGACTTTCCGGACAGTCACCAGGCACACCGCACCATCGAATCGCTGGCGGAAGCGGCGGCACCGGATGCGTCCGGACTCGCCGCCTGATGCCGCCCGTGCTGGAGAACGTCATCATGAGCTGCACAGGCTTTGAAATCGCCGGCCGCCGCATCGGTCCGGACGCACCGCCGTTCGTGATCGCCGAGATGTCCGGCAACCACAACCAGTCGCTGCAGCGCGCGCTCGCCATCGTCGATGCCGCGGCGGCGGCCGGTGCGCACGCCATCAAGCTGCAGACCTATACCGCTGACACGATGACGCTCGACCTCGACGAGGGCGAGTTCCACATCGACGACCCGGCGAGTCTCTGGCGCGGCGAGTCGCTGTACCGGCTCTACCGTCAGGCCTACACGCCCTGGGAATGGCACGCGCCGCTGTTCGCGCGTGCCCGCGAGCACGGGCTGATCGCCTTCAGCACGCCCTTCGATGCGAGTGCCGTCGATTTCCTCGACAGTCTCGACGTGCCGGCCTGGAAGGTCGCGTCCTTCGAGAACACCGACCTGCCGTTGATCCGGCGCATGGCCGCCACCGGCAGGCCGATGATCATCTCGACCGGCATGGCGACGGTCGGCGAACTCGACGAGACGGTACGCACGGCGCGCGCCGCCGGCTGCCGGGACCTCGTGCTGCTCAAGTGCACGAGCACCTATCCGGCAACGCCGGCCGACACCCACCTGCGGACGCTCCCGCACCTGCGCGCGCTGTTCGGCTGCGAGGTCGGGCTGTCGGATCACACGATGGGGCTCGGGGTTGCGGTCGCCGCGGTCGCGCTCGGGGCCAGCGTCATCGAGAAGCACTTCACGCTGGCGCGTGCCGATGGCGGCGTCGATTCGGCGTTCTCGATCGAGCCGCACGAACTTGCGCAACTCGTCACCGAATCGGAACGCGCCTGGCAGGCGCTCGGTGCCATCCACTACGGCCCGACCGCCCGCGAAGTGCCGTCGCTGCGCCACCGCCGCTCGCTGTACGCGGTGCGCGACATCGCCGCCGGCGAAGCCTTCACGGCCGACAACGTGCGCGCGATCCGCCCCGGCCTCGGCCTGCCGCCGAAGGAGCTCGAACGCGTGCTCGCAAGCCGCGCGCGCCGCGCGATCCGCCGCGGCGAACCGCTCGCCTACGAGCTGCTCGGCTGAACCACGCGCTGCCGCCACGCCCCGGACGTGGGCTGATCCCGCGGCATCGACGACCGGGACTCGCCGCTGCGGGTTTCGTTGTGCGACAGCGGCGGACCCATGCCGGGCAGAGGATCACGCCTGCCGCGCAGGGAAGTGCAGATGGCGCGCATCGAAGCATCCATGACGCACATCGATCCGCAGATTCCGCGCAAGGAAGCGCAGATGACGCGCGTGGGTCCGCAGATGCCGCGCATCGAAGCGTCCATGACGCACATCGATCCGCCGAGGGCACGCATGGAAGCGTCCATGACGCGCATCGGTCCGCCGATGGTGCGCATCGAAGCATCGATGACGCACATCGATACGGGGTGTGCCGCCTTGGCTTCGCCGCTCGCAGCGCACCCCGAGCCGTCGGCGCGGGGCGGTGGCGCAGGGGCCGGAGGCGAGCTGCGGCCGCGGTCCGGCCGGCGCACGGCGGACGCGCCTCGCGGCCATCCGTCGATCCGGGAAAGCCGGGGTGCCCGCAACTACAGTCGGTGCGCCGCTGAAAACCCGGCCATTTCCTTCCTGTCTGCGCCGCGCGCCGGCGCACCGATCCTGCGAGCCCGCGATGACCCAGGGACCGACCGCTTCCCGCCCCACGGCTGCCGCTGCCGGCGACGATGAACTGACGCGCGCCGTGCTGCATCACCAGGCCGGCGAACTGGCCGAGGCCGAAGCCTTGTACCGCGCCGCCCTCGCGCGCCAGCCCGACGATGCGCCGGTGCTGAACCTGCTCGGGCAGATCCGGCTGGAGCGTGGTGATGCGCAGGAGGCGGCCTCGCTGCTCGGCCGGGCCTGGCAGCTCGCGCCGCAGACGCCGGGGCTGGCGCTGGTGCTTGGGCAGGCACTGCATGCGCACGGGCAGCTCGCGGCGGCGCGTGACTGCCTGCAGCAGGCGCGGCAGGCGGCGGCGGCCGATACCGGGCTGCTCGCCGAACTGGCCTCGGTCGAGCAGGACGACGGTCACTTTGCCGCCGCTGCCGCGCTGCTGCGCGAGCGCCTCGCGCAGGCGCCCGAGGATGCGCACGCGGCCTGGCATCTGGCGCTGGCGCTGCTCAGCCTCGGCGAGCTCGACGCCGGCTGGGCGCAGTACGAGGCGCGCAGTCGCGTGTTCGGCGTCGATTACACCGGCCTCGGCATGCAGCGCTGGGACGGCACGCCGCTCGATGGCGACGGCGAGGCACTGCTGCTGCTGGCCGAGCAGGGCGTCGGCGACGAGATCCTGTTCGCTTCCTGCGTGCCCGATGCGCTGGCGCGCGCCGAATCCGTGACGCTGTTCTGCGATCCGCGCCTGCAGCCGCTGTTCGCGCGCTCGTTCCCGGGCGCGAGCGTGCTGCCGCTCGTGCGCGGTGGCGGCGTGCAGCGCAGCGTTGAGCGTCCGGCCTGCACGCATTACCTCGAAGCCGGCAGCCTGCCGCGGTGGTTCCGCCGCCGGATCGAGGACTTCCCGGCCGTGCGCGGCTATCTGCTCGCCGATGCCGCGCGTGCCGCGCACTGGCGACGCTGGCTCGCCGGGCTCGGCAAGGGCCTGAAGATCGGTCTCTGCTGGAGGAGCGGCCTGCGCGGCGGGGCCCGCGAACGCCATTACGCCGCGCTCGAAGCCATGGCGCCGCTGTTCGGGGTGCCGGGCGTGCGCTGGGTCAGCGTGCAGTACGACCCGTCCGCGCCGGAACTGGCGGCCGCGCAGGCGCGCTTCGGCGTCCCGATCGCCGAGCCGCCGGGGCTTGACCAGCGCAACGCGCTCGACGAGGTCGCGGCCCTGCTCGATGGCCTCGATCTGGTGATCTCGGCGAGCACCGCGGTCGCCGAACTCGCCGCCGCGCTCGGCGTGCCGGTCTGGCGCTTCCTGACCGGCAGCGGCTGGCCGATGCTCGGCACCGATGCGATGCCCTGGCATCCGACGCAGCGGCTGTGGTCGCGCCCGCCCGATCAGCCCGACTGGCAGCCGACCTTCACGGCGATGGCGCAGGCGCTGGCGAAGGTGCCGCCCCGCGAGCGCCCGGTGGATGCCGTCGCCAGCCGTCAGCTCGACGCCGCGCTGGCGCTGTTTCGCAAAGGCCGCCACGCCGCGGCGCGCGAGGCCGCGGTGACGCTGACAGGCCAGCGGCCCGATCTCGCCGGCGTCTGGCATCTGCTCGGGCTGGCGGCGCGCGAAGGCGGGGAGGGGGCGCTGGCGCACGCCGCCTTCGTGCGCGCGCTGACGCTGACGCCGCAGGAGCCGAGCCTCGCGTACAACTTCGGCGCACTGGCGGAGCGCGGCGGCGCGCTTGATCTGGCGATCCACCTGTACCGCCGGGCGCTGCGACTGGCCGGCGACTGGCCGGAGGCGCGTCTGGCGCTGGCCGAGACCCTGACCCGCCGCGGCGGCGCGGCCCTCGATGCCAATGCGGCCGCGGCGGCGCTGCCGGACTTCGAGGCCGCGCTGGCGCTGGAGCCGACGCTCGCCGATGCCTGGAACAACGCCGGGCTGGCCCTGCTGCGCGCCGGCCGGCCGCAGGAGGGCTGCGCGGCGCACGACACCGCGCAGCAGCTCGCACCCGCCGATGTCCGCTACCGCTGGAACGCCGCTTACACACGCCTCGCCGCCGGTGATCTCGCCGGCGGCTGGGCCGACTACCGCTGGCGCTGGCGCGGCATCCATGTGCCGAACGACTACCCGTTTCCGGAAGCCGCGCCGGGCGAATCACTCGCCGGGCGGCACGTGCTGGTGTTCGCCGAGCAGGGCCTCGGCGACGAGATCCTGTTTTCGACCTGTCTGCCGGATCTGCTCGCCGAGGCGCGGGCCGTGACGCTGGAGTGCGACCCGCGGCTGGTGCCGCTGTATGCGAGGAGCTTCCCCGGCGTGCGCCTGATCGGCAGCCGGCGCAGCGGTCTCGACTGGGAGCGGCTCGCTGCGGACATCGACGTGAAGCTGCCGCTCGGCGAACTCGCCTGCCGCTACCGCCCGAGGCTCGATGCCTTCCCGCCGCAACCGGCGCTGCCGCTGCGCGCCGGGGCCGATGCGGTGCGCCACTGGCAGCAGCGCCTGCACGCGGTGTTCGACGCCGGTGTCACGGTCGGACTGGTCTGGCGCAGCGGCCTGCGGGCGGCGAACCGCACGAACCTGTATCCGCCGCTCTCCGGTCTGGCGCGCACGCTGGCGGCGCGTGCGCAACTGCGCGTCGTCGTGCTGCAGCACGATGCCGAGCCCGCCGAGCTGGAGGCGCTGACGGCGGCCGGCGTGCCGTGGTGGCGGCCGGAGGATCTCGACCTGCGCGACGACCTCGATGGTCTCGCGGCGCTGCTGACGGCGCTCGATCTCACCGTCGGGGCCGCGACGGCCACGACCGAACTGGCCGGTGCGCTCGGGCGGCCGGCGTGGCGGCTGTACCCGTATCCGGCCTGGGTCGCGCTCGGCAGCGGCGGCTGTCCGTGGCATCCGCAGATGCTCGAATTCACCAGGGCGGGCGGCATCGATGCGCCGTGGGAGGCGCTGCTCGCCGGGCTCGGCGCGACGCTCGATGCGGCGCTGGCGCCGGTCGCCTCGCCGGCGGCACCGACGCTCGCCGCCCTGCTCGATGAACTGCTCGGCGAAGGCCAGTGCGCGGTGCTCGCCGGTGATGTGTCGGCCGAATGGGCACTGCCCGAGCTGATGCAGCGCCTCGGACCCGACGGCCTGCTGCTGCGCTTCGATCCGGACGGCACGGGGCCGGCGGCCGGCACGCTGTGGCCGGGCCGGCTGGCGGCGGCAGAGGCGCCGGCCGTCACGGCCGCGACGCCGGCCGCGTGGCTCGCCGCGCAGCGCCAGCGCGAGCAGACGCTCGACGGCCTGAAGCTGCCGCACTGCGACTGGCTGGTGAGCGGTGCCGATACCGACGCTGCGGCGGTGCTGGCCGGTGCGACGCAGGTGATCGCGCGCTGCCGGCCGTTCCTGCTGCTCGGCGCGGCTGCCGCAGCGCCGGCCGGCTACACGCTGATGGAGTGCCGAGACGATGCCGGAAGGGCATGGCGGCTGGCCTTTCCGCTGCCACAGTCCGACACGAACGGGGATGCCTAAAGATTTCCCGAGAAGCGCCGATACCCGGAATCAAGGCGGCACGGACCCTTCCGGGTCACTCGCCGGAAGGCCCGTCCGGGTCGTAGCCATCGGCTCTTCTGAGGATTGCAGTCATGCCCCAGTACATCAACAGCAACATTCCCTCGCTGAACGCCCAGCGCAACCTGAACGCCTCCCAGAACGCCCTGCAGACCTCGCTGCAGCGCCTGTCCTCGGGCATGCGCATCAACAGCGCCAAGGACGACGCCGCCGGCCTCGCGATTTCCGATCGCTTCACCTCGCAGATCAAGGGCATCAACCAGGCCACGCGCAACGCCAACGACGGCATCTCGCTGGCGCAGACGGCCGAAGGCGCGCTTGGTGAAATCACCAACAACCTGCAGCGCCTGCGTGAACTGGCCGTGCAGTCGGCCAACGCCACGAACAGCGATTCCGACCGCGCCGCGCTGCAGCAGGAAGCCGGCCAGCTGCTGCAGGAAATCGACCGCTCCGCCAAGGCTTCCAACTTCAACGGCACCAATCTGCTCGATGGCAGCTTCAAGGGTGCGAATTTCCAGGTCGGTGCCAACGTCGGCGAAACCATCAACGTCTCGCTCAACGGTGCGACCACCGACAAGCTCGGCGTCAGCAACGCCGTGTCGGTCAGCTCGGTGTCGACCGCGAACGCGATCGCCAGCGGCGACATGTCGATCAACGGCGTGCTGATCGGCCCGTCCGTGGCTTCCAGCGATCACGCCTCGTTCAGCGGCAATGCCGCCAGCTCGATCGCCAAGGCTGCGGCGATCAACGCCAAGACTTCCGAGACCGGCGTCACCGCCACCGTCGACAAGAACATCGCCGAAGGCGCGAGCATGACCGGCGCCAGCGCGACCGGCGCGATCGTCGTCAACGGCGTGACCACGGCGACCTTCTCGACCAGCACCGATACGGCGCTGACGCGCAAGAACGTCGTCGAGGCGATCAACGCGATCTCGGCGCGCACCGGCGTCACGGCGGTCGACAGCGGCCTCGACACCGGCGGTGTGCAGCTCGTCGCTGCCGACGGCCGCAACATCACGACCTCGTTCGCGACCATCACTTCCGCGGGCACCGGCGTCATGGCGGCCGGCACCAACTACGGCACGGTTTCGCTGTCCTCGGACCAGGACATCGTGATCGCCGGCGGCACGACCAACACGCTCGGCACCAACGCCGGCTTCACGGCGGGTACCTACAAGACCCAGGAAGCCACGGTTTCGACGGTCGCCAACAACGGTACGGCGCTCGCCAGCGGTGACTTCAGCCTCAATGGCGTGCTGGTCGGAGCTTCGCGCTCCTCGGATGACACGGCCTCGACCGGCACGACCGCCCAGCGCGCCGGCAGCGCCATCGCCAAGGTCGCGGCGATCAACCGCGCCAGCGAGCAGACCGGCGTCACGGCCACCGCCAACACCACGCGCGTCAACGGCACCACGCAGGTCGGCGCCTCGACCACCGGTCGTCTGGTGATCAACGGCGTGACCACCGCGACCTTCTCGACGACGACCGCCACCGCGGCCTCGCGCGCTGCGGCGATCACCGCGACCAACGCGATCTCGGGCCGCACCGGTGTCTCCGCGATCGACGACGGCACCAACGGCGTGCGCCTCGAAGCCGCGGATGGCCGCAACATCATCCACTCGTTCACGGGCGTGACCGCGGCCAGCACCGGTGTCGGTGCGGCGGCGACCACCTTCGGCACCTACACATTGCACTCGGCGAGCGCGATCAACGTCGGCGCCGGCACGACCAACGTCAACACCGGTGTCGCGAACTCCGGCCTCGGTCTCGGCACCTACGGCGAAACCAAGACCGGCAGCTCGCTGAAGGAGCTCGACATCTCGACGGTGGACGGAGCCAACAAGGCGCTGACGGCGATCGACAACGCGCTGAAGCAGATCGACGAGAACCGCTCGACGCTCGGTGCCGTGCAGAACCGCTTCGGCTCGACGCTGAACACGCTCGCCACCAACGCCGAGAACCTGACCGCCGCCCGTTCGCGCATCCAGGATGCCGACTTCGCCTCGGAAACGGCCACGCTCAGCAAGAACCAGATCCTGCAGCAGGCGGGCACCGCGATGCTCGCGCAGGCCAACCAGCTCTCGCAGGGCGTGCTGAGCCTGCTCCGCTAAGCTCAGACCGGCTGACAGGAGGCGCATGAGCGCCCGTTGAAAACGGCCCGGGGGCGGAGAGTACGCCCCCGGGCCTTTGGGCTTTCGGGAGGTGGATCATGACCTTGAGCATTCCGCCGGCTGGCGGCGCGATCGAGCGCCCGCCGGCGACGGCCGTCGCGGTACAACAGGCGATCTCGCCGGGCGCGGCCCAGAACCTGACGCCGGAGGCGGTCGCACCGGTCGATCCGGTGGCGGCGATCGCCGCGCTCGGTGACGTGCGCGGCCGTGCCGGCAACGAACCGCAGCAGCAGGGCAGCGTCGAGGAGCGCGAGCGCGAACTGCAGCGCGCGACCGAGGACGTCAACCGCTATCTGTCCGAGTCGCACCGCGCGCTGAATTTCAGCATCGACAGGGAAAGCGGCGAGACCGTCGTCAAGGTCATGGATACCGAGAAGAACGAGGTCATCCGCCAGATCCCGTCCGAAGAAGTCCTGGCGCTGGCACGACGCTTGCGTGATGGGGAGGAGGGATACCTCGTACACGCCCAGGCCTGACGGATTTCCGTCACCTTTGCCCGAGAGCACAAGCGCCATGGCAGCCATATCCTCTCCCGGACTCGGCTCCGGACTCGACGTGAACAACCTCGTCTCGCAGCTGATGGCGGCGGAACGCAAGGCGCCGACGGCGCGCCTCGACAGCGCCAGCACGCTGAACGATGCGCGCATCTCGGCGCTCGGCAAGATCACGTCGGCGCTCGACAAGCTGCAGACCGCCGCCGGCACGCTGGCGAGCCCGAACACCTTCCAGACCAAGACGGCGACCGTCAGCGATCCGTCGGCGCTGTCGGTGACCGCCGCGCGCACCGCCGCCGCCGGCAGCTACACGGTCGAGGTCTCGCAGCTCGCGCGCGCCGACAAGCTCGCAAGTGCCAGCTTCAACACGGCATTCGAGACCGTCGGTACCGGCACGCTGACGATCTCGTTCGGCACCTGGAACTCGGGCAGCAGCACCTTCACGCCGAACGCCACCAAGCCCTCGACCAGCATCGTCATCGATGCCACCAACAACACGCTCTCCGGCATCCGCGATGCGATCAACGCCGCCGGTGCCGGCGTCACGGCCAGCATCGTCGGCGATGGCAGCGGCCAGCGCCTGGTGTTCTCGGGCAGCGAGTCGGGGGCCGCGAACGCGCTGAAGATCAGCGTCAGCGACAACGACGGCAATTCGACCGATGCCGGCGGGCTGTCGCAGTTCGCCTTCGATCCGGCCGCGACCGCCGGCAGCGGCAGGAATCTGACGCAGACCGTCAGTGCCCAGGACGCCAAGTTCAAGCTCGATGGCCTGTCGCTGACCAGCAGCACGAATCTGGTCGGCTCGGCGGTGTCGGGCCTGACGCTGAACCTCAGGACCGTGACCAGCAGCCCGGTCACCGTCGACATTGCCCGCGACGACAGCGCCGCGGCCAAGGCGGTGTCGGGTCTGGTCGATGCCTACAACGAAGTGGTGTCGGCCGTGAAGTCGGCCTCCAGCTTCGACAGTGAATCGAAGAAGGGCGGGCCGCTGATCGGCGATGCCTCGGTGCTGTCGGTCATGGGCCGGCTGCGCGGCCTGATGACCTCCTCGATCGCCGGTCTGGGCGGTGCGTCGAGCCTCAAGGCCGTCGGCGTGTCCTTCCAGAAGGACGGCACGCTGAGCTTTGATTCGAGCACGCTCGCCGATGCCCTGAGCAGCAATGCCGATTCCGTCGCCCGCCTGTTCGGTGCCACCGGCAAGGCCAGCGACAGCCGCGTGTCGGTGGTCGTGTCGTCCTCGACGACCAAAACCGGCAACTACGCGGTGGACATCACTACCGAGCCGGCCGGCGGCCTGCTGACCGGCGCGGTCACGGCGCCGGGTTTCCCGCTGACCATCGACGGCACCAACAACGGCCTGAGCCTGCTCATCGACGGCACCGCCACCGGCGCGCTGACGCTGACCCAGGGCAGCTACGCGAGTGCCGATGATCTCGCGCACGAGCTGCAGAGCCGCATCAACGGTGCCTCGGCGCTGAAGACCGCCGGTGCCGCGGTGACCGTGAGCTGGAACACCGATCACTTCGAGATCCGCTCGAACCGCTACGGCGCGGCCTCGACCGTGTCGCTCGCCAGCGGCTCGGCGGCAACCGCGCTCGGCCTCGATACCGGCACGGCCACGGCCGGCACCGATGTCGCCGGCACCATCGGCGGCGTTGCCGCCACCGGCAGCGGCCGCATCCTGACCGCAAGCGGCGATGCCGACGGGCTGCGGCTGCTGATCTCCGGGGCCGGCACCGGCGCGCGCGGCAGCGTCGACTTCAAGCGCGGGCTCGGGGACCAGCTCAAGTCCCTGCTCGATGACGTGCTCGCCGATGACGGCACGATCGGGCGGCGCAGCAGCGGTCTCAGTGACGAGAGCGCGCGCATTGCGAAGCAGCGCACCGCCCTCGACGACCGCATGACCGAACTCGAAACCCGCTACCGCACGCAGTTCACGCGGCTCGACTCGGTGATGGCGAGCCTGAAGGCGACCAGCGACTTCCTGACCTCGCAACTGAATGCAATGACCAACTCCGGCAGCAGTTCCAGCAGTTCGAACTGACGGATGCGGTGTTCGCAGGCGATCACACCGGCCCGGCTGCGGCCGCGCCAATCCACCCACGGCCCCGCCGGCACGCGCGGGACGTACTCCAGAGGAACCCGACATGACCCCCGCCCAGCAGGCACTCGCGCAGTACAACCGCATCGGTACCGTCAGTGCCGTGGAGGATGCCTCGCCGCACCGGCTGATCCAGCTGCTGCTCGACGCCGGCCTTGAGCGCATCGCCCATGCGCGCCGGGCGCTGGAAGCCGGCGATGTCGCTGCGCGCGGCCTGGCCATCGGCAAGGCGCTCGACATCGTGGCCGGCCTGCGCGGCAGCCTGAACTTCGAGGCCGGCGGCGAGATTGCGACCAATCTCGATGCGCTGTACGAATACCTCGAACGCCGGCTGCTGCAGGCCAACCTCGAAGCCGATGCCGGCATGCTCGACGAGGCGGCGACGCTGCTGCGCCAGGTCAAGGAAGGCTGGGACGGCATCGCCGACGCCGCGTGAACCCCGTGGACTGGCACGCGCAGGCCGCCGGCGTGCTCGCCGCCACCGAGACCATGCTGCGTCACGCCGAGGCACAGGACTGGTCGTCGCTGGCCGAGGCCGAGGCCGGGCGCAAGCCGGCGCTCGCCCGGCTGCTGCCGGCACCGGCCGCGGTCGATCCGGCCGCCGTGCTCGCCTTCATCGAGGCCGTGCTCGCCAGCGACCAGCGCACGGCCCGGCTGGTCGGCGAGTCCCGCGACGAAGCCGGCCAGGCGCTGCGCGGCCTGATGGCGGCCGGTCACGCCAGACGCGCCTATGGCGGGGCCTGAGCATGGAAGCCGGCGAGGGGCTGTATCACGAGGCACTGCTGCCGCTGGCGTGGCGGGCGCTGCCGGAGCTGCCCGGTCCCGAAATGGCCCGGCAGGAGACCGAGGCCGCGCGCGAGGTGCTGCGTTCGCTGCTGACGCTGGCGCTCGGCCCCGGCGAGGCGGCCGATGATGTCGCCGCTGCCGGCGGCAGCGAACGTGGTGGCGAACTGCTGCGGCTGGAGCGCAAGCTCGATCTGGTGCTCGAACTGCTCGGCAGATTACTGATTCGCGCCGAAAATCTGCCGCCACTTCATAAGGTGAGGCTGTCCGCCGAAACCGTGCTGTGGCAAAGTGACGAAATTCCGTCGCCTGGTCCGGTCGCCGTCGAACTCCACCTCGACCTGCGCTATCCGCTGCCGCTGTGCCTGAGCGGAAATGCGCAGGTCGACGGCGACCAGGTCCGCGTTGACTTCGCCAGCACCGATCCGACGCTGCGCGATGCACTCGAACGCCTGATCTTCCTGCTCCACCGCCGTCGGCTCGGTCGCGAACGGCGTCCTTCGGGGCGTTGACCGGGCGATATCCCCAACTATGGTTGTGGGCTCGCCGGACCAGCCCTGGCCCGCGATCCCCCCCGTCGAAACACCGAGTCCGGTCTGCAATGGACAAGCCCGTACTGATCCTCGACGACGCGCGCGAGCGCGCCCGCGAACTGCGTGGCGTGCTCGAATTCATGGAGGAAGGCGTACAGATCCTGCAGCTGGGACGCAGCCAGCTGCGCGAGGCACTCGGCGGCCGGCCGGCATACGAGGTGGTCTTCGTCGGTCAGGGCAGCAATGCCGAGGCCGACGGCAGCCTGCTGCGCGAGCTGCGCAATGCCCTGCCACAGGTGCCGCTGGTGCTGATCACCGAGGAAGCCGGCATGCCCGGCGCCTGCAGTCTCGTGCCGGGCGTGTTCACGATCCTGCGGCCGTTCCGGCATGCCTCGCTGTCGGCGCTGCAGTCGCAGCTCGCCGAATACCGCCAGGCGCAGGCCAGCGGCCAGATCGGGCCGCTGAACCGCCGCCATGCCGAGCTTTTCCGCGCGCTGGTCGGGTCGAGCCCGGCCATCGTCGCGGTGCGCAAGCTGATCGAGCGCGTCGCACCCTCCGATGCCACGGTGCTGATCCTCGGCGAGTCCGGCACCGGCAAGGAGGTCGTCGCGCGCAACCTGCATTACTTCTCGGCGCGCCAGAAGGGGCCGTTCGTGCCGGTCAACTGCGGCGCGATCCCCGAGAACCTGCTGGAAAGCGAGCTGTTCGGCCACGAGAAGGGCGCCTTCACCGGCGCGATCACGGCGCGGCGCGGGCGTTTCGAGCTTGCCGAGGGCGGCACGCTGTTCCTCGACGAGATCGGCGACATGCCGATGCCGATGCAGGTCAAGCTGCTGCGCGTGCTGCAGGAGCGCACCTTCGAGCGCGTCGGCAGCAACAAGGCGATCGAGGCCGACGTGCGCATCGTCGCGGCCACGCACCGCAAGCTTGAGGAGCAGATCGCCAGCGGCGCCTTCCGCGAGGACCTGTACTACCGGCTGAACGTCTTCCCGATCGAGATGCCGCCGCTGCGCGAGCGCATCGGCGACCTGCCGCAGCTGATCGACGACCTGCTGCGCCGCCAGGAGAACCAGTCCGGCAGCCGCATGACGCTGACGCCGGCGGCGCTGCGCTGCCTCGGCCGCTATCCGTGGCCGGGCAACGTCCGCGAACTCGCGAACCTGATCGAACGCCTGGCGATCCTGCAGGGCGGCGGCGGTGCCGTCGAAGTCCCCGACCTGCCGCCGAAGTACCAGATCGGCGCCGAGACCGAAATCCACGAGCCGGCCGACAGTCATGCGGCGCTGGCCGAGGATGCCGAGGGCGCGGTGCCTCCGGCAGCGGGGCGCAACCTGCACCTGCCGGCCGGCGGGCTCGATCTCAAGCAGTATCTGTCCGATCTGGAGACGCAGCTGATCGTCAGTGCGCTCGAGGAGTCCAACGGCGTCGTCGCGCACGCTGCCAGCCTGCTGAAGATGCGGCGCACGACGCTGGTCGAGAAAATCCGCAAGTACGGCATCAAGGCCGCCGACGACGAATGAGCGAACCCGTTCCCGAAACCTTCCGTACTGCCGGTGCTGCCGGTGCTGCACTGCCGTCGGTGCTGCTGTTCGACCTCGACGGCACGCTGGTCGATTCGGCCCCGAGCATCCTCGAAAGCTTCCGGCTCGCGTTCGCGGCCTGCGGCATCGAGCCGGCCGTCGCCCTCGATGCCCGGCTGATCGGACCGCCGCTGCGCCCGACGCTGACGCGCCTGCTCGGCGGCGAGGCCGATGCGCCGACGCTCGACCGGCTCGCCTCGGCATTCCGTGATGCCTACGACGGCGGCGGCTGGCGCGCGACCGTCGCCTATCCGGGCCTCGAAGCCGTGATCGCCAGGCTGGCCGATGCGGGCCGGCGGCTGTTCGTCGTCACCAACAAGCGCCTGACGCCGACCCGGCTGATCCTCGATCACTTCGGTCTGGGGCCGCGCTTCGAGGCCGTGTACGCGCTCGATGCCTTCGAGCCGCCGGTCGCCGACAAGGCGGCGGCACTGGCGGTCGTGCTGGCCCGGCACGGACTGGCCGCGGCCGATTGCGTCTACATCGGCGACACGCCTGAAGACGCCGCCGCTGCTGCGGCCAACGATCTCGCCTTCATCGCGGCCGGCTGGGGCTATGGCGATCCGGCCCGGCTGGCGGCGGCGGCGGCGCAGGCGCGCGTCGGGACGCTGGCGGAGCTTGCGGAGCTGCTGCTCGCGCCGGAGTTTTGACTGCCGGTGGCGCCTGCATCGCCGTCGAAAATCCGGCGCCATCATCGGTTTACAATTCAAATTACTGAATAGAAAGGAGATTCATAGTAGGCACAGGACTTGCTGAGCTACCAGCGTGGACGGGAAACCGCCCGTTTGAGTAGCCGCACCGAGGTGCCGAAATGAACCCGACCCGTCATCCGCTCGAAGCCGACCGTCCCGTGGACGGCCAGAGCCGGATTCCGTCGCCGGGCGTGCCCGCAGGGGACGCCTGCGACGAGTTCGAGCAGCGGCGCAGCGAACGCCTGCAGCGGCTGCGCCGGCTCGGCGACCTGATGGCCCACCTGGCCGAGCGCATCGAAACCCCGGATCCGTCGATGCTGTCGGCCGGCGACGCGCTGCCGCGCGCCGAGGACGAACTGCTCGAACGCCTGCAGCAGCTCGAAGTCACCGTGCGCAACCTGCTGATCTGCGTGCGCGGCGGCGGGCTGGAGCGCCGGCCGCTGCCGGCCGCGGTGCTGATCGGGCGCTGCATCGATGCGCTGCTGCCGCAGCTCGGTGCCACCGGCGCGACGCTCGCCGTCGACAGCACGCTGCCGGCCGAAGCCGAGGTTCTCGTCCACCCCGAAGCCTTCGTCGCGATGCTGCAGACGCTGGCCGAGCCCTGGCTCGCGCACGGCGTGCGCCTGCAGCTCGGCTTCCACGCCGGTGCCGACGGACGCCCGCAGCTTGACTGCCGGCGCCACGCGCCGGGCGCCCAGCCTGCCCGTCGTGATCCGCTCGCCGCGCGGGTCGCGCGCATCGTTGCCCAGGCCCACGCCGCCGAGCTGAGCGGTGATCCGGCCGATGGCCGGCTGACGCTGCGTCTGCCGGCGCTCGATCTTCCCCGTGACCCGGCCGCGGAGGCCGGGATCCCCGCCGCTGCCGCCGGCAACGGCCCGCCTGCCGGCGGCCAGCGCGTGGCCTGAACCGGCCGCGCCCCGCCCGCGTACGCCCGACACGACCCGGCCTGATCCGGCCTGATACCGAATCCAGGAGACCGAAGCTCATGACCCTGTCCCCGCTGAACGCCTCGATCGCCGCCCTGCGCGCTGCCGCCACCGACGCCGGAGCCGCTGCCGGCCCTGAAGCCGGTGCCGGCGATGCCGATTTCGCCAGCCTGCTCAAGGGCGCGCTCGATCGCGTCGACGCCCGCCAGCAGCAGGCCTCGCGCATGGCGCGGGCCTTCGAGCTCGGCGAGGAGGGCGCCGACCTGCCCGACGTGATGATCGCGATGCAGCAGTCGCGGCTGAGCTTCCAGTCGGCGCTGCAGGTGCGCAACAAGCTGGTCGCCGCCTATCAGGACATCCTGAACATGCCGCTCTGAGCCGGCGGATTCCCTGTCAGGAGCGCCTTGAGGAATACCGAGGAACACCGTCGTGACCGAAGACACCTCGCTCGCCACTGCCACGGACACCGCCGATGCCGCGCCGGCGCGCGCCGGCTGGCGCGACTGGCTGGTGCGCGTGCGCACGCCGGGGCCGTGGATGTACGGCGCGATCGCGCTCGGCGTGCTGCTGCTCGCGACCATCGTGGCCGTGGCGCTGTCGGCCGGCCGCCCCGATTTCCAGCCGCTGTACCACGGTCTGGCCGAGGCCGACGCCGGCCAGATCATGGAAGCCCTGAACAAGATGCAGGTGCCGGTGCGCGTCGATCGCCAGACCGGCACGCTGAACGTGCCGGCCGATCGCGTCGCCGAGCTGCGCCTGAAGCTCGCCGCGCAGGGCCTGCCGCGCGGCACGACCGGCGGCTTCGACACCTTCGAGCAGCAGTCGGGCTTCGGCACCAGCCAGTTCATGGAGAACGCCCGCTACCAGCACGCGCTCGAGGGCGAGCTGGCGCGCTCGATCATGAGCATCGGCGCCGTCGCCAACGCCCGCGTGCATCTGGCGCTGCCGAAGGACACGGTGTTCGTGCGCAACAAGCAGCAGCCGACCGCCTCGGTGCTGGTGCAGCTGCAGCCGGGGCGGGCGATCGACGCCGGCCAGGTCGCGGCGATCGTGCACCTCGTGTCCTCGAGCGTGCCGCGGCTGACGCCCTCGCAGGTCTCGGTCGTCGATCAGGCCGGCAACCTGCTGACGCGCCCGGCCGGCGGCACGCCGGGCCTGAACCTAGATCAGATGGAATACCAGCAGCGGCTGGAGTCGAACTACACGCGCCGCATCGAGGACCTGCTGACGCCGATCCTCGGCGCCAACAAGATGCGCGCGCAGGTGGCGCTCGATCTGGACTTCTCGCAGCTGGAGGAGACCTCCGAATCCTTCGATCCGAAGCGCGAGCGCGGCATGGTGCGCAGCGAGGAGCTGATCGAGGAGAACAACAACCGCCCGCAGCCGATGGGCATTCCCGGTGCGCTGTCGAACCAGCCGCCCGGGGTCGCGACGGCGCCCGAGCAGGCCGCCGGCGCGCCGGCCGCGCAGGCCGATCCGAACAATCCGAATGCGCCGCAGCCCGGCGGTGGCCAGACCGGCAACGGCCAGATCGGGCCGCAGGGCCAGGCCGCTGCCGCGGCCGGCGCCCAGCAGAGCGACGCGCAGCGCGCCGCCGACGGCAGCCGCCCGATGCGCACGCGCAGCCAGAGCACGCGCAACTACGAGCTCGACAAGCGCGTCAGCCACATCACCGCTGCACCGGGGCGCGTGCGGCGCGTGTCGGTCGCGGTCGTGCTCGATGACCGCATCACGGTGCGGCCCGAAGGCTCGGTCGAGCGGGTTTCGTGGCCGCAGGAGGACATCGACCGCATCACCGCGCTCGTGCGCGAAGCGGTGGGATTTGACGCCCAGCGGGGCGACACGGTGAACGTCATGAACGCGACCTTCGCGACCACTCCCTTCGATCCGAACCTGCTGCCGTTCTGGCGTCAGGACTGGTTCATCGAACTCGTCAAGTGGAGCCTGGTCGCCATCGTCGCGATCGTGTTCCTGCTCGTCGTCGTGCGACCGGTCGTGCGCCGCCTGCTGCCGCCGCCGCCGGCGCTGCCGGCACCGGAACCGGCGGCCGCCGCTGCGCTCGCGGCTCCGGCCGCCACCGAAACCGGACCGGGCACGGCGCTCGCGACCACCGATGCCGGCGGCAAGGCACTGGTGCCCGCCGAAGGCGGCGAGGCGAGCGGCGATGAGGCCGGTGCCGGCGGCGACGAGGATGCCGATGCCGTGCAGCTGTCGGCCGCCGGCCAGGCGCTGGCGCAGGCCGACGGGCATCACGGCAACGGCAACGGCAAGGCGCCGGTGCCGCTGCCGCAGCCCGATGACGCCGAGGCCATCGAGCGGCTCGAAGAACGACTCGACATCGCCCGCCGGCTGGTGGCCGAGGACCCGCGCCGCGCCGTCAGCGTGCTGCGCACGTGGATGAACCGTCAGCCCGGCGAGGGCATGGCACTGCTGGCGTCGCAGGAAGAGGAGGAGGCCTGAACCATGAGTGAAATGGCCGGTGAAGCCCTGAGCGGCCCGGACCGCGTCGCGGTGCTGATGATGGCGCTCGGCGAGGAGTACGCCGCCGAGCTGCTCAAGCAGTTCGATCCGCGCGAGCTGCACCGCATCGGCGCCTCGATGGCGAGCCTGTCCTCGGTCGGGCGCGATGCGGTGTCGACGGTCGTCGCCGAGTTCAACAACGAACTCGTCAACCAGAACGCCCTCGTCATCGACAGCCGCGACTTCATGAAGAACGTGCTGACGCGCGCCCTCGGCCGTGACAAGGCCAAGAACGTCATGGACCGCATCCTCAACGAGGCCGGCGCCACCGGCGTCGAGGCGCTGAAGTGGATGGAGGCGCAGGCGGTCGCGGCCGGCCTGC
Organism: Pseudomonadota bacterium; assembly: GCA_018240295.1. GTDB lineage: Bacteria > Pseudomonadota > Gammaproteobacteria > Competibacterales > Competibacteraceae > Plasticicumulans. The sequence goes on from JAFEGB010000325.1 coordinate 29,271, forward strand.
GCCGCGAGCATCCGCAGATCATCGCGCTGGTGCTGTCCTACCTCGAATCGGCGCAGGCCGCCGAGGTGCTGGCGCTGCTGCCCGAGACGCTGCGCCACGACGTGCTGATCCGCGTCGCGACGCTCGACTCGGTGCCGACCGCGGCGATCGGCGAGCTGAACGAGGTCATCGAGAAGCAGGTGATGCGCAACATCAACGCCGCCAGCAGCTTCAAGGTCGGCGGTCCGAAGCGCGCCGCCGAAATCCTCAACGCCATCGACACCGGCATCAGCACGCCGCTGATGGACAAGATCAAGGGCATGGACGAGTCGCTGGCGCTGCGCATCGAGGATCTGATGGTCGTGTTCGAGCACCTGCTCAACGCCGACGACCGCGGCATCCAGAACCTGCTGCGCGAGGTGTCCTCGGAAACCCTGATCGTCGCGATGCGCGGCGCCGACGAGACGATCCGCGAGAAGATCCTGCGCAACATGTCCAAGCGCGCCGCCGAGATGATGCGCGACGACCTCGAATCGATGGGGCCGGTGCGCCTTGCCGATGTCGAGGCCGCGCAGAAGGACATCATGACGATCGCCAAGCGCATGGCCGAAGCCGGCGACCTCAACCTCGGCAGTGGCGGTGGTGGCTATGTCTGACCGGATCATTCCCCGGCAGGCCGGACGTGACCTGCCGCGCTGGCAGTTCCCCGGCTTCGACAAGGCCCAGCCCGAGGCTGCGCCCGAACCGGTGGCCGCACCGCCCGGCAAGTCGGCCGGCGCCCCGCTGCCGGAGCCGGAGCCGTCGATCCCGATGCCGCGGCTGCCGACGCTGGAGGAGATCGAGGCGATCGAGCGTGCCGCGCGCGAGGAAGGCTATGCCGCCGGCCGCGCCGAGGGCCGCGCCAAGGGTTACGCCGAAGGCCACGCCGAGGGCCGCGATGCCGGCTTCGTCGAGGGCCGCGCCGCCGGGTACGCCGACGGCTCGGTCGCCGGACGCGAGACCGGCTACGCCGGCGGCTACGAATCCGGTCACCGCGAGGGGCTCGCCGCCGGGCGCGAGGAAGGCCGCGAGCACGGGCATCGCGAGGGGCTGGAAGCCGGGGCGGCCGACATCGCCGCGCGCCGCGCGCTGCTTGAAACCGCGATGAACGAACTCGCCGCGCCGCTCGCCGCGCTCGACGCCGCGCTCGAACAGGAGCTGCTGGCGCTGGTCGTGGCGCTGGCGCGCCAGCTGATCCGCCGCGAACTGAAGACCGCGCCCGGCGAGATCGTCGCGACCATCCGCGAAACCATTCCGCTGCTGCCGGTCACCGAACGCCAGGTGCTGCTGCACCTGCATCCGGAAGACGCGGCGCTGATCCGCGAGCTCGGCACCGTCGCCGGCGGCTGGCAGATCGTCGAGGACGGCACGCTGAGCCGCGGCGGCTGCCGGCTCGAATCCGGGCATTCGCGCATCGATGCGACCGTCGAGGCCCGGCTGAACACCGCGATCGTCGCGCTGCTCGGCGGCGAGCGCGAGGAGGATCACTGATGGACGCCGTCGAGCTGCCGGCAGCGGACGAATCCCCGGTCGGGGCGGACGTGGCGCCAGCCGCCGCGCATGCCGCGGCCGATTCCGCAGCCGGCCCCGACACCGGGGCCGCGGCGCCGGATCGTTCGGCGCTGGTCTCGCGCCTGCGCCAGCGTCGCGAGCGGCTCGTGCACGTGCCGGCACCGGTGGTCGAAGGAAGGCTGACGCGGCTGGTGGGGCTCACGCTCGAAGCCGTCGGCTGCGTCGCGCCGATCGGTGCGCACTGCCGCGTCGTCAGCCCCGGCCACGGCGAGCCGGTCGAGGCCGAGGTGGTCGGCTTCGCCGAGGATCGCGTGTTCCTGATGCCGGCCGGCGACATCCACGGTCTGGCGCCGTATGCGCGCGTCGTGCCGAGCGGCGGCGGCAGTCGCGTGCCGCTCGGCGACGGCCTGCTCGGGCGCGTGCTCGATGGCAACGGCCGCATGCTCGACGGCTGGCCGGCGCCGCTCGACGTGCGTCCGCAGCCGCTCGCCGGCCGTCGCCTGCATCCGCTCGAACGCCGGCCGATCCGCGAGCCGCTCGATGTCGGCGTGCGCGCGATCAACGCGCTGCTGACCGTCGGCCGCGGCCAGCGCCTGGGACTCTTTGCCGGCACCGGCGTCGGCAAGTCGGTGCTGCTCGGCATGATGACGCGCTTCACCGAGGCCGACGTCATCGTCGTCGGCCTGATCGGCGAGCGCGGTCGCGAGGTGCAGGAGTTCATCCAGGAGATTCTCGGCGCCGAGGGGCTGGCGCGCGCCGTCGTCGTCGCCGCGCCGGCCGACGATCCGCCGCTCAAGCGCCTGCAGGGCGCCAACCTCGCGACGCGCATCGCCGAGTACTTCCGCGACCAGGGCCGGCAGGTGCTGCTGCTGATGGATTCGCTGACCCGCTACGCGCAGGCGCAGCGCGAGATCGCGCTCGCGATCGGCGAGCCGCCGGCGACCAAGGGCTATCCGCCGTCGGTGTTCGCGAAGCTGCCGGCGCTGGTCGAGCGCGCCGGCAACGACGAGGCCGGCGGTTCGATCACCGCGATCTACACCGTGCTCGCCGAGGGCGACGACACCAACGACCCGATCGCCGATGCCGCGCGCGGCATCCTCGATGGCCACATCGTGCTGTCGCGCCGGCTGGCCGAGGGCGGCCAGTACCCGGCGATCGATATCGAGGCCTCGATCTCGCGCGTGATGCCGCAGGTCACGGACGCGCGCCAGTACCGGCTGGCGCGCCGTTTCAAGGAGCTGTGGGCCAACTACATGCAGCACCGCGACCTGATCAGCGTCGGCGCCTACACCCGCGGCTCGAATCCGGCCGTCGACCAGGCGATCGCGCTGTACCCGCGGCTGCGTGAATTCCTGATGCAGGGGATGGACGAGCAGGTGCGCTATGCCGATGGTCTGGCACAGCTCGCCGCCGTGCTCGGCGAATCCTGATCCAGTGCGGGCGCAGGGGCCTGCGTCCGCGAGGGGAACCACGATGCACGACCGTATCCGCCAGCTGCGCCCGGCCGTCGATCTCGCCCACGAGCGCGAGGACGAGGCCGCCCGGCTGTACCGCACCATCGTCGGGCGGCGCGACGAGGCGAAGGCGCGGCTCGAACAGCTGCGGCAGTTCCGCGCCGAATACCTGACGCGCTTCCACGACGACGGCCGCTCGGGCCTGTCGGCGCGGCGCGTGCAGGACTACCACGCCTTCATCGCCGGACTCGATCACAGCGTCGAGCAGACCTGCCGCCAGCTCGAACAGTACGAGATCGAGATCCAGCAGCTGCACAAGCGCTGGCTGGCGACCCGGGCGCGCACGCAGGCGCTGGAGAGCGTCGTCGAGCGCTGCCGCAGCGAGCAGCGCCGCGTCGAGGACCGGCGCGAACAGGCGGCGACCGACGAGTTCGCCGCTGCGCGCCACCGCAGCACGCGCCGCCCGCACTGACCCGGTCCCGACCTGTCCCTTTCCGTCCCGTCCCGTCCCGTCCGTGACCGCGCCGCCCGTCCGGCGCCCGGAGCATCCCGATGCCCGTCACCCTCGATCTGCTGAGCCCGGCCCCCGCTACGGGGGGGGCCACGCTGCCGTCCGGCCCGGCAACGACGACCGGCATCGATGCCGGCATGAGCTTCGGCCGTGCGCTC
>JAFEGB010000326.1 GCA_018240295.1 Pseudomonadota bacterium
GATCGCCGGCGCCGTGTCCGGGCCGGTCGACACGCTGCTGATCCCGAAATGCGCGCACATCCCGCATTTCCAGGCACGCCGGACGGTCATGAATGCGCTGACGGAGTTCGTGCGCCGGCAACTCTGAGCGCCCGCCCTCAGACCGGTTCGGTGGCCAGTTGCCGGCGGGCGCGGCGGGCGGTCGGGCTCAGCGCGCCGAGGATCAGCGCCAGCGCCGCCAGCAGCAGCGCGAGCGACAGCGGCCGCTGCAGGAACACGCTCGCGTCGCCGCGTGCGAGCAGCAGCGCGCGGCGCAGGTGCTCCTCGAACAGCGGGCCGAGCACGAAGCCGAGCAGCAGCGGCACGGTCTCGCAGCCGGATTTCTGCAGCAGATAGCCGAGCAGCCCGAACAGCGCGGCCAGGTACAGATCGCCCGTGCGGTTGGCCAGCGCGTACAGGCCGAGGCAGCAGAACAGCAGGATCGCCGGATACAGCAGCCGGTACGGGGTGGCCAGCAGCCGCACCCACAGCCCGATCAGCGGCAGGTTCAGCACCAGCAGCATCGCGTTGCCGATCCACATGCTCGCGACCAGCCCCCAGAACAGCACCGGATCGTGGACGATGACCTGCGGACCGGGCTGGATGTCGTGCAGCGTCAGCGCACCGATCATCAGCGCCATGATGGCGTTCGACGGGATGCCGAGCGTCAGCATCGGGATGAAGGCGGTCTGCGCGGCGGCGTTGTTCGCCGATTCCGGTCCGGCGACGCCCTCGATCGCGCCCTGGCCGAAGCGGGCAGGGTCGCGCGCGCAGGCCTTTTCGAGCGCGTAGGACGCGAAGGCCGGCAGCAGCGCCCCGGCGCCCGGCAGCAGCCCGAGCAGCGTGCCGAGCGCGGTGCCGCGCAGCACCGCCGGCACGGCACGCCGGGTGTCGGCCCGATCCGGCCACAGCCGGCCGCAGGGGCGCATCGCCGGCGTGCGCCGGCAGGCGTGCTCCAGTCCGTGCAGCAGCTCGGCGAAGCCGAACACGCCGACGGCGAGCACGGTCGTGCCGACGCCGTCATCGAGTTCGCGCAGCCCGAAGGTGTAGCGCGCGACGCCGGAGTTCGCGTCGGTGCCGATCAGCCCGAGCAGCAGCCCGAGCACGACCATGGCCAGCGACTTCAGCAGCGAGCGGCTGGCGATCGCGACGGCGCCGCTCAGGCCGAACAGCATCAGCGAACAGTATTCGGCCGGTCCGAAGTCGAGCGCGAAGCGCATCAGCAGCGGCGCGCAGGCGGCAAGGAACAGCGTGCCGACGCAGCCGGCGAAGAAGGAGCCGAGCGCGGCGACCGCCAGTGCCGTCCCGGCCCGGCCCTGCTTCGCCAGCGGATGACCGTCCCGGCAGGTGACGACCGAGCTGGCCTCGCCGGGCAGGTTGAGCAGGATCGACGTGGTCGAGCCGCCGTACTGCGCGCCGTAATAGATGCCGGCCAGCATGATCAGCGCCGTCAGCGGCGGCAGGCCGTAGGTCAGCGGCAGCAGCAGCGCGATGGTCGCGACCGGGCCGAGGCCCGGCAGCACGCCGATCAGCGTGCCGAGCAAAGCACCGGTGAAGCAGGCGAGCAGGTTCTGCGCCCCGGCGGCGGCGGCGAAGCCGAGCTGCAGGTGCCCGATCAGTTCCACGGCAGCCCCGCAGGCCAGACCGGCAGCCGCAGGCCGAGGCCGTGCACGAACACGGCGACGGCCAGCACCCCGAGCACGACGGCCTCGATCAGTGCCACCCGCCAGCCGGCGCCGCGCAGGCCGGCGCTCGCGAGCAGCACCAGCGCGCTGCTCGCCACCAGCAGCCCGGCACTGCGCAGCAGCAGCCCGAACAGCACGACGCCGCCGAGCACGGCGAGCAGCGGCCGCAGCTGCAGCACCGGGAACGGAGTGCGCGGGCCGCGGCAGGCGCCGGCGGCCATCAGCAGGCCGAGCAGCAGCAGCAAGGCCCCGAGTATGCCCGGCAGGAAGCCGGGTCCGAGGTCGGCGGCCGTGCCGGCCGGATAGCGCCGGGCGATCCACAGCGCCCCGGCGCCGGTGGCGGCGAGGGCCAGTCCGACCAGTCCGTCGCGAGGGTCATGAAACACGGGAAAGGGGCTCCGCGGGCCGCCGGGGCGTCCGCTCACGGCTGGCGGGCCGCGGCGGTGGCGGCGAAATGACGCTGCCAGAGCGCGTCATCGGCCTCGATGCGCTGCGCCAGCGCCGCCGGCGGCAGCAGCTCGATCTGCAGCAGCAGCTTCGTCAGGCGCTCGCGCACCGGGGCGGTTTCCAGCGCCGCGGCAGTCGCCGAGGCCAGCTGATCGAGGATCGCCGGCGGCGTGCCGGCCGGGGCCAGCATCGCCTGCCACGAAGGCACCGTCACGCCCCGGATGCCGGCTTCCTCCAGCGTCGCGGTGTCGGGCAGCGCCGGCAGGCGCTTCGGCGTCAGCACCGCGAGCGCGTTCAGCAGCCCCTCGCGCACGTGCGGCAGGCCGGTGGCCACCGGGCCGAAGGTCAGCTGCACGCGGCCGGCCAGCAGGTCGGGCAGGGCTTGCGACGAGCCCTTGTACGGCACGCGCGTCAGCGGCACGCCGGTGGCCTGCATGAAGGCGGTTGCGGCCAGCGCCTCGCCGGGCGTGCTCGCGGAGTAGAACAGCGGTTCGGGACGGCTGCGCGCGTATTCGATGAATTCCGCGACGTTCGCCGCCGGCACCGAGGGATGCACGAACAGCGCGAACGGATAGCTGCCGATCGCGGCGACCGGCGCCAGATCGCGCAGGGCATCGAAGGGCGGCGGCGACTGCAGGTGCGGCAGCGCGACCAGCGAGCCGACGCTGAACAGCAGCGTGTAGCCGTCGGGGGCCGCCTCGACGACCGCGCGCGCGCCGATCGCGCCATCGGCGCCCGGGCGGTTCTCGACGACGAAGGGCTGGCCGAGCGCCTGCGACAGCGCCGTCGCCAGCGTGCGCGCCGCGGCATCGGTCGGTCCGCCGGCCGGCAGCGTCACGATCAGCGTCACCGGCCGCTGCGGGTACTCGCCCGCCTGCGCGCCGGCGGGCACCGGCACGAGCGTCGTCAACATCATCAGCATCATCGACAAGGCTGTCAGCCTGCGGAACATGGCGCCTCCCGTGGAATGGCCGTCAGGGCGGGCACCGGCCGGGCCGGCGGCGGACCGGCACTGCGGCGAGCGCCGTCGACACAGGCTAGGCAGCGACCGGCCAGGTCCGTGAGAGCCGCTTTGGCATGCATGGCCTTAACCGCTGGTTTAGGCTGAGCCCCGGTTTCCGGCCGGAAAGATGCTTCGTGGACAAGCTGCGCGCCATCCAGTATTTCGTCGCCGCCGTGCGCGAGGGCAGCCTGAGCGCTGCCGCGCGCCGGCTTGAAGTCAGCGTGCCGGCGGTCGCCAAGCTGGTCGCGGCGCTGGAGCGCGAGCTTGGTGCGAGCCTGCTGGATCGCAGTCCGCGCGGACTGGCGCTGACCGCCGACGGCGAGCGCTATCTCGCGGTCTGCGAAGGCGTGCTGCAGCAACTCGCCGGCATCGAGCGCCAGCTCGGCCGCCAGGGGGCAGGCCTGCGCGGCAGCGTCGTCGTCGAACTGCCGCCGCTGCTCGCACGCTTCTGGATCCTGCCGGCGCTGCCCGAACTGCACCGGCAGTACCCGGAGGTGCAGATCGAGCTGCGCCTGATCGACCGCTCGACGATCACCGATGCCGATGCCGGCGGCTGCGATGTCTGCATCGTGCTCGGCTGGCCGGAGGCGCTCGATCGCGTCGTGCGCCAGGTCGCGCGCATGCGCCTGCTGGTGTGCGCGACGCCTGCCTACTGGGCGCGGCACGGCCAGCCGCAGCGCCCGCGCGATCTGGCGCGCCACGTCGCCTGTCTGGTGCGCAATCCCAAGGGCGTGCTGCTCGATTACTGGCGCTACCGCCGGGGCGAGGAGGAGGAGGCCGTGAAGCTCTCCGGCTGGCTGGTCAGCGATCACCGCGACGCCGTGCTCGATGCCGTGCTCGCCGGCGAGGGCATCGGGCGTTTCGCCGACCTGTCGGTCCAGCACCTGCTGCGCACCGGGGAACTCGTGCCGGTGCTGCTCGACTGGGAGACGCCCGACGATCCGCCGGTCAACCTGCTGCACCGGCCGCTGGCGCAGGGCCCGAGCGCGCTGCGCGTCGTCGTCGAATTCCTCGATGCCCGCATCCGCCAGCTCGAAGCCGGCCGCGGCGCCCCGCATGCGGACGCGGAACCCGACGCCCGGCCGCTCTGGTACCGCCGCGCCTACGGGCGGGCGTCAGCGGTCGGCGGGGCAGCCACGGATTGAGGGGCGGGGCGGTTCAGCTCACCTGATCCGCCTGCGGGTGCACTCTTGCGCGCCATCTGCGCGCCCATGCGCGTCATCGGCACTTCCCTGCGCGTTATGGGCGCTTCCCTGCGCGCCATGCACGAAGCTTTACCCGGCAAGCCGGTTGGATGCGGATTCATGCGCATGCGTGATGGCCGATGGCACGGGACATCGCATTTGCATCCGGGGCGCATACGCCCGCATCTGACCCTGAGCCTGCCGTCGTCCAGCGGCGCGTGCCGGTCAGTTGCGCAGCGCCTGCGCCGTCAGATCCAGACACTTCCACGCCTTCTCGACCAGTTCGTCGATGCCGTCGCGATCGAGGATCAGCGGCGGGGCGACGATCATCGTGTCGCCGACGGCGCGCATGACCAGGCCGTTGTCGAAGCAGAACTCGCGGCAGCGCAGGCCGGCGGATTTTTCCTCGGGGAAGCGTTCGCGGCTCGCCTTGTCCTTCACCAGTTCGATCGCGCCGAAGAAGCCGAGGCCCCGCGCCTCGCCGACCAGCGGGTGTTCGGCGAGCGTGCGCCAGCGCTGCTGCAGATAGGGGCCGGTGTCCTCGCGCACGCGCTCGATGATGCGTTCGCGTTCGAGCACGCGCAGCACTTCGAGCGCGACCGATGCCGCGACCGGGTGGCCGGAATAGGTGAAGCCGTGGAAGAACTCGCCGCCGCCGCTGGCGAGTGCCGCGCCGACGCGCGCGCCGAGCAGCACTGCGCCCATCGGCACGTAGCCGGAGGTCAGGCCCTTGGCGACCGTCATCAGGTCGGGTTTGACGCCGAAGTACTCGGCACCGAAGCGCCGGCCGGTGCGGCCGAAGCCGCAGATGACTTCGTCGGTGACCAGCAGGATGCCGTAGTGCCGGCAGATGCGTTCGATCTCCGGCCAGTAGGTATCGGGCGGAATGATGACGCCGCCGGCGCCCTGGATCGGTTCGGCGAAGAAGGCGGCGACCTTGTCCGGGCCGACTTCCTCGATCTTCTGCGCGAGCTGGCGCGCGCGTTCCAGCCCGAATTCGGCCGGATCGAGGCCGGCGCCCTCGCCGAAGGCATAGGGCTGGTCGATGTGTACGAAGCCGGGCAGCGGGTGGGCGAGCTGCGCGTGCACGGCCTTCATGCCGCCGAGGCTGGCACCGGCGATGGTCGAGCCGTGGTAGCCGTTGCGCCGGCCGATGATGACGTTGCGCTGCGCCTGCCCCTGCAGTTGCCAGTAGCGCCAGATCATGCGGATCGCGGTATCGACCGACTCGGAGCCGGAGCCGGTGAAGAACACGCGCGTGTAGTCGGGCGCGGCGAACTCGGCGATCCGGTGCGCGAGTTCGATCGCCGGCGGGTGGGCGGTCTGGAAGAAGTTGTTGTAGTACGGCAGCTCCAGCATCTGGCGCTGCGCGGCCTCGGCGAGCTCGCGCCGGCCGTAGCCGAGGTTCACGCACCAGAGCCCGGACATGCCGTCGAGGATGGTGCGGCCATCGGCGTCATGCAGATGGGCGCCTTCGGCCCAGCTGATGATGCGCGCGCCTTTCGCGGCCAGGTCGGCGTAGTCGGTGAACGGGTGCAGGTGATGGGCGGCGTCGAGGGCCTGCCAGTCCTGCTTGCTGCGGATCGGGATGGGCATCTTGCCGGGACCTTCGTGAGTGCGAGGGAATGCTTGGGTGCGAGGGAATGCGGAGGGACAGGGCGGGCGATGGGCTCCGTGGCTGACCGGCGGACGTGCCGCAAATTCCGTCCGCGCCGGCGGCGTGCGGGCGCTCAGTCGCCGATGCGCATCCAGATCGTCTTCAGCTCCGTGTACTTGTCGAAGGCGTGCAGGGACTTGTCGCGGCCGTTGCCGGACTGGCGGTAGCCGCCGAAGGGCGTGGTGATGTCATCGGCATCGAAGCAGTTGACCCAGACCAGCCCGGCGCGCAGCTGCCGCGAAACCCGGTGCGCGGTGGCGAGATCGCGCGTCCAGACCGCGGCGGCAAGCCCGTACATGGTGTCGTTGGCGATGCGCACGGCCTGTTCGGCGCCGTCGACGGCGAGCACCGACAGCACCGGGCCGAAGATTTCCTCCTGCGCGATGCGCATGGCGTTGTTGACGCCGTCGAACACGGTCGGCTCGATGTAGAAGCCGCCGGTCGCACCGCGCGTCGCCGCACCGCCGAGCGCCAGCGTCGCGCCCTGCGCGCGGCCGATGTCGATGTAATCGAGCACGCGCTGCCATTGTTCCTTGCTGACGATGGCGCCGATCTGCGTGGCCGGATCGAGCGGATCGCCGGGGGCGAGCGTGCGCCCGACCGCGACGATGCGCTCCAGCACCTGGTCCTTGATGCGGCGATCGACGAGCAGCCGCGAGCCGGCCGTGCACATCTCGCCCTGGTTGAAGAAGATGCCCCAGGCGGCGGCGGTCGCGGCGGCGTCGAGGTCCGGGCAGTCGGCGAGGATGATGTGCGGGGTCTTGCCGCCGCATTCGAGCCAGACGCGCTTGAGGTTCGACTGGCCGGCGTACTGCAGGAACAGCTTGCCGACCTCGGTCGAGCCGGTGAAGCCGACGGCGTCGACATCCTCGTGCAGGCCGAGCGCGCGCCCGGCGCTATGGCCGTAGCCGGTGACGACGTTCAGCACGCCCGGCGGCAGCCCGGCTTCGAGCGCGAGTTCAGCGAGCTTCAGCGCCGACAGCGGCGACTGCTCGGCGGGCTTGAGCACCACCGAGTTGCCGGCCGCGAGCGCCGGGCCGAGCTTCCAGGCGCTCATGATCAGCGGGAAGTTCCACGGCACGACCACGCCGACCACGCCGACCGGCTCGCGCCGGATCAGCGCCAGCGACTGCTCGGCGGTCGGGGCGATCTCGTCGTAGAGCTTGTCGATCGCCTCGCCGTACCAGCGCAGGCAGCGCGCGGTGGCCGGCACGTCGATGGCGAGCGCGTCGCGGATCGGCTTGCCGACGTTCAGGGTTTCGAGCAGCGCCAGTTCGTCGCGATGCGCCTCGACCAGCTCGGCCCAGCGCTGGAGCACGCGCTTGCGCGCTGCCGGTGCCTGTCCGGCCCAGCGCCGGTCCTCGAAGGCCGCGCGCGCCGCGCGCACGGCGCGGTCGATGTCGGCGCCGCTGCCGGCGGCGACCGAGGTCCACGTCTGGCCGCTGGCCGGGTTCACGCAGGGCAGCGTCGCGCCGTCGGCGGCGTCCTGCCAGCGGCCGTCGATCAGCAGCTGCTTCAGCGGTTGCAGCGCGGCGGCACGGGCGTGCCAGTCGGCGAGGGTCGGAGGGGTGGACATGACGACTCCAGCGGGCTTGCGGGGGCGGGACGACGGGCCGGAAAATGTGATCACATCCTAGAAGCCAGCGGCAAGCCCCTGTCGCCAGTGCCGCTTACCGGAGATTGCGCCGTTGGCCACCCCGAATCCCGCCCCGAATCCTGCCCGGAATCCCGCCCCGGCCCGCCTGCCGCTGATCGGCATCGCCTGCGACGTGCGCCAGCTCGGCGCGCACCCGTTCCACATCGCCGGCGAGAAGTACATCGACGCGGTCGCGCACGGTGCCGGCGCGCTGCCGCTGCTGGTGCCGGCCTTCGGCGCCGGCACCGACCTGCACGCCCTCGATGCGGTGTTCACGCCCGAAGCCCTGCTCGACCGGCTCGACGGCCTGTTCCTGCCCGGCAGCGTCTCGAACGTCGAGCCGCATCACTACGGCGGCCCGCCGCCGCTGCCGGACACGCCGGCCGATCCGCAGCGCGACGCGACCACGCTCGCGCTGATCCGGCTGGCGGTGGCGCGTGGCGTGCCGCTGTTCGCGGTCTGCCGCGGCTTCCAGGAGATGAACGTCGCGCTCGGCGGCACGCTGCATCCGCGCCTGCACGAACTGCCGGGGCGCATGGACCACCGCGAGCCGCCGGAGCAGCCGCGCGAGGTGCAGTACGGCCCGGCGCATCCGGTGCGCCTGACCCCGGGCGGGCGGATCGCGACGCTGCTCGGCAGCGACTCGGCGGTCGTCAACTCGCTGCACTGGCAGGGAGTCGAGCGGCTGGCCCCGGGCCTGACGGTCGAGGCCGAGGCCCCGGACGGCCAGATCGAGGCCGCGAGCGTCACGGACGCCCCGGCCTTCGCGCTCGGCGTGCAGTGGCACCCGGAGTGGCGCTGGCGCGAGCACGCGCTGTCCCGGGTGCTGTTCGCGGGCTTCGGCGATGCAGCGCGGGCGCGGGCGGCGCAGCGGGGCTGATCGCCTCAGCGCACGCTTTCTCCATCCCCGCCCCGGCGTTCCGCCGCCCGGTACTGCGCGACGAAGTCATCGAGCCCCGGGCGGTCGATGTCCGATACCGCGACGTGCGCCATGCCGGCGTGCTGCCAGCGCAGCACGCCGTAGCCATCGACCGTCGACAGCTCCGGCGAGCTTTCCTCGCGCGTGCCGACCGGGATCAGGCTCAGGCTGATCAGGTGTTCGCGGTGGCCGTAGACCAGCGTCGGCGCCGGGCGGCCGTCGACGATCTCGATGCGCGCACCGAGCAGCGGATAGCCGCCGGCGGCGAGGTCGATGACGGTCGGGGCCAGCGCCAGCCGGCTGCCGAGCCAGGGCTTGACCGTGTGCCGGTCGCTGCTCGCGACATCGACCGGGTGCTGCGCGAGCAGCGCGCGGCGGTGGCCGGCGACGGTGGCCGCGATCTGCGCCTGCTGCGCATCGGGCGCGAAGTACAGCGCGGCGCTGCCGTACACGAGGCCGGCGCTCAGCAGGCAGCTCGCGGCCAGCGCCCGCCAGTCGCTGTGCCAGCCGCGGCGGCGGGTTCGGGTCCGGGCGGCAGGGAGCGGGGTGACGGGCGCGGTCACGGGGCTGGTCACGGGCACATCGGCGGCGGCCTGCGCCCACGGCTGCGCGAGCCGGGCACGCAGCGCCGCGGACGGGCCATGTTCGGTCGAGATGCGCGACAAGGCCCGGTGCAGCGCGGCGATCCGTTCGGCCTCGGCGGCGAACGCCGGGTCGGTGGCGCGGCGGCGGGCGAGGGCGAGGCTCGCGGCCGGGTCGAGTTCGCCGTCGAGATCGGCGTGCAGCAGCAGGCGCTCCGGATCGTCCGGGGCCGGCGGCAGCGCGGCGTCGGGATCGGGGTGGCCGGCGGGTTCGTGGCGGTCGTTCATGCCGGGCTCCCGCCGAGATCGGCGATCAGGCGGCTGCGGGCGCGGGCGAGGCGCGACATGACCGTGCCGACCGGCACGCCGGTCAGTTCGGCGATCTCGCGGTAGCCGAGCGCGTGGAATTCGCGCAGCACCAGGGTTTCGCGGAACACCGGCGGCAGCGCCGCGACTGCGGCGGCGAGGCGCTCGCGGTCGGCCTGCTCGATCGCCAGCGCCTCGGGCGGTACGGGAGGCTGCGGCGCGTAGCCGGGCAGCTCGATGCCGCGCTCGGCTTCGGTGGCAGCCGGATCGTCGGTGTATTCGAGCGCGTGCGGGCGGTTGCGCGCGAGCCAGGTGTACGCGCAGTTGCGCACGATCGCGAGGAACCAGGCACGCGCACTGCCGCCGGCGTAGCTGCCGAGCGCGGCCCAGGCGCGGGCGCAGGCGTCCTGCAGCACGTCCTCGGCGTCGGTGGCATTGCCGGTCAGCCAGCGCGCCAGCGCATAGCCACCATCGATCCAGGGCATGACCACCTCCGCGTAGCGCTGCTGCGCCCGGGTTCTGTCAGCGATGTCGGTCGTCACGGTGCGAACCGTCTCCATAAGCCGCCATGCCCGGCCGCGGCCGGCCGGGCAGCGGGTTCATTGCGCAGCGCGCACGCTGATGTGGCCCTGCATGTGCGGATGCAGGCCGCAGACGTAGTCGATCTCGCCCGGCGCATCGAGCTGCGTCTCCCAGCTGTCGTCCTGATCGAGCGCCGGCGAGCGCAGCGCGGCCGCGCTGCCGAGGCCGACGACGTTGTGCGGTACGTCATCGGCGTTCTTCCAGAGGATGCGCGTGCCGGGCGCGACGACGAGCGTGCGCGGTTCGAAAGCGTATCCGTGGATCGTGACCGTGACCGCTGCGGGGGCGGCGCGGGCCGGGGACAGCACGAGCAGGGCGAGCAGCACCGGCAGGGCGGCGGCAAGGAGCGGGCGGGGCGGGAGGGTGCAGGCGAAGGACATGGCAGGGATTCCGGAGGTCGGGCGGCGATGGACGCGGGGCCGGGCGGCTCGAAAGCGCCGGTGCTCGGCGTCGGGGCAGAAGGCGCGGGCCGGCGTCAGGCCAGCGGGTAGTCGGTCAGCTGCGCACCGGGTGCGGTGCGGGTCAGTTGCAGGCTGCGCACGCCGAGCACGTGCCGGAGCTGTTCGGCCGGCACCACCAGCGGGCCGGGCGAGGCCGCGGTGCCGGGGGCCGGCTGCGGGTAGGCGGTCGAGTAGGCGGTGTGGAAGCTGACGTTGCCCTCGACCTTCTGCAGCGTCTGGTGGATGTGGCCGTTCAGCACCGTCACCGAGCCGAAGCGCTTCAGCAGCGCGAGCGCCTGCGCGGCATCGTCGGTGCCCCAGCCCCAGTCGGCGTACACGGTCCACAGCGGGATGTGCGCGAACACCACGACCGGCGTCGAGTCGCCGACGGCCTTCAGGTCATCGGCGAGCCACGCAAGCTGCGCGGCCCCGAGCCGGCCGAGGCCGCCGGGCTTGAAGTCGAGCACGTTGACCAGGCCGACGAAATGCACGCCGTGGTCGTCGAAGCTGTACCAGCCGGCGCCCTGCGTGTCCTTGCCGTAGCGATCGAGCCAGGCCCGCCCGGCGCCTTCGTCGATCACGTCGTGCTCGCCCGGCACGTAGAAGGTCGGCAGCCCGAGTCCGCCGATCAACTGCGCGGCGGTGTCGAACTCGGCCGGCTTCGACAGGTGCGTGACATCGCCGGTGTGCAGCATCAGCGCCGGACGCTCGGGCAGCGCGCGCACCTTGTCGAGCGCGAGGTTCAGCGTCAGCAGCGGATCGGGGTTCGCGGCCTTGTTGAAGCCGATGTGGCTGTCGCTGATCTGCACGAAGCGGAAGGCACCGGCATCGGTCTTGGCCTCGGCCGCATTCGCGTCACCGATCGCACCGAGCCAGCGCGGCACGCCGCCGTGCATTGCCCACAGCGCGCCGGTGCCGGCCCAGAACAGGCAGCCGAGCGCCTGCCGGCGCGTGAGGCCGGCGGATGGCGGCTGTCCGGATGCGATGGAGGGGGCGGCGGGTGAAGCGCTGCGGTCGGAACGGGATGAGGACATGGGGGCGGTCTCCGCTGCTGCGGCCCCGGAAGCGGGACCGTTGCACGGGAGACGCGCCGGGCCGGGTGGTTTATTCCCGGGCGGATGCAGATCGCTCTGCCGGTGCCGCAGCGTCCCGGTACAGGCGCAGCAGTTCCTCGTGGCTCAGCGAGCCCATGCCGTCGCGGATGTCGCTCTCGATCGCCAGGCGCAGCGCCAGCGGATCGCGCCGTTCGAGCGCGGCCAGCGCCTCGACGTGGCGATCGAGCACGTAGCTCGCGCCGATGCGGCCGATGGTCGCGCGCATGAACGGCCCGAACTGCAGCCACAGGCTCTCGATCAGCGGGATCAGCACCTGCGGCTCGCCGGCGCGGTACAGCGTCAGGTGAAAGAGCTGGTTGAGCTGCAGGTAGCGCTCGACCTCGCCGGCGGCGAGCGCGGCGTCGATGCCGGCGTCGATCTGCCGGAGTTCCGCGAGCCGCGTGCCGTCGACGTGCGGCAGCGCCCGTACCGCGGCCAGCGGCTCCAGCGCGAGGCGCGCGGCGCAGAGCTCATCGAGCCGCGCCGGCGTCATGTGCGGCACGCTGACGCGGCGGTTGGCGAGCAGCTCCAGCGCGCGTTCGGCGACCAGCCGGCGCAGCGCCTCGCGCACCGGCATCAGGCTGGTGCCGAGCATCGCCGCGACGCCACGGATGGTCAGCGCCCGCCCCGGCACGAAGCGCCCGCACATGATCGCGCCGCGCAGCGACTGGTAGACCTGTTCGTGCAGGGTGGCGCCGGCGGTGCGCTCGGCGGCGGGCAGCGTCACGGGCATCGGGGTGGGAGGCGGTGGACTCGACAGCTCCGGAAACATGTGATCACAATCGGCCGGCAGTCTTCGCGAACACCCGAACGGCGTCAAGCGATGCCCCTGCCCCCGAGGAATCCTCCGATGAGTCCCGCCAACGTCGCGCACGACGAGGTCGGCCGCTTCCTGGCCGCGCATCCCGAAGTCGAAGTCTTCGAGCTGCTGATCCCGGACACCAACGGCGTGCTGCGCGGCAAGTGGGTGCCGCGCAGTGCGGTCGAGAAGGTCTACAGCGCCGGCATCCGCCTGCCTTCGTCGGTGTTCGCGCTCGACATCTGGGGCAACGACGTGCTCGCCAGCGGCCTGGTGATCGAGACCGGCGACCGCGACGGCCTCTGCAAGCCGGTCGCCGGTTCGCTGACGCTGGTGCCGTGGCTCAAGCGCCCGACCGCGCAGGTGCTGATGGCGATGTACGACCCGGACAGCGTCCAGCCCTTCTTCGGCGATCCGCGCCAGGTGCTCGCGCAGGTGCTGGCCGGCTACACGGCGCTCGGGCTGACGCCGGTCGTGGCGCTGGAGCTGGAGTTCTACCTGCTCGATCGCGAGCCCTCGCCGGATGGCTCGCCGCAGCCGCCGCTGTCACCCGGCACCGGCCGCCGGCAGTGGAGTTCGCAGGTCTACGGCATCGACGAGCTGCACGAGTTCGAGGACTTCTTCGACGGCGTCGCCCGCGCCTGCGTGCTGCAGCGCCTGCCGGTAGACACCACGGTCGCCGAACAGGCGCCGAACCAGTACGAGATCAACCTCAAGCACGTCGACGATGCCATCCTCGCCGCCGACAACGCCGTGCTGCTCAAGCGCGTGATCAAGGGCGTCGCGCAGCAGCACCAGATGGCCGCGACCTTCATGGCCAAGCCCTACGGCGAACTCGCCGGCAATGGCATGCACATCCACTTCAGCCTGATCGACGAGCGCGGCTTCAACGTCTTCGATGACGGCAGCGCCGAGGGCAGCGCGCTGCTCAAGCACGCGATCGCCGGCATGGTCACGACCATGCGCGAGACGATGGCGCTCTACGCCCCGAACACCAATTCCTACCGCCGCTTCCAGCCCGGCAGCCACGCGCCTGTGTCGGCGAACTGGGGCTACGACAACCGCGCCGCGGCGCTGCGCATTCCGTCCGGCGAGCGGCAGGCGATGCGCATCGAACACCGCCTCGCCGGCGCCGACGCCAATCCGTATCTGGCGCTGGCGGCGATGCTGGCCGGGGGCCTGCGCGGCATCCGCGAGAAGCTCGATCCCGGCGAGCCCAGTCGCGGCCACGTCGGCAACGGCCAGGCGCCGGTGCTGCCGGCCTCGCTGAAGCACGCGCTGGAAATCTTCGACAAGTCCCCGTTCCCGCGCGAAGCCTTCGGCGATTCCTACCCGCGCCTCTACAGCGCCTGTCGCTGGCAGGAACTGGAGAAGTTCGGCAAGCAGGTCACGCCGCTGGAATACGACTCGTATCTGCGGACCGTGTGAATCGGCCTCCGGCCTCCGGCCAGCGGTCGGTCTCGTGAAGTCCTGCAGCCATGAAGATCTGAGCGTCCGCACCTCGATGGCCGTATCCGGGCCATTCGCGATGATCTGTCCTGCGATGTTGACGAATCAGTTTTTCTTGCCCGCGCATCAGCCGGATTTGTTGATGCAGATCATGAAAATCCGGTAATGATCATGACACCGTGAGTCCGTCCGGCCCGCAGCAAAAGATTTTCTGCGGGCCGGCACAGGCCGACAGGTGTCCGTCACGGCTGCACAGGCCGGCGGAGTGCTGCCGATTCATCGCAGCCAGTCATGCCGCCCCGCCGATGAGTACCGATTCCGCCCTGCCTCCCCGGCCGGCTGAAACCGGGCAGGATTTCGAAACTTCAGCCCCTGAACCCCATGCCGCGGGCACTGCGCTGGCCGTGCGCGATGCGCTTGCGATCGACCTGCTCGCGATCTGCGAGATCTACACGCCCTACGTGCTCTACGGCGCCCAGACCTTCGAGGAAGTGCCGCCGTCGCTGGCGGCGATGACCGAGCGCCGTGCGCAGGTGCTGGCGCACGGCCTGCCGTTCCTGGTCGCTGAACGCGGGGCACGCGTGCTCGGCTACTGCTATGCCACGCCGTACCGGTCACGGCCGGCCTACCGCTACACCGTGGAAGACTCGATCTACATCGCCCACGACTGCACCGCCGGCGGCGTCGGCACGGCGCTGCTCGAAGCCCTGATCCGGCGCTGCGAGCGCGGGCCGTGGCGGCAGATGATTTCGGTGATCGGCGACAGCGACAACGCCGCGTCGATCCGGCTGCACACCCGCCACGGCTTCGAGCCGATCGGCATCTGCCGGGCGGTCGGCTTCAAGCACGGGCGCTGGATCGACACGGTGCTGATGCAGCGCGCACTCGGGGCCGGCGACCGGAGCCTGCCATCGGGCCGGGCCTGAAGCCGCGACATCCTGCCGCATGCCGGGCGCGCTACCGGCCGGCTAGACTGCGCCCCCCTGCGCCGGCGACGGCGCGACCGGATCCCTAAATGCCGATGCTGTTCTCCCCGGTCCCCCCGACGGCCGCCGAGGCCGCGCGCCTGCATCGCTACCGGCTGCTGCTGATCGCGCTGGTGGCCGGGGCGCATGCGCTCGCCGATGCCGTACTCGGGCTCGACCTGCCGTGGGCGATGCTGGCGCTGGTGCTGGGCGGCTGGCTGCTGCTCGGGCAGGCGGCACGCGCGCTGCGGCTGGCGACGCTGCTGCAGTTCGGACTCGACCTCGTGCTGCTCACTGTCGTGTTCGCCACCACCGGCGGCTTCGGCAACCCGCTGGTGTCGCTGTACCTGCTGCCGCTCGCACTCGGCGCGACGCTGTTGCGCCGCCGGCTGGCCTGGATGCTGACCGGGCTGGCCATCGGCATGGCGACGCTGCTGATCGTGGTCTGGACGCCGGCGGCGGTCGGCCTGCACACGGCGCACGCCGCCCAGCACCCGCACGCGCTGTCCGGCGGGCTCGGCTATGCCTCGCATCTGGTCGGCATGTGGCTGAGCTTCGTCGCCGCCGCCG
Source organism: Pseudomonadota bacterium (assembly GCA_018240295.1). Classification (GTDB taxonomy): domain Bacteria; phylum Pseudomonadota; class Gammaproteobacteria; order Competibacterales; family Competibacteraceae; genus Plasticicumulans. Next base: position 15,336 of record JAFEGB010000326.1, read on the forward strand.
GGCTGCTCGTGCATTTCACCGGCGCGATGGCCGTGGTGCTGCGCCGGCGCGAACGCGAACTCGCCGCTGCCCGCGAACAGACGCTGCGCGACCGTCAGGTACTGGCCCTCGGTGCGCTCGCCGCCGGGGCCGCGCACGAACTCGGCACGCCGCTCGCGACCATCGCCGTGCTGGCGCGCGAGCTCGAACTCGATCACGCCGGCGATGCCGCGCTCGCGGCCGATCTCGCAACGCTGCGCACACAGGTCGAGCACTGCAAGCACGCGATCAGCAGCCTGCTCGCCGCCGCCGGTCAGGCGCGCGTCGAGGCCGCCGGCACGCAGGCGCTCGATGTCTGGCTCGAAACCCTGCTGGCGCGCTGGCAGACGCTGCGACCGGCAGTGCCGGTGCAACTGCAGCTGGCCGCCGGCGCGTCGCCGTCGATCCTGACCGACGACACCCTCGCCCAGAGCCTGGTCAGCCTGCTCAACAACGCCGCCGATGTCTCGCCGGCCGGCATCGGCCTGCGCGCCGACTGGGAGGGCGGCGGCCTGCGCCTGGCCGTGCTCGACGACGGCCCCGGCCTGCCGGCACGGGCCGGCGAACCGCACTGGACCGGCAAGCTGCACGGGCGCGGACTCGGCATCTTCCTCGCGCGGGCCGCGATCGAGCGCCTCGGTGGTGAACTGCGCTACACGCTCCGCCCCGAAGGCGGCACCTGCGCCGAAATCCGGCTGCCAAACGCGGCGCTGGCGGTGAACCCGACATGAGCGACGCTGCCGCCGACCGGCCGACGCTGCTGCTGGCCGATGACGACGACACCTTCCGCAGCGTGCTCGCCCGCGCACTGACCCGGCGTGGTTATGCGGTGCGCCCCGCCGCCGATGTGGCCGAAGCGCGCAGGCTGGCCGCCATCGAACCGCCGGAGTTCGCGGTCGTCGATCTGAAGATGCCGGGCGAATCGGGACTGGCGCTGGTCGAGGCGCTGGTCGCGCTCGACGCCGGCACGCGCATCATCGTGCTGACCGGCTACGCGAGCATCACGACTGCGGTCGAGGCCATCAAGCTCGGTGCCGTGCATTACCTCGCCAAGCCCGCCGATGCCGACCAGATCGTCGCCGCCTTCGGCCGCCTCGACGGCAATGCCCGCGTGCCGGTCAGCGACACGCCGATGTCGGTCGATCGCCTGGAATGGGAGCACATCCAGCGCGTGCTCGCCGAACACGGCGGCAACGTCTCGGCGACCGCCCGCGCGCTGCACATGCACCGGCGCACGCTGCAGCGCAAGCTCGGCAAGCGGCCGGTGCGGGAGTGATACCGACCACATCAGAACGCTGCGCTTTTCAGCCTCTCGCCCCTCGCGGGAGGGGTTGGGGAGCGGGGGAGAAAAACCATGCGTTTACGTGTGATCGGTATGAGGCAGGTCCGGAACGCCGTCAAAACCGGTAATCCACCCCCGCATACACCGATCGCCCGTCGCCCGGCAGGAACTGCGCCGAGTCGCGACCGCGGGCGTCGGCGATGACGCCGGTGGTGGCGGCGTAGGTGGTGTTCGAGAGATTTCTGGCTTCGATGAACAGCGACAGCCCGGCGTTGCGGCCGCGCTTCGGCTGCCAGCCAGCCTTGAAACCCCAGATCGCATAATCGTCGGCATACAGCGTGTTGGCGAGATCGACCGGGTAGCGGTCCGGCGACCATTCGGCGGTCGGGCCGGCGTAGAAACCAGCGGCGGTTTCCCACAGCAGTTCGGTGCGCAATAACTGGCGCGGAATGCCGGCGAGGCGCTTATTGCCGTAGACCGGATCGCCATCGAAGCGGAAGTCGTTCAGCAGATAACTCGCACGCAGGTGCAAATCGGCACCGGGACGCAGTTCCAGCCCGAGTTCGAGGCCCTGGTGGATCGTGCGCCCGGCGTTGATCGTGCCGAGCGGGTTGCCGTTGCCGTCATTGAGGCCGAGCAGTTCGCCGTCGATGCGGGCGCGGTACAGCGAGACATCCCAGTTCGCCGGGCCGGCTTCGCCGCGGCTGCCGATCTCGAGCGTCCAGCCGGTCTGGGCATCAAGTTCCGGCGCGCCGGTGCCGCCGCGCAGTTCGCCGAAGCTCGGCGGTTCGACGCTGCGGCTGAGGTTCGTATAGAACTGCACGCCCGGCGTCGCCTGCCAGCGCAGGCCGAGCTTCGGGTTCAGTGAGCGCCAGGAATCGTCGTAGCTCTGGTCGCCATCACTGGGGAAGCGGTCGTCGATGCGGCGGCTGGCGATCGCGCCCTGCAGACCGGTGACCAGCCACAGCCGGTCGATGACTTCGTGCTGGTTCTCGACGAAGGCTTCGAGATTCCAGGCCGTGCCTTCGTTGTGCGCGGTCGGGTTGCCGGTATGGCCGGCGAGGTTCACCCAGCGGTGATCGTCGAGCCGACCCCGGCTCGCCAGCACGCCGGCCGTCAGGCGGTTCGCCCGCCCGGCGAGTGGCGCTTCGAGCATGTGGATCAGGCTCAGGCCGGCGTCCTGCGATACCTGATGCAGCACCTGGAAGATCGGGTGGTGCAGGTCCTTGTGGACGAAATACGCGGCGAAGTCGGTGCGCGCGCCGTCCTTGACCAGCGTCAGCTGGTCGGCGATGCGGAACAGGTCGAAGTTGCGCTGCTGGTCGAGCGCGACGTTGCCGGCGGCGGCGGCCGTCGGGTCGCGGCGCATCTGCGCTTTGGTGAGGTTGCCCGGCAGTTCCGAGTTGCTGTTGACGGCGCCGATCCAGACGCGGTTCTCGACGCCGGCACCGAGCCGTTCGCCCCAGTTGCCGGACAGCCGCCAGGTTTCCTGTTCGGCGTGCTCGCGGAAGCCTTCCTGCGCGAAGCCCGAAATCGCCAGATAGCCGTCGCGCTGGCTGTCGGCGGCGCCGTAGCTCGCGAACGGCCGCAGATACCCATGGCTGCCGGCCTCGAAGTGCAGCCGGCTGCCGGCCCCGGCCGGGCTGCGAGCGGTGGGGCTGATGAAATTGACCGCGCCGCCGAGCGTCGCGGCACCGAAGCGCAGTGCGTTGGCGCCGCGCCAGACCTCGGTGTATTCGAGCGCCAGCGGGTCGAGCACCTGGAAGTCGCCGCCGCCGTCGGCCTGGTTGACCGGTACGCCGTCCTGCAGCAGGCGGATGCCGCGCAGGTGGAAGGTGCGCTGCACGCCGGAGCCGCGGATCGACAGCCGGGATTCCTCGGCGCCGAAGCGCGGCTGCACGAACACGCCGGTTGCGAAGCCGAGGCTGTCCTGCAGCGTCGAACTGCGCCCGCGCTGCTCGTCGGCGGCCTCGACCACGCCGGCGCCGCCGGGCACGGTGGCGAGTTCGGCGCGGGCGGCGTCGATGTCGGGCACGGTCAGCGAGGCCGGGGCGCGGCCGGTGACGATGACCTCCAGCAGCGGGGTGTCGCCATCGGCGGCCAGCACGGGCAGGGTCAGCGTGGCGGCGGCGAGGCCGAGGCAGGGCAGGGGGCAGCGCATGGGGAGGGTCCGTTCGGGCAGCGGCGGAGGCCCGGCATGCTCGTGCCGCCTGCGGGGAGCCGTCGCGTGACATGGTGTCGCAGGCGAGGCGTGCGCAGGCTTGCCGCGGGGTGGCCGATGCACAATCCGCGGTGCCGCAAAACCCTTGCACCGGCCGCTACTTGTCCGCAATCCGGCCGCATGGCTGCCGGCGATTGGTCCTTGCCGTCCGTCGCCTGCGACCGATGGTCGCAGGCGCTGCCGGCGGGCAGTGGGCGATGCCGACAATGGCGGTTCCCTCGTCTGCCGGAGTCGCGCCGATGTCCCTGCCGAAGTCCTCGTCCCCTCGTAGCCTCCGTGCCGATCTCGCGCAGCGCCCGGCGAAATGGCGGTCGGCCTGCATGGCAGGCTGCGCGGCATGGCTGATGTCCTTCGGTGCCTCGGCGCATGTGACGCTGGAGCGACTCGAAGCGCCGGCCGGCAGCCATTACAAGGCGGTGCTGCGCGTGCCGCACGGCTGCAGCGGCGCGGCAACCACCGGCGTGCGCGTGCGCATCCCGGACGGCGTGGTGTCGGTGAAGCCGCAGCCGAAACCGGGCTGGACGCTGGAGACCGAACGCGGTCCGCTCGCCGAAGCCTACGAGAGCCACGGCCAGACCATCCGCGACGGCGTGCGCGAGGTACGCTGGCATGGCGGCGTCCTGCCCGATGAGCAGTTCGACGAATTCGCGATCCTGATGAAACTGCCGGCCGGGGCGGGACGCACGCTGGCGTTTGCGACCGTGCAGGATTGCATTGGCGGAGCCGTCGAACGCTGGATCGGGTTGCCTGCTGCCGGCCAGTCCGCGCACGATCTGCCCCGGCCGGCGCCGCTGCTGCGCCTGACCGATCCCGTTCCCTGACGGATGTTCCGTTTGCCTCCTGCCAGAAGCGCATGCCCGATCGCCTGAAACCCGCCCTGCCGTTCCTGTATGCCCTGTGTCTTTGTGCCCTGCTGAGTCTCGTCGTGGCGGGGCGTGCCGAAGCGCATGCGGCGCTGCTCGCCAGCGATCCGCTCGACGGGGCGCAGCTGAGTCTCCAGCCGGCGGCGGTCGAACTGCGCTTCAACGAGCCGGTGCGGCCGCTGATGCTGCGCGTGCTCGATCGCAAGGGCACGACGATCGCGAGTCTTGCCGCCGGTGCCCCGGTTACGCAGAGCCTGCGCGTGACGCTGCCGGCCGGGGGCGATGGCGTCTATCTCGCGAGCTGGCGCGTGGCTTCGGCCGACGATCATCCGGTCGCCGGCAGCCTGAGCTGGCGGGTCGGCACGGCCGGGGCCGATACCGGTGCGCCGGTGGCGATCGCGGCAGGCGCGGTGTCGCCGCCGCTGGTGCTGCGGCTGCTGGCCGAGCTGACATTGCTGATCGCCGCCGGCGGCGCGCTGGCGCTGCCGTGGCTGCGGCCCGAAGGCAAGGCGCGGCTGCGCAGCGTGCGCGTCGTGCGCGTGGCGGCGCGCCTCGGGCTGGCGCTGCTGCTGCCGCGCCTGCTCGCCGAAGGCGCGGCGCTGGCCGGCACCTCCGACTGGTTCGAGGATGAAACCTATGCAGCCCTCGCCCACACCGCCTATCCGCTGGCCGCGGCGCTGGCGCTGCCCGGGCTGCTGGTGCTCGCCTGCCTGCCGAAAACCGGCGAATGGAAGCGGGGCTGGCTGCTCGCCGGTGCCGTGCCGGCGCTGCTGAGCTTCGGCGTCGGCGGCCATGCCGTGCACGCGCTCACCGGCGGCTGGCTGGCGCCGGTGCTGGTCGTGCATGCGGCGGCTGCGGCGATCTGGCTCGGCGCGCTGTGGCCGACCGAATACGCGCTGCGCAGCGTTGACCCGAAGATCGACGACCAGCGGCCGGCGCTGGCCGTGCTCGGGCGCTTCGCGCATCGCGGGCGCGAACTGCTCGGCGCACTGGCCGTGAGCGGCCTGCTGATCGCCTGCGTGCAGCTCGGTCCGCCGTCGCCGGCCTGGGGCAACACCTACGCCCGGCTGTTCATGGCCAAGCTCGGACTCGCCCTCCTGCTGTTCGCGCTCGGCGCGCTGAACCGCTGGTGCTGGTTGCCGGCGCTCGCCCGCGGCCGGCGCCGGGCGGCGAGCCGGCTGCGGCTGAGCGTGCGCCTCTGCCGCGGCCTGCTGGTGGCGGTGGTCGCGCTCAGCGTCGCGCTCGGCACGACGATGCCGCCGCGGGCCGGGGCCGGAGCCGTGGCTCCACCGCCGGCAGCCCTCGTCGAGCGGCACTGGCCGAGCGCCTACGGACCCCGGCTCGGGCTGAACGTCGCGATGCAGGCCGGCCGGCCGGCGGCGACGCTGAGCGTCACCGGCCCCGACGATCAGCCGTTCACGATCCGCGAGGCCGTGCTGGTGCTCGAACGGCCCGAAGCCGGCATCGAGCCGCTGCGCCGGCGGCTGGACGAGCGGGCGCCGGGCCGGTACGGCAACGACGACCTGCTGCTGCCGATCGCCGGCCCCTGGCAGGGTTACGTCGAAATCTGGATCGACGACTTCTCGCTCGAACGCCAGCCGCTCGCCTTCACGCTGCCGTGAGCATGGCACTGCGCGTTGCCCGCATTCCGGCCATGCCGTATTGCGGCTTGCCGGCGCCCGGACCGAGGTCCGACGATGCGCCCGATCCCGCCCGCCGCGAGCCGCCGCCATGACGCAGCCGACCGATGCCCCTGCCTTGCCGACGCTGGACTGGTACTTCGATTACCTGTCGCCGTTCGCGTACTTCCAGCTCGAACGCTTCACGGCCGAACCGCCGCCGGGCGTGGTCCTGAGGCCGCAGCCGGTGCTGCTCGGCGCCTTGCTCGGGGCCTGCGGCGCGCGCGGCCCGGCCGAGATTCCGCTGATGCGCACGCTGACCTACCGCCACTGCCTGTGGCAGGCGCGTCGCGCCGGCCTGCCGTACCGGATGCCGCCGGCCCATCCCTTCAATCCGCTGCCGGCGCTGCGGCTGACGGTCGCGCTCGGTGCCGGCCCCGACACCGTGCGCACGGTGTTCCGGCATCTGTGGGCCGAGGGCCGGACGCTGGAGGGCGAGGACTGGCAGGCGCTGTGTGCGCGGCTCGGGCTGTCGGTGGCCGAGGCCGGGGCGCTGGCCGCGAGTCCGGCCGCGAAGGACGGCCTGCGCGAGCGCACCGAAGCGGCGATCGCGCGCGGCGTGTTCGGCGTGCCGTGCTCGATCGTCCACGGCGAACTGTTCTGGGGCAACGACACCACCGGCATGCTGCTCGACTTCCTGGCCGATCCGGCGCTGTTCCGTGATGCGGAGATGCAGCGCGTCAGCACGCTGCCGGCCGCCATCCAGCGCAGGGCCTGAGCATGGCGCGCATCGCACACGCCGAATTCGAGGAACTCTGCCGCGAGCACGTCCCCTTCGTCGGCTCGCTCGGCATCCGCGTCGAAACCCTGGACGCCGGCCGCTGCGTGCTGCGCGTGCCGTTTCGCGACGACTTCCTGCGCCCCGGCGGCACCGTGTCCGGTCCGATCCAGATGGCGCTTGCCGACATCGTCATGTACGGCGTCGTGCTGTCGCTGCTCGGACGCGTCGATCTGGCGGTGACCACCAACCTGACCTGCAACTTCCTGCGCCGCCCGAAGCCGGTCGACCTGATCGGCGATGGCCGCATCCTCAAGCTCGGCAAGCGCCTGGCGGTCGGCGAGGTGCTGCTGTATTCCGACGGCGAGACGGAACCGGTCGCACACGTGACCTGCACGTATTCGATTCCGCCGGGGGCCGGACAGCCCATCGCGAATTAGCCCGCAAGCGTTGTTGCGTGCTCTTCAGGCTGACCGGTGTGTGCGTGAATGCCGGCGCGCGCAGGAATATCTCCGGCGCGGCCGGCGGGACGACGAAAGGCCGTACGCCGGGCATGCCGGACATCATGCAAATAATGCAGAAACCCTGCGCTCCGGGCCGTCGGTGACGGTGGATCGCAGGGTTCCGGCAGGAATCCTGAGTCGTTAAAAACTGCAGGATCAAATAGTTGGAGGCTAGGGTCGGAATCGAACCGGCGTCCACGGCTTTGCAGGCCGCTGCATGACCACTCTGCCACCTAGCCTTCGGCAATCAGGTAAGGGCTGCATTGCCATTACCGACTGATCCGAAAATCAAAAGGCCCCGAAGGAATCGAGGCCTCTGATCGAGAACTGGAGCGGGAAACGAGACTCGAACTCGCGACCCTAACCTTGGCAAGGTTATGCTCTACCAACTGAGCTATTCCCGCTCGACGTGGGGGCGCATTATAGGCCGCGAATCCGGATCGTCAAGCGCCGGATTCATTTATTCAGCACGCGCCAGGCGGCGGCCAGATACACCAGCATCGACCACAGCGTCAGCACCGCCGCGATCACCAGCGCAACGATGCCGAGCGTGCGCGTCGGCAGCCCCCACAGCGGTTCGTGGTACAGCAGCAGCAGCAGTGCCAGCATCTGCAGCGCCGTCTTGACCTTGCCGACCGCCGACACCGCCACCGTCGCGCGACTGCCGATCTGCGCCATCCACTCGCGCAGCGCCGAGATCGCGATCTCGCGGCCGATGATGACCACGGCCGGCACGCCGATCCACGGCGTCGGATCGGCCTCGACCAGCAGCACCAGCGCCGCGGCCACCATCAGCTTGTCGGCGACCGGATCGAGGAAGGCGCCGAAGTCCGAGATCTGGCCGAGGCGGCGCGCAAGCCAGCCGTCGAGCCAGTCGGTGATGGCGGCGGCGGCAAACAGCGCCGTGCAGATCACGTTCGCCGATTCGACCGGCAGGAAGAAGGCGGCGACGAACACCGGGACCATCGCGATGCGGGCGAGGGTCAGCCAGGTCGGCAGGGTCAGGTGCATGGGGATCCTGGGATTCAGCCGTCCGGGTGGAAGGCGTCGTAGATGCGCTGGGCGAGCGCCTTGCTGATGCCGGCGACGCCGGCGATGTCCTCGACGCCGGCACGGGCGAGCTGCTGCAGACCGCCGAACTGCTTGAGCAGCAGCTGACGCCGGCGCGGACCGATGCCGGGGATCGCTTCGAGGGTCGAGGTCCGGCGCGCCTGCGCCCGGCGCTGCCGGTGGCCGGTGATCGCGAAGCGATGCGCTTCGTCGCGGATCTGCTGCACGAGGTGCAGCGCGGCGGATTCGGCCGGCAGTGTAAGAGGGCGGTCCTGACCGGACAAGTGAAGCACCTCCAGCCCCGGCCGGCGGTCCGGACCCTTGGCGATGCCGATGAGGTGCACGCCGTCGATGCCGAGTTCGGCCAGCACCTGCTCGGCCTGCGCGAGCTGGCCGCGGCCGCCGTCGATGAACAGGAGATCGGGCAGCGGCGCATCCTCGTCGCGCAGGCGCGTGTAGCGGCGGGTCAGCGCCTGATGCATCGCCGCGTAGTCGTCGCCGGGCGTGATGCCCTCGATGTTGTAGCGCCGGTAGTCGGACTTGCGCGGGCCTTCGCCATCGAACACCACGCAGGAGGCGACGGTCGCCTCGCCCTGGGTGTGGCTGATGTCGAAGCACTCCATGCGCTCGATCGCGGCATCGAGGCCGAGCGCATCCTGCAGCGCCTCGAAGCGCCGGCGCACGCCGGCGCGGCTGGCGATGTCGGCGGCGAGCGCGAGGGCCGCGTTGCGGTTTGCCATCTCCAGCCAGCGCGCGCGCTCGCCGCGCACGCGCATCGACAGCTGCACCTTGCGCCCGGCACGCTCGCCGAGCGCCTCGGCGACGACGGCGGCCTCGTCCGGTTCGTGCGACAGCAGGATCTCGGCCGGCGGCGGATGGTTCAGGTAGTACTGCACGAGGAAGGCCGACAGCACCTGTCCCGGCGTCTGTTCCTCGGGCATGCGCGGGTAGAACGGCTTGTTGCCGAGGCTGCGGCCCTCGCGGAAGAAGAACACCTGCACGCAGGCCGCGCCGCCCTCGATCGCGACCGCGACCACGTCGAGATCGCCGCCTTCGGCCGCCGACACGTACTGGCGCTCCTGCACCTGACGCAGCATCGCGATGCGATCGCGAAGCTGCGCGGCTTCCTCGTAGCGCCAGTGCCCGGCCGCGACCTCCATGCGCGCGACCAACGCATCGATCAGCTCGCCGCTGCGGCCTTCGAGGAAGGCCACCACGTCGGCGACATCGGCGGCGTATTCGGCGCGGCCGATCATTTCGGTGCACGGGCCGGAGCAGCGCCGGATCTGGTACTGCAGGCACGGGCGGCTGCGGTGCGCGAAGAAGCCGTCCTCGCACTGGCGCAGCCGGAACACACGCTGCAGCAGCGTCAGCGTCTCGCGCACCGCGGTCGCCGACGGATACGGCCCGAAGTAGCGCCCGGCCGCGCGCCGCGGACCGCGGTGGATCAGCAGCCGCGGATACGGGTGTGCGGTGAGCAGCAGGTACGGATAGCTCTTGTCGTCGCGCAGCAGGATGTTGTAGCGCGGCCGGAAGCGCTGGATCAGCGTGTGTTCGAGCAGCAGCGCCTCGGCTTCCGTGTGCGTGACCGTGACCTCGACGCCGGCGATCTGCGCGACCAGCGCGCGGGTCTTGGCCGAGTCGACGGTCTTGCGGAAGTAGCTCGCCACGCGGCGCTTCAGGTTGCGCGCCTTGCCGACGTACAGCACCTGACCCTCGACATCGAGCATGCGGTAGACGCCGGGCAGCGGGGTCAGCGTGCGCAGGAAGGCGCGGGCATCGAACGGAGCGGGGGCGGAGGGCTGGGTCACGGCGTCAGGGCTTTTTACACGGAATTATGGCAAATCGTGACAAATGTCTCATAACTACAGGCACAACAAATGCTTAACATGATTGGCCTGTGATGTGCATGTAGGTGCTGGTCAGCCAGACAAGACAGGTTGGTCGGGTAGTCGCAGCCCGCCGGCCAGTGCCGCGGCGCAGAAGCCGGTCGGTCGAACAAGGATTCACACGGAAGCGACGATGTTTTGAGGGGATGCGTTCCCTCACCATGATGGTACCCGTCCCTTTCTGCCCCGCCGCCCACGTTCTGCACGAACTTCGCGGAGGGGTTTCATCATGATTTTCAAAGACCTGCGGTCCAGCGGGCCCTTGCTTGCGGGGGCGTTCGCGGTACTGCTCGGCCTGAGTGCGCCGGCTGCGGATGCGTCGGTCAGCTATTCGTTCACGACCACGACCGGCAATGCCGCGGCTCAGTCCTACCTCGCGCCCGGGGGGACTCCGGTGACCTTGTCGGCCTGGTCAAACGGTGGTGCCGGCGGCACGATGGTACAGGGCAGCCTGTCCTTCTGGGGAAGTTCCGGTGTCGGTGTCAACAATGGCTTTGGCAGCAGCACCGATCCGAGTGAAGGCGTCAGCCCCGAGCACGCGATCGACAACAATGGTCTGACGGACGGTGTGCTGCTCAACTTCGGTGTCGGTAACCTGTTCAAGATGAACAGTTTTTCGATCGGCTGGTTCGATAGCGATGCCGACATCGTGGTTCTGGCCTACACCGGTGCCGGGACGCCTGCGCTGGGCAGTTCGACCCTGAGCGGCCTGCTGAGCAGCGGCTGGAGCGGCAAGAAATACAGCGATGTCAATAGCCTCGGCACCAATGTGGCTGTCAACACGGCGTTGTCGCTCAGTTCCCAGTACTGGCTGGTGCTGGCCTACAACTCTGCTTTCGCTGGTCTGAGTTCTGGGCTGGGATCCTCGTACGGGGCCGGAAATGACGCCTTCAAATTCAATGGGGTCACCGGTAATCTGACCAGCACATCCAGCAACATCAGCGTACCGCTGCCGGCGACAACCGCGCTGCTCGGGGTTGGCGCGCTGGCCTTCTGGCGGCGACGTTATCAAAGGCAGAACAGCTGATACGGATCCAGCGGCCCGCAAGCGATATCGGCTGGCGTTTGGGTACGGCACGAAGAAGGCTGGATTGCAGTCGATGTTTGCCAGACACCGCCCTTCGGGGCGGTTTTTTTATGGGGCCCGGTTCCGGAGTTCAAGGGCGGCGCATTCGCAAAATGCAAATCCTGACGGGGAATTTGCAGAATGCACGTCAGTGGAAGCCGAAATGCAAATGCAGCAAAGGTCGATGCCCATTTTTGTCCGGAAGCCGGTGTGTAAAATAATCTGACTGTCCCGCCTGGCGTAATGGATGTCCGGCATGCGCAATCGCGAATGCAATATCCGGGTGGCCGACGTGATGCTGGCGAATGTCCGGCAGCCGTCATTCCCGGCCGTGAATAACGGCGGGCCGGATTCGCCGCCACCGCAAGAGGCGGCGTGTCAGAAAATTGAACACCGCCGCCGGTGACCGGAACAGGAAAGCTTGCGGTTTGCAGATGGCCGCCGGCGGACCGCAGGGTCCATGGGGCCGGGCGCCGGGTCACCGGCGAGGGACGGCGGGCATGCGCCGGGCTGCGCCCGCACCGGCTTCGAACGCCGGCTGCTTGCGCAGCGCGGGATCGAAGCCGGCGGGCAGCGTCAGCGGGGCAGGGCGGTGAGCAGTTGCCGGGCTTCCCGGGCGCCGTCGAAGCCGGTGCCGGTCGCCAGCGCCTGTTCGAGCGGCCGGCGCGCTTCGGCCGGGCGGCCGAGGCGGTGCAGCGTATAGCCGAGGTGCCAGAGCAGTTCCGGGTTGAGCGGGTCGCGCGCCAGCGCCGCCTGCAACTGCTGCAGACCCTCCGCCACCTGACCCTGCTGCACCAGAATCCAGCCCAGCGTATCGAGCACGGCCGGGTGACCGGGGGCGGCGGCCAGCGCGCGCCGGGCCGTGGCCAGCGCGCGGACATCGCGGGTGCGCAGGTACAGCAGCGCGAGGTTGTTGAGGATCATCGCGTCGCCGGGGCGGGCGGCGGCGAGGGCTTCGTACAGGCCGAGCGCCTTCTGCCACTCGCCGGCCTGCGGCCAGGCGATCGCCAGTGCCGCACGCGCGTCCGGATCGGCCGGATGCTGCCCTGCCCAGGCTTCGAGCGCCGGCAGGCCGCGGGCCGGCGCGCCGGCGGCGGCGTGGGCACGCCAGATCGCGACTGCATAGGCGCTGCGCGGATGGCGGGCATGGCCGGCCTCGTAGACGCCGGCCGCCTCGCCCGCCTGTCCGCGTGCCATCAGGATCTCGCCGAGCAGTCCCCAGGCATCGGCCGGCGGTTCGGGCTGCGCGAGCAGGGTGCGGGCCGTGGCTTCGGCCGCGGCCACCTGCCCGGCCGAGACCTGGGCTTCGGCCAGCGCCTTCAGCGTGTCCGGCTGTCCGGGGTCGATGCGCCGCGCGCGTTCGAGCGTGTCAACGGCATCCTGCGCCGCACCGGACAGCAGTTGGTGGCGGGCGGCGCGCAGCAGCCGCGGCAGGTTCTCGCCGGCGGCCTCGCCGAGCTGGCGGAAGCTCTGGCGGGCCGCCGCAGTCTGCTGCAGCGCGAGCTGGCTCATGCCGAGGGCGGCGAGCGCATCGAAACTGCCGGGGTCGATCGCGACCGCTTCGCTCGCGACCGTCTGGGCGAGCAGCGGCTCGCGGTGCTCCAGCCGGTAGCCGGCCAGGGCCAGGCGCGGCTCCAGCCGGCGCGGATCGAGCGTGCGCGCCTGTTCCCAGGCGCGCACGGCCTCGTCCGTGCGACCGATGCCGAGCAGCAGCCGGCCGAGATCGGTGCGCAGGCCGGCGTCGCGCGGATTGGCGCTGATCAGCTGTTCGAGGCGGCGGATGCCGTCGGCCGGGCGGCCCTCGACAGCGTCGAGCCGGGCGAGATTGACCGCGGCCATGAGCAGCCCCGGCGCGAGCTGCAACGCGCGTTCGAAGTCGGCCCGGGCCCCGGCGGTATCGCCGAGCGCGAGTCTTGCGCCGCCGCGCAGGTGCAGCACGACGGCATGATCCGGGGCGCGCACCGCGACGGCATCGAGCGTGCGCAGCGCCTCGGCCGGCCGGCCGGCGCCGAGCTGCAGGCTGGCGAGCAGCAGGCCGTCGCGGGCTTCGCCGGATTGCGCCCAGGCTGCGGACAGCGCGGCGAGTGCCGCATCGCCCTGACCGCTCTGCAGGCGGGCCTGGCCGAGCTGCGCGAACAGGGCCGGCTGCTGGCCGCCGAGTTCGATCAGCCGCTCCAGCAGCGCGGCCGCTGTCGCATGCTGTCCGAGCTGGGTATGGGCATCGGCGAGCAGGGTCAGCAGGCGTACGTCACTGACGGCATGCGGATCGTCCGGCAGCGGCTGCAGCAGTTCCAGCGCCTGGCGGGGATCGCCGAGGCGCAGCAGCACCGCGGCGAGCAGCCGGCGTGCAGTCTCGTCACCCGGCATGCGCTCCAGATACTGCGTCAGGTCGCCGCGGGCCTTTTCGGACAGGCCGAGCGCCTCGTGCACGGTGCCGGACAATTTCAGCAGCGAGGGCGAGCGCAGCAGCGTCTCGCGCGGGATGGCCTTCAGCAGCAGCGAGGCATCGGTCAGGCGTGCGCGTGCCGTTTCCGGGTCCTGGCGCGCGCGGGCCAGTTCGGCGGCGAGCAGCAGCGTGCGCACATCGGCCGGATTCTGCCGGCGCAGGCGATCGAGCACCGGCTGCGCCTCGTCGGCACGCCCGAGCGCGATCAGGGCGCTGACGCGCGCGGCGCGCGCCGGCAGGCAGAGTTCATCCAGTTTCAGGGCGGTGTCGGCGGCGGCGAGGGCCTCGGTGGCATGCCCGGCAGCGAGTTCGGCGGCGGCGAGCGCGGTCCAGGCTTCGGTCGAGCGCGGATCGAGGCCGGTGGCGCGCTGGGCGGCGCTGCGCGCGAGCGCGGCATCCTGCTGCTGCAGGGCCAGCATCGACAGGCCGATGTCACCGTCCGGCGCCTGCGGTGCGGCCTCGCGGGCAGCGGTGAACGACAGGGCAGCCTCTTCCATCAGGCCGAGTTCGAGTCGCGCCTCACCGCGCAGGCGCAGCATGCGCGCGCGCGCGGCGCCGGTATGGCGGTACGGATCGAAGCCGTCGAGGACGGCCTGGAACTCTCCCTGGCGCAGCTTCAGGTACATGCGCAGCGGATCGATGTCGGCGCGCTCGGCTCCGAGGCGCAGCGCCCCCTGCAGGGTGCTTTCCGCGAGTTCGAACCGCCCCTGGCGCAGATAGGTGTGACCGAGCGCAACCTGGGCCGGAGCGAGGTCCGGGCGCTGCTGCAAGGCATTCTTCAGATGGATTTCGGCCCCGGCGTAATCGTTGCGGTCGAGGCTCTGCAGGCCGGCGTGCAGTTCTTCGGTGGCGGTGCCGGCGACGGCCGGCGGACCGCCCAAGGCGAAGACCAGCGCCAGCGCCAGCGGCTGGAGGCGGGAGCGGTTCATCGGCAGTTTCCTGGCACGGATGGCAGCGGACACCCCCTGGCCCGCAAGGCGGGCGAGGGGGGCGGGCAGCGACGGGGAGCGCGCAGGCGCTCAGCGACGCCGGCGGCGCATCAGCCAGGGCAGCGTCAGTCCGAGCAGCGCGAGGCTGGCCGGTTCCGGGACGGAGGTCACGCTGTTGGAGCTGGCGATGAAGATCTGCTCGTAACCGTTGTTCAGGGCCGACATGCGGAAGTCGAACTGCATCACGTCGTAGAGACCATTGGCGATCGCGGTGTTGAGTTCGGGCGAATACAGCATGTAGGCGGCCTGGTTGGCGCCGAGGTTGTGGTTGAAGGTCTGGTCGGCATCGGGCACGCAGCCCGGGATCTGGTAGCCGAAGATGCTGCGGCAGGTGTCGGAACTCGGGATCGTGACCTGACCGCCGGAGAGGATGTAGTAGAAGTCGGTCGTGGTGATGCTGGCCGGAGCGGCGTTGAGGGCCGGGGTGTCCCCGGCGCCGTGCGTGTAGCCCAGCGTCTCGGCGCCGGTCAGCGAAGGATTGCCGCCGGCACCGCGGTTGTTGGTCAGGTCGAAGACCAGATCCGGCGCGACGCCGGCATCGTCCTTCAGCGTGAACTGACCCCAGGCCATCAGGTTCTGGTTGGTGGCCGCGCCGGAATTGACCTGGTTGTTGTTGAAGAAGAACAGCAGGTCACCGCCGTTCAGGAAGCTGGTCAGCGCCGAGACGCGCGCATCCCAGGTGTTTTCGCCGTCACCGACGAACTCGGTGGTGTGATTCGCCGGATTGCCGTTGTCACCCGGGTCATCGACACCGCCCGGAGCCGAGGTCGTGGTCTGGAACTGGTCAACGCCGGTGTTGTTCGGCGTCTGGTAGGCATTGTCGACGCCGCTGTAATTCGTATTGACCGGCTGGCCGTTCGCGCCGGTGCCGATGACGGTCAGATCGGAAATCTGTCCGGGGCCGGAGGCGATGTAGAACGGATTGCCGGGGCCGACGCCACCTCCGAATTCGCGCGCATAACGATATGCGAGGATCGGCAGCGAGTACGAATAGAAGTCGCCGTACTGGAAGGCGTTGAACTGCGGGGTCGGCAGGAAGAAGGCGGCCTGGGTCGTCGGAACGCCGCCGATCAGACAGGCCGCTCCGATTGAGGCTGCCAGCATGCGCTGGTTCATGTTGCTCACCTCATGTGCATGGGTTTTGCGCAGATTTCTTATGTGCTGCGATACATGGCTTTCACCTCCGGTGTGTGAATCGGCTGGCCGGCCCTGACCTGGCGCACGCGGGTTCTCGTGCTGCGCCAGTGATCCCGAATGTTAAATACAGCAAGTTATGTGCCGTAAGCTTGCTTACATGAAAAAACAATGGGTTTGGTCTGACCGGTGGGCAAATTCGGTCGCACATCTGATAAAAATCCTGACAGACCCCGGTCCACGACCACGGTCGGGGGCGGCGGCACCTTGCTTATACTGATCGGCCCCGAGCTGCCGACGTGCCGACCGCCATGCCCTATCGCCTGCTGCGCCCGCTGCTGTTCCGGCTCGATGCCGAACGTGCCCACGACCTGACACTGGCCGCGCTCGGGCGCATCGGGCCGGCGGCGGGACTGATGACACGCGCGGTGCCGCGCCGGCCGCGCGTGGTCATGGGCATCGAGTTTCCGAATCCGGTCGGTCTGGCTGCCGGCCTCGACAAGGACGGCTCGGCGATCCGCGGGCTGGCGGCCCTCGGGTTCGGCTGCCTGGAGATCGGTACGGTCACGCCGCGCCCGCAGGCCGGCAATCCGCGCCCGCGGCTGTTCCGGCTGCCCGAGGCGCAGGCGCTGATCAACCGCTACGGCTTCAACAACGGCGGCGTCACGGCGCTGGTCAACCGGGTCATGGCGGCACGCGCGGCCGGCTTTCGCGGCGTGCTCGGCATCAACATCGGCAAGAACAAGGACACGCCGAACGAGCGCGCCAGCGACGACTACCTGCTCTGCCTGCAGCAGGTCTACGCGCACGCCGATTACGTGGCCGTCAACATTTCCTCGCCGAACACGCCGGGCCTGCGCGACCTGCAGTACGGCGAGGCGCTCGACCGGCTGCTCGACGAACTCAAGGAGGCGCAGACCCGCCTCGCCGACCATCACGGCCGCTATGTGCCGCTGGCGCTGAAGATCGCGCCGGATGTGGCGGATGCCGACCTGCCGGTGATCGCTGCGGCGCTGGTGCGGGCACGTCTGGATGCGGTGATCGCGACCAACACGACCTTCTCGCGTGCCGGCGTCGAGCACCTGCGCCACGCCGGCGAGACCGGCGGGCTGTCAGGGGCGCCGCTGCGCGAGCGTTCGACGGCGGTGATCGCCGGCCTGGCGAAGGCGCTCGATGGCGCGCTGCCGGTCATCGGCGTCGGCGGCATCCTGAGCGGCGATGACGCCCGGGCCAAGATCGAGGCCGGGGCCAGTCTGGTGCAGCTGTACTCGGGCTTCATCTACCGCGGACCGGCGCTGATCCGCGAGGCGGTCGAGGCGATCGGCTGACGCCCGCGCCTGAGCCTGGGGCTGCCCGGGCTCAGGGATCGTCGGCGCTCGGCACCCAGCCGCCGAGATCCTTCCAGCGGTTGACGATGTTGCAGAAGAGTTCCGCCGTGCGCTCGGCGTCGTAGACGGCCGAGTGCGCCTCGCGCGCATCCCAGGCGATGCCGGCGGCCTGCGCGGCACGGGCGAGCACGGTCTGGCCGTAGGCGAGACCGGCGAGCGTCACGGTGTCGAAGGTCGAGAACGGGTGGAAGGGATTGCGCTTCACGTCGCAGCGCTCGGCCGCCGCGTTCAGGAAGCCGAGATCGAACGCGGGGTTGTGCGCGACCATGATCGCGCGCGTGCAGCCGGTCTCGCGCACCTCGCGGCGCACCTCGCGCAGCACGTTGCCGAGTGCTTCGGCCTCGGGCAGCGCCAGCCGGAACGGGTGGAAGGGGTCGATGCCGTTGACCTTCAGCGAGGCCGGATCGAGGTTGGCGCCCGCAAACGGCTCGACGTGATGCGCGATCGTGCGTGCCGGATACAGGCGGCCGTCGCTGCCGAGGCGCAGCAGCACCGCGGCGATTTCGAGCAGCGCATCGGTGCGGGCATTGAAGCCGCCGGTCTCGATATCGACGACGACGGGCAGAAAACCACGGAAGCGGAAGGCGATCGGGGACTTGCGGACGGAATCGTTCATGGCCCGAGCATACCCGAGGCGCCTGCGCTTGGGCATCGCGCCCGCCGCGGTGCGCCGCCGGTCACAAGGCGCTACAGTCGCGCCTGCCTTCCCGTCCCAGACCCCGCACCGAACGGAGTGTTGCCGATGCCGTACGCGTCCGCCGAACAGGATGTCCTGCCGCTGCGTCCGGCCGACGGCAGCGGCAGCGGGGCCTGAGCGATGCTGCGCCGCCGCTTTTTCCGCAATCCCGTCTTCGCGAATCTGGCCCTGCTGCTCGCGCTGCTCGCCGGTGTGCTGTCCTGGTGGCAGATGCCGCGCGAGCAGACCGCACGACCGTCCGCGGCGGCCGTCGAGATCGTCACGGCCGCACCGGGACTCGCGACCGCCGAGATCGAGACCCGCGTCACCGCGGTGCTCGAAGCCGCGATCAAGCCGATCGCCGATCTCGACTTCATCGCCAGCACCAGCCGCGTCGGCGAATCGCGCCTGACCGTGCGCCTGCGGGCGGTCAGCGAGGCGACCTTCGAGCGCCGGCTGAACGAGCTGCGCTGGATCGTGCAGCACGTCGAGCGACAGCTGCCGTCGCTGGCCGGCCGTCCGGAGATCGCGAGCGTGCATGGCGCCGGCGTGCTGCCGAGCGCCGACGTGCTGGTGCTGGCCCGGGCCCCCGATGCGCCGGCGCCGTACGCGGCGGCCGAGCGGCTGGCGCAGTCCTTCGAGCGGCTGATGGATGTCGAGCGCGTCGAGCGCTACGGCACGCGCGCCACGCGCGTCGAGATCCGCTTCGATCCGGAGCGTGTCGCCCGTCACGGCCTGACGCCGGCGCGGCTGGCCGAACTGGTCGGGGCGCAGCTGCGCGAGCAGGCGGTCGGTCGCGTCGACTTCGACGAGCGGCCGATGCAGCTGCTGGTCGAAGGCGCCGACCTGCAGCCCGAGCGCCTCGCGCAGCTGCCGGTTCCGGGTGTCCGCGGCCTGCAGCCGCTCGCGGCGCTGGCCGACATCGAGCGCGGCCCCGAACCGGCGACGCGCGCGGTGCTGGCCGACGGCCGGCCGGCGGTGCTGCTGTCGGTGTACCGCAAGTCCGACGCCAACGCGCTCGACTTGTCGGCGGCACTCGGCGAGCAGGCGGCGCGCTTCGCGGACAGCGATGCCGAGGCCGCCGCGATCGAGCTGCGCGTGCTCGATGCGCGCAGCACCGACACCCGTCGCGCGCTGCAGGCTTACGAGCGCGGCGCGCTGCCGGCGCTCGCCGCCGCGCTGCTGGTGTTCGCGATCGCCTTCGGCTGGCGCCTGGCGATGCTCGTCGCCTGCGTGGTGCCGGCGGCCGTCGGTCTGGCGCTGGCGCCGTGGGGATTCTCGGGCGGCGTGCTGACGCCGGTGATGCTGACTGGCGTGCTCGCCGGTTTCGTGCTGCTGATCGATGCGGCAGTCGCAGTCGGCGAGCGCCTGCAGCACCGGCTGCTGCGCGGTGCCGCGGCGCTCGATGCCGCCTACGGTGCCTGGCGCGAGGCCGGACTGCCGCTGATGGTCGCGACGCTGGTGTTCCTGCTGGCGATGCTGCTGCCGATGTGGCTGCCGGAAGGCAGCGGGCCGGCCGGCGCGCTGGCGGCGCGGGTCATGACCGGCATGCTGGTCGCCGGCATCGCCTACGCGGTGCTGCTGCTGCCCTCGCACGCGGTGGTCACGCGCATCCGCCTGCCGCGCCGCCATCCGGTGCAGGCCCGGCGCGAATGGCTGGCCTGGCGGCTGCGCCACGCCTACCGGCGGCTGCTGAACTGGACGCTGCGCCGGCCGCTGGTGCCGGGGCTGGTGCTGGTGCTGCTGCTGCTCGGCGCGCTGGTCGCCCTCGGCAGCGGCCGCGTCGGCGTCGAGTTCGCCGAACGCGGGCAGCTGCGCTCCTTCTACGTGAACCTCGAACTGTCGCCGGGTGCGAAGCTGGAGGACACCCTCGCCGCCGGGCGTGAGGTCGAGCGCATCGTGCGCGAGCAGCTGCCGGCCGATGCGCTGGCCGAGGTCGTGATCAGCGCCGGCCTGCGCCGCAGCGAGCGCGAACTGCTGACCGGCGAGCGCCACGGTCAGGTGCTGGTCGGCCTGCGCAGCGGCGACCGCATCCGCGACGCGCTGACCGTCGAGCAGGGGATCACGCGCGTCAAGCCGCGACTCGCCTTCGTCGGCGGCGTCGACAACCTGAGCGTGCAGGCCGTCGACGACGGCCGGCCGGTGGCGCGGCCGCTCAGCGTCACCGTGCGCGGCGATGATCCGGCCGAGGTGCGCCGCGCTGCCGACCGCGTCGTCGACATCCTGCGCAGCCTGATCGGCGTCACCGATGTGGTCGACGACGAGGATCAGGCCGAGGCCGCGGAGCTGCGCCTGGTGCTGAAACCGGGCGCGCTGCTGCGCGCCGGGCTGTCGGCGCCGCAGCTGCTGCGCGAGCTGCGCCTGCTCGGCGAGGGCGAGACCATCGCGCAGCTGCGCGAGCAGGGCCGCAACGTCGACGTGCTGCTGCGCGGCAAGGCTGCGCCCGAACCGTTCTTCGACATCGAGGAATTCCTGGCGCGGCCGGTGCGCCTGCCCGATGGCCGCAGCGCCCCGCTCGGCGAGTTCGCCAGCGCCGAGCCGGCCAGCGGCCGCAGCGTCGTGCGCCACCAGAACCTGCGCCGTGCGATCAGCATCGAGGCCGACGTCGATCAGGCGCGCGTCAACACCTTCGCGCTGAACCGCGTGGTCGTCGCCGAATGGGAGCGCACGGCCGCTGCCGGTCTGCCCGGCGTCGAGCTGGTCATCGGCGGCGCCTTCGGCAGCGTCGCCGGTCACCTCGGTGCGCTGGTCAGCCTGTTCGCGCTCGGCAGCGGACTCGGTTATCTGGTGCTCGCGACGCGCGCGCACAGCTACCGCCAGCCGCTGGTGATCTTCGCGGCCGTGCCGTTCGCGGCGCTGGCCTTCGTCGTCGGGCTGGCCGTCAGCGGCCAGCCGGTCGGTCCGTACACCGGCTTTGCCGGCACGGCGCTGCTCGGCCTGTCGGTGCAGTCGACGCTGCTGCTGGTGTCGGCCGTGCAGCGGCTGCTGCCGATCGAGGGCTCGGTCGCCAGAGCCGTGGCGCTCGCCGCGGCCGACCGGGCGCTGCCGGTGCTGGTCTCGGCCCTGGCAAGCGTCGCCGGCCTCGCGGTATTCGCGCTCGGCGTGCCGGTGGCGGCCCCGGCGTGGATGGCGCTCGCCGGGGCGCTGATCGGCGGCATTCCGGTCATCGCGCTGTGCGTGCTGCTGGTGCTGCCGGCGATCTGCCTGTACGTGCTGCGCGCGCCGGTGTCGGCGGTCACGGCGATCAACGTCGTCGACGCCGAACCGGGCGGCGGCGGCTGGCGCGAGCGCATGCGCCGCGGCCGGCGGCATGCGGCGATCGTCGCGCTGAACGAATCCGAGCTGAACAGCGCCGAGCCCGAGCTGCGCGCCCGCCACGAGGCCGGTCTCGACGCGCTGAAGGTCGGCGAGTGGCTGCAGGCGCTGCGCCTGTTCGAGGACGCCGCCAAGCGTCACCCCGAGGCCGTGCAGCTGCAGTTCGGCGCCACGCAGGCGCTGCTGCAGTACCTGTTCGAGAACGAATGGGACGAGGGCTATCACGCCCGTGCCGGCCGGCATCTGGCGCGCGCGCGCCAGCTCGCTTCCGGCGATCCGCGCCTGCGTCCGCTGGAACGGGCGCTGGCCGAACTCGAAGCCCGGCATGTGCCGGTGGCCGGGGAGGGCACAAGCAGCCAGCCCAGGGTCGGCATGCTGCGGCTGTCGGGCACGGTCGGCCGGCCGTGGCGGCCGGCGAGCGTGGCGCGCGGGCAGCGGGCGCCCGATCGCGGCACCGACCTGCCGGCCGGCCTGCATGATCTGGCGCTGGCGCTGCGCAACCTCGTGCGCCAGCGCAAGCGCACGGCCGCCGCGCTCGGCGCGATCGGCTTCGGCGCCGTGGCGCTGATCCTCGCCGGCGGCTTCATCGAATGGGTGCTGTGGGCGACGCGCGAATCGGCCGTCTACGGGCAGCTCGGCCATGTGCAGGTCGTGCGCCAGGATTTCTTCGTGCGCGGCACGGCCGATCCGCGCGGCTTCCTGATTCCGGGCGATGCGCCGCCGGCCGGCCTGCGCGAGCTGCCGCACGTGCGCGCCGTGACGCCGCGGCTGAGCTTCAGCGGTCTGGCGAGCACCGGCGAGACCACGGTGCCGTACCTCGGTCAGGGCGTGGTGCCCGAGGACGAGGCGCCGATCAGCATCGATTACCGCATCGTCAGCGGCAAGGGCCTGACCACCAGCGACGCGCGCGAGGTCATCGTCGGCACCGGACTCGCGGCGACGCTCGGCGTCAAGCCCGGCCAGAAGCTGATCCTGATGAGCAACTCCGGCAGCGGCGCGTTCACGCCGGTCGAGCTGAAGGTGCGCGGGCTGTTCTCGACCTCGAACAAGGCGCTGAACGATGTCGCCCTGCGCGTGCCGCTGAAGACCGCACAGGACCTGCTGCAGGTCGATGGCGTGCACATCTGGGTGGTGCTGCTCGATCGCACCGAATCGACGGCCGCCGTGCTGCCGCAGCTGCGCGCCCTGCTGCCGGCTGGCCTGCAGGCGGTGCCGTGGTCGGACCTCGCCGACTTCTACAACAAGACCAGCGAGCTGTTCCAGCGCCAGATGTTCGTGCTGCGGCTGATGATCGCGGTGATCATCCTGCTCAGCATCTCGAACTCGCTGATGATGAACGTCATGGAGCGCACCGGCGAGATCGGCACGCTGTGCGCGCTCGGCACGCGCCGGCGCTCGATCCTGAAGATCTTCAGCCTCGAAGCCCTCGCGCTCGGCCTGCTCGGCGCGGCGACCGGAACGGCGCTCGGCGTGACCATCGCCTCGGTGGCCTCGGCGGTCGGCATCCCGATGCCGCCGGCCCCGGGCATGGACAAGGGCTTCGTCGCCGAGATCCTGGTCACGCCGGCGCTGGCGGGCTCGACCTTCGGGCTGGCCGTCATCGCGACCTTCGTCTCCGGCCTGTATCCGGCCTGGAAGGCCTCGCGGCTCGTCATCGTCGACGCGCTGCGGCACAACCGCTGAAGCGGAGCGCGCCATGCTCAAGTTCGCCTACCGCAACCTGACCCGCCACCGCGGCCGCACGCTGCTGACGCTCGGGGCGATCGCCTTCGGGGTCGTGAGCCTGGTGCTGTCGGCCGGCTTCGTCGACGACATCTTCGTGCGCCTGCGCGAGAACACCGTGCAGAGCGGCCTCGGCCACCTGCAGGTCGCGCGCGAGCACTACTTCGACCTGCGCAACCGCCAGCCCTATGCCTACATGATCGAAAACCCCGGAGCCGTCGTCGCCGCCGCGAAGAAGCTGCCGACGGTGCGCGAGGCGATGATGCGCGTGAACCTCACCGGCACGCTCAGCAACGGCAGCGGCGAGCTGCCGGTGGTCGCCGAGGGCGGCGAGCCGGAAAAGGAGGTGGCGGTCGGCGGCTTCGTGACGCTGGTCGACGGCCGGCGCCTCACCGGCGGCGATCAGAACGTCGTCGAGCTCGGCGAGGGGCTGGCGCGGGCGCTCGGCGTTGCGCCGGGGGCGTTCGTGACGCTGCTGACCGCCACGCCCGAGGGCGCGATCAACACCGTCGAGCTGAAGGTGGTCGGCATCTTCCGCAGCGTGTCGATCGACTACGACGCGCGTGCCGCACGCCTGCCGCTCGCGACGGCGCAGACGCTGCTGAACACGAAGTCCGTGCATACCGTCGTTGTCGCGCTCGAGAACACCGCCTTCACGCAGACCGCCGCCGGGCAGCTGCGCAAGGCCCTCGATGGCCAGCCGCTCGCCGTGTACACCTGGGACGAACTCGCCGATTTCTACCGCAAGGCGGTGGATCTGTACCGCACGCAGTTCGGCGTGCTGCAGGCGATCATCCTGATCATGGTGGCGCTGTCGGTGTCGAACAGCATCAACATCTCGATCTTCGAGCGCACGGCCGAGGTCGGCACGCTGCTCGCGCTCGGCAACCGCCGCCGGCAGGTGCTGCAGTTGCTGGTGATGGAGAGCGCGATCTCGGGACTGGTCGGGGGGCTGGCCGGCGCGGCGCTCGGCATCGGGCTGGCGCTCGGCATCAGCTCGATCGGCATTCCGATGCCACCGCCACCGAACTCCAGCCAGGGCTATCTCGCGGTCGTGCGCATCGTGCCGGAGCAGGTGGCGGTGGCGCTGGTCATCGGCGTCGTTGCGACCGTGCTGGCCTCGGTGCTGCCGGCGTGGCGGGTGTCGCGGCTGCCGGTCGTCGAAGCGCTGCGCCGGGCGCAATGAGCCCGGTGCGGCCGCAGGGTCCGGACCCGCGGGCTTCAGTCGATGCCCTGCGTGACGCGCGTCAGGTAGTCCGGGTGGAACAGCTTGTTCGGCAGCTCGCGCGGCTTCATCGCGGAGTAATCGAGCACGGAGCGGTCACCGCGCTTGACCGCATCCTCCATGACCAGCTGGGTCGGACGCACGGTGTTGTCGAGCTTTGCGTAGTTCAGGTACTGGGCGGTCTTCAGCAGCCGGCCGGACAGCGCGTAGAACTCGGCCTTCAGCGGCTGGTTGCCGCTGCGCTCGACCCACAGCAGCACGCGGTTGTAGGTGACGCTGCCGTCGATGGCGGTCAGCTCCAGCACTGCGTACTTGCGCTTCTGGATGGTCTCGTCGCGCAGCACGCGGGCGTTGTAGTCGCCCGAGAAGTTCGCGCGTGCCAGATCGCCGTTGGCGACCTGGCCGGTCAGGCGCTGCGACAGCGGCAGGCGCACCGGCTGCGACAGGCGCGGCGAGTACACCCACAGGTCGCGCCCGCGCATCAGCAGCACCTGGCCGCGCTCCGAGGCCGGGGCGGTAGTGATGACGAGGGTGTTTTCGTTACCCTTCGACAGGATCTGGTAATCGCGGACCTCGGTTTCGCCTCCGGGCGTGGTCGAGCTGATCCGCACGTTCACCTCGAAGTCGCTGCGCGGAAACCGGACCTGATCGGCGGCCTCCAGCATCGCGAGGGCTTCGAGGTCCACTTCCTGTGCCCGCGCCGCCGGCATCGCCAGGGTGGCGGCGCACAGCAGCAGCAGGGAAGGCAGACGCAGTACGGTCGCACGCATCGGCATACTCTCCAGGCATCGGGTACACAACGGGTACGCCCGGTCGCAGGGCCGGGCAGGGACACGGCGCGAGCCGCGGGATGAAGAACGGGTCATGAGCATAGTACGCATCGAAAACGTCTCGAAACGCTACCGCCTCGGCGAGCAGGACGTGACGGCGCTGCACGGCGTCAGCCTGCGCGTCGAGCCGGGCGAGTTCGTGGCGCTGGCCGGACCCTCCGGCAGCGGCAAGACGACGCTGCTGAACATGATCGGCTGCATCGACACGCCGAGTTCCGGGCGCGTCATCGTCGATGGCCATGACGTGACCGGCCGCGATCCGGACCAGCTCGCCGAACTGCGCGCCCGCACGCTCGGCTTCATCTTCCAGACCTTCAACCTGCTGCCGGTGCTGTCGGCCGAGGAAAACGTCGAGTACCCGCTGATCAACATCCAGCACATCCCCCGGGCCGAGCGCCGCCAGCGCGTCGCGTACTTCCTCGACATGGTCGGACTCGCGCGGTTCGCACGCCATCGCCCGAACCAGCTTTCGGGCGGCCAGCGCCAGCGCGTCGCGATCGCCCGGGCGCTGGCGACCAAGCCGAAGATCGTGCTTGCCGACGAGCCGACCGCGAACCTCGATCACCAGAGCGGCGACGGTATCCTGCAGCTGATGAAGCACATCAACGAGCAGTCCGGCACCACCTTCATCTTTTCGACGCACGACGCCCGCGTGATGGCGATGGCCAGCCGGCTCGTGCGCATCAGTGACGGCGCCATCGTCGGCGAGGAGACCCGATGACGAACCATCCGAACCGGTCCGGCCGCATCGCCCTGGGCATCGCACTGCTGGCGGTCACGCCGGCGGCTGCCGCGCAGCAGGACGTGAAGCTCAGCGGCTACCTGTCGAACGAGACCGCGTACACCTTCGGCGGCGAGAATCACTGGTCGAAGTCCCGCAACACGCTGAACCTGGCCGCCACCGGCAGCTTCAGCGAGTCGATCTCGTGGAAGGCGAGCGGCTGGCTGCGCTGGGACCCGGTTGTCCAGCACTCGGATTTCTATCCGGACAAGGTGCAGGACGACCGCGGTTTCGAGGGGCTGGTGCGCGAGACCTTCCTCGATGTGAGCCTCGGGGACTGGGACCTGCGCCTCGGGCGCCAGAACATCGTCTGGGGCGAGATGGTCGGCCTGTTCTTCGCCGACGTGGTTTCGGCGCGCGACATGCGCGAGTTCGTGCTCGCCGACTTCGAGCAGCTGCGCATCCCGCAGTGGGCGGCGCGCGCCGAGTACTTCAAGGACGACTTCCACGCCGAGCTCGTGTGGATCCCGTACCTGACCTACGACAACATCGGCGAGCCCGGCGACGACTTCTACCCGTATCCGCCGGCCTTCCCGGGGCTTGGCTACCGCATCCTCGATGAAAAGAAACCGCGCGGCGGTGACAGCGACGATGCCGCCGGCGTGCGCCTCGGCTGGATCGTCGATGGCTGGGACATCAACGGTTACTACTACCGCAGCACCGACGTGCAGCCGGCCTTCCAGCGCAGCTTCGGCCTGGTCGGCGGCGTGCCGACGCTGACCTACACGCCGACGCACAACCGCATCCAGCAGTGGGGCCTGACCGTCGGCAAGGACATCGGCGACGGGCTGGTGTTCAAGGCCGAGGCGATCTACACGATGGGCCGGCGCTACGACGTGCTGCGCCTGAGCGATGCCGACGGTCTGGTGCGCAAGGACACGCTCGATTACGTGCTCGGTCTCGACTGGACGCCGGACGCCAGCAACCGCCTGAACCTGCAGTTCTTCCAGCGCTTCTATCAGGACCACGACCCGGACATGGTGCCGGAGAGCGTCGAGAGCGGTGTCAGCCTGTTCTATTCGACCAAGGTCTGGGGCGACCGGCTGGAGCCGGAAATCACCTTGATCGAGAGCCTCAACCGCGGCGACTGGCTGCTGCGGCCGCGGCTGACCTGGAACGTCAGCGCCGACCTGAAGGCCAGCTTCGGCGCCGACATCCTGAACGGCCCGCCGGATGCGCTGTTCGGCCGCTTCACCAACGGCGACCGCGTCTACGCCGAGGTCCGCTACGACTTCTGAGGGCTGGCGTCCGGGCTGCCGCCGCCGGTCATCAGCCGCGCGAGCGGCAGGCGCGTCGAGCGCGATACCGGCACCGGGCCGTAGCCGAGGCGGCCGAAGTACACGGCGCGCGCTGCGGTGTCGGCCCCGACCAGCGCATCGAGCTGGCGGGCGAGCGTGCGGGCGTTGTCGATTGAAGCCTGCTTTTTCGTGAACTCGATGCCGTCACGGATGTAGCCGGAGAAGATCAGCGGCGTCATCTCCGGCTGGAACTGCAGGCCGAGGCGGGTCGCGGTCAGCCAGAAGCGCTGCATTGCGGCGCCGGCGGCGAGATAGTCGGCGAGCGTCTGCGGTGCCTGTTCGGCAATGATCAGGAAATGTGCGGCGCAGCCGAGCGCCGGTGCGAAGTCGAGCTGCAGCCGCGGCAGCCAGGTGCCGGCGAACCAGCGGTTCAGGAAGTCGACGCGCTCCCAGCTCTTCATCGCCCAGCGCATCAGCGCGAGCCCGACCGGATCGAGCCCGACCGCGGCCCCGGGCAGCCGGTCCTCGCTGTACTGCACGCCGAACTCGATGATGTCGCGGTGCGTCGGGTAGGCCTCGGGCGTCGTCAGCCGGATGTGGGCGTTGCGAAACAGCAGCTTCGCGACATCGAGGCGCTGATCCCCTTCCAGCCAGCGCAGCGAGTAACCGGGACCGAGCGCCTGCAGGAAGGCCGCCTTCACGGCGTCCGTGAGCGGCCGGCGCGACAGCGGCCGGCGCTGCGTGCAGCGTGCGCGGATCGCGGTTTCCAGCGGATGGCGCACGGCCGCCGCTGCCGGCGTGAACTGCAGGCGGAACATCGGCGCAAACGCCGGCGTCGTGTCCCCGACCCCGGGCAGCGTTTCGATGTCGAGCGCAAGCCCCGCGCCCGGGGCGGCGATGCGCGCGGTTTCCAGCAGCGCACCGAGAGCGAGCTGGCTCGGCCGGCCGCGCAGGTCGTAGATCACGTGATCGCGCGTGTCGCAGCCGTGCACGATCACGGTCAGCGGGTCGACGGCCTCGAAGCGCCACGGCTGGGTGTTGTCGCCGCTCGGGGCCCAGCTCGCCAGTTCGAGCACGCGTGCGACGCGCGGGTCCAGCCCGGCCGGTGCCGCAGGCGCGGCACGCGCCGGGGCCGGCAGGCTGCGGGCGCGGCGCAGCAGCGTGCGCATGATCGCCAGCGTCAGGCGGTTCAGCGGGTGGCGGTTGCCGCCCGGGCGCCAGGTGCGCGACAGCCGGTTGCGGTAGGCATCGAAGTGCAGGCCCCACGGCGCGGCGCGCACCGGGCCGCGGCCGAGCAGCAGCTTCAGCGATTCGGTCACGAGCACGCCGGCGGCGAGTTCGCAGGCCATCGGCGTCGACGGTCCGCGCTTCTCGACGAAGTTGATCGCCGAGCGATCGACCAGATAGCCCTGCTGCAGCATCGTCGGCGACAGCCCGACCAGGAAGCGCGCGTACTGTTCCTCCTCGGGTTGGCCCTCGACCTGGAAGTAGTCCTCGAAGCTCATGCGCCCGGGCAGGAAGGTCAGCACCGCCGTGCCCATGCCGAGCGGCGCGGCCGTGATCGCCGGGATGCCGCGGGCGTGGGCGGCTGCGAACACCTTGCGCCGCACCGGCAGCACGAAGAAATCCAGCGCATCGACGTACAGGTCGACGCCGTCGAAGAAGGCATCGAGGTTGTCGTCGGTGACGCCGTCCGCAAAGCGCCGGATATCGAGTTCCGGATTGATCGCGAGGGCGGCCTCGGCCATCACGTCGAGCTTCGGCCGATCGAGCGTCGCCATCGTCGCGCCGGCCTGACGGTTGAAGTTGTGCAGCTCGAAGCGGTCGAAGTCGGCGAGGTGGAAGGCGCCGACGCCGAGCCGCGCCAGCGTCAGCAGATGCACGCCGCCGACGCCGCCGAGTCCGGCGACAGCCAGCCGCCGGCCGCGCAGCCAGGCCTGCTCGGTCGGTGTCAGCCAGCCGATGTTGCGGCTGAAGGCAGTGGCGTAATCGAAGGACTGCGAGACGTGCTGCGGGGACATCGGCTCTCCTTGCGGCGGCACGGGGGTGGCCGCCGGCGGTGTCCGGGCGGGGGGAAGGCCCTGCAGGCTCAGCCGGTCGTGTTCTTCGCGACCCAGCGGCTGCCGTCGGGCAGGGTTTCGTGCTTCCAGAACGGCGCGCGCGACTTCAGCGCCTCCATGATCCAGCGACAGGCGTCGAAGGCCGCGCCGCGGTGGGCGCTCCAGACCGCGACCAGCACGATCGGATCATTCGGCAGCAGCTCGCCGACGCGGTGGATCACCAGCGCATCGAGCAGCGACCAGCGCTCGACCGCCTCTTCGGCCAGACGCGCGAGTTCCCGCTCGGTCATGCCCGGATAGTGCTCCAGACGCATGCCGCGCACGTCATCGCCTTCGTTGTGATCGCGCATCGTGCCGATGAAGCTCGCCGTCGCGCCGTAGCGACCGGCGAGCCGCGCATCGAGCGCCTGCTGGTGGGCGGCGAGTTCGGCCAGCGGTTCGAAGCCGTGTTCGCGGATCTCGATGCGCACGGCCATGCTCAGCCTCCGGTCACCGGCGGAAAGAACGCCAGTTCGTCGCCGCCACGCACCGGCGCGCCGAGGTCGACGTACTCGTGGTTGATCGCCGCCAGCGTGTTCGGCGGCAGCGGCAGCGCCGGGTTCAGGCGCGACCAGGCTTCGGCGACGGTCAGCGGATCGTCCCCGGGCAGCTCGGCACTGGCACGTCCGACCCGCTCGCGCAGGCTGGCGAAATACAGGATGCGGATCGCAGGCATCGGCAGCACCTCGACGGGGCTCAGGGCTGACTGTCCGGGGCGGCGCTGAGCTTCAGGTACATCAGCGCCGTCAGCACCGCGTGCGCAAGCGGCGAGCCGCTTTCGAGCGCCGGCAGTTCGAGGTCGCGACGGAGGGTCTCGAAGCGCAGGTCCAGCGGCCGGTGCGGTGCACGCGGCTGGCGGCGGATGCGCGCATGGTACAGCGCCGAGACCTCGACGGTCGCATTCGGCAGCGGGCAGCCGAGCAGGCGCTCGATCTGCGGCTCCAGCAGTTCGAGGTCGAAATCGAGCCAGTAGCCGACCACCGGCCGCGGGCCGATGAAGCGCAGCAGCTTCTGCACGGCTTCGAGCGCACTCAGGCCCTGGCCGTCGCCGTGCTCGGGCCCGGCGATGTC
The DNA here is from genome assembly GCA_018240295.1 of Pseudomonadota bacterium. GTDB lineage: Bacteria > Pseudomonadota > Gammaproteobacteria > Competibacterales > Competibacteraceae > Plasticicumulans. Next base: position 45,539 of record JAFEGB010000326.1, read on the forward strand.
GAGTTGCAGCGCCGAGGAGGTCAGCACGCGGTTGCCGCGGATGCGCACGGCCGCGAGCGACAGCAGCCTTGCACTGCGCAGGTCGAGCGAGGTCGCCGCGCAGTCGAGGCAGACCAGCTCGCCGGCGGTCCCGCCGGCTTCCTGCATGAAATCGAACGCCTCGGGCGGCGCGGCGTGACGGAACGGACGGGCGAGGGCGGCGAGCATCAGGTGACCAGATTCAGCTTGAAGTGGAAGGTGATGAATTTCTTGAATTCGTTGACGATCTTGAACGAATCGCGCAGCAGCTCGCGTTCGAGCTTGTTCAGCTCGTTCGGGTTCACGAAGTTGTCCTGCGGCAGGCCGGCCTTCAGCTTGCGCAGGCCCGTGGTCAGGCGCAGCGTCGACATCATCGTCAGCGCCTCGGTCAGCTCGGCCGCCCGCGCCGGTGTCAGCACGCCCTTGGCTTCCAGCGCCTCGATGCGCTCCAGCGTGTTGGTCGGCTCCAGGCGGTGTTCGAGCGCGAGGCTGCGCACGCCGTGCGTCAGCGGGAAGATGCCGCCCTTCTTGAGGTCGAGCTCGTCGCGATGCTGGCCGTCCTTGCCGGTCACGAAGTTCTGGAAGAAGCCGAGCGGGGTCTCGAAGCTGACGGTCGCGCGCGCGAAATGCGCGAAGAAGCCGGAGTTGCTCTGCAGCTGCTGGTGCAGGTAGCGCTTGGCCTCGTCGAGCAGGGCGGTGTCGCCGGCGACCGGCATCGCGTCGAAGAAGATCGCGAAGTGCATGAAGCCGTCTTCGCTCGGGCGCTTGATCCAGTTGAAGATCTCGTCCTTGAACGCACCGAGCGGCTTCGTCCAGTACGGGTTCGAGACCATGATGTTGCCGGGGCAGGGCGGATAGCCGAAGGCCACGAGGGCCTCGGTGAAGGCCTGCGTGATCGCATCGAGCCCGGGATGCGTGTAGCCGTCGCGCAGCAGCAGCGCGTTGTCCTGATCGGTCTTGAGGATCTGCTCCTCGCGGCCCTCGCTGCCCATGACCACCAGACAGGCGTTGTCGATCAGCTCGGGCGGCGCGATCAGCGTGAACAGCTTGCCGAGCAGCTTCTTGTTCAGCTCCGACAGCAACTGGCCGATGTAGCGCAGCTTCACGCCCTTGCCGTGCAGCGCCTCGATCACGCGCGTCAGCTCGTGGCTGGCCTTGGCCAGTTCCTCGCGGCTGCCGGCGCGCTCGATCTGCACGGCGATCAGGTGCGAGTGGTTCGAGAGATAAGACAGCAGGTCGACCTGTTCGAGCACGCCGCGGATCGCGCCGTCGTGGCGGATCACGACGCGGCTGATGCTGTGGCGGGTCATGGTCAGCAGCGCGTTGAACAGGAAGTCGTCTTCTTCCAGCGACACCAGACCGTAGGAGGCGATGTCGCCGACCGGCGCATCCGGCGAGCGGCGTTCGATGACGACGGCGTTGCGCAGGTCCGTGCCCGAGCAGATGCCGATCTCGCCGTCCTCGCGCACGACCAGCAGCGAGGTCGCGCGGTTGTCGCGCATCGCGCGCGCAGCGTCGTGGATCGAGCTTGCGGCCGTCACCTGCAGCGGCGGGTGGACGTAGGCATCGCCGATCTTGGCGATCATGAAGCCGGCCAGCTCGCCGTGCGTGTCGACCGGGCGGCTGCCGGCGGTGCGTCCGGCGAGTTCCGCGAACAGCGGATCGGCGAATTCCGGGCATTCGGCGAGCAGGTACAGGAATTCGGCGCGCGGCAGCGCCAGGCAGACCGTGTCCTCGCGCGCGACGATGCGTCCGGGGCTGCGCCGGCGCAGCAGCGCTTCGAGATCGAAGCAGTCCTCGGGGCCGTAGCGCGCGATGACCTCGCCACCGGCGAGCACCTGCACCGAGCCCTGGGTCAGCACATACAGCGAATCGGGCGCTTCCTGCTCGGTCAGCACCGTCTGGTCGCGGCGGAAGAACAGCACATCGACCGCTTCGGCGACGCGTGCGAGCGTCTCGGCGGGCAGACGATCGAAGGGCGGGATGCGGCTCAGCTGCGGACGCGGTTCCATGACATTTCCGTAATGAAAAACCCCGCCAGTCTAAAAGAGCCGGCGGGGTCCTGGGGAGCGTTCCGGAGCCTTTCGGCCCCGGATGGCTTGACTTGGATCAGGCTCAGTGGCCGGAAGCGCCTTCGGCACCGATGCCGGTCTGGCAGCGCACGTCCTGGGCCTCGAAGCCGAGCAGGTCCTGTTCGGCGCGCTTGCTCTTGTCGGTGACCGAGAACAGCCAGATCGCGATGAACGCCGACGGGATCGAGATGATCGCCGGGTTGTTCAGCGTGATCAGCGGTGCAGCATTGCCGATGACATCGACCCAGATGGCCTTGGAGATGACGGTCAGCACCACCGCGACGGTCAGGCCGATCCAGCCGCCGATCATCGCGCCGCGCGTCGTCATCTTCGACCAGAACACCGACATGATCAGCACCGGGAAGTTGGCGCTGGCCGCGATCGCGAAGGCCAGACCGACCATGAACGCGACGTTCTGCTTCTCGAAGATGATGCCGAGGACGACGGCGATGACGCCGAGCGTGATGGTCGCGCCACGCGAGACCTTCATTTCGGTGACTTCGTCGGAGCGGCCCTTGGCGATGACGCTCGCGTACAGGTCGTGCGAGATCGCCGAGGCACCGGCCAGCGTCAGGCCCGAGACCACCGCGAGGATGGTCGCGAACGCGACGGCCGAGATGAAGCCGAGGAAGATGTTGCCGCCGACGGCGTTGGCGAGGTGGATCGCGACCATGTTGGTGCCGCCGTTGAGGCCGCTGATCAGCTTGGCCTTGTCGACGGCGCCGTTGACCAGCGCGTCAGCCTTGTAGAACTCGGGGTGCTGGACGAGCAGCACGATCGCCGAGAAGCCGATGATGAAGGTCAGGATGTAGAAGTAGCCGATGAAGCCGGTCGCGTAGAACACCGACTTGCGGGCTTCCTTGGCGTTCGGCACCGTGAAGAAGCGCATCAGGATGTGCGGCAGGCCGGCGGTGCCGAACATCAGCGCGAGACCCAGCGAGATCGCGTTGATCGGATCGGTGACCAGACCGCCCGGGCCCATGATCTTGTCGCCCTTCGGGTGACCGGCGACCGCCTGCTTGAACATTTCTTCCGGCGAGAAGCCGAAGTGCGACAGGGCTGCCAGCGCCATGAACGTGGCACCGGAGAGCAGCAGCACGGCCTTGATGATCTGCACCCAGGTGGTTGCGGTCATGCCGCCGAACACCACGTAGATCAGCATCAGCACGCCGACGCCGACGACGGCGAGGTTGTAATCGAGACCGAACAGGATCTGGATCAGCTTGCCGGCACCGACCATCTGCGCGATCAGGTAGAACGCGACGACGACCAGCGACGAGAAAGCGGCCATCGTGCGGATTTCGGTCTGGCCGAAACGGTACGAGGCCACGTCCGCGAACGTGAACTTGCCGAGATTGCGCAGCTGTTCGGCCATCACGAACATGATGATCGGCCAGCCGACGAGGAAGCCGATCGAATAGATCAGGCCGTCATAGCCGGACGAGAACACCAGACCCGAAATACCGAGGAACGAGGCCGCCGACATGTAATCGCCGGCAATCGCGAGGCCGTTCTGGAAACCGGTGATGCCGCCGCCGCCGGTGTAGAAGTCCTTGGCGGTCTTGGTGCGCGAGGCCGCCCAGTAGGTGATGCCCATCGTCGCGGCCACGAAGGCCAGGAACATCACGATGGCGGTGACGTTGATCGCCTGTTTCTCGACCGGGCCCTTGACGGCATCGGCAAAGGCGGGCAGTGCGAGGAACAGCGAGGCGAACAGGCTGGCAGGGAGGAGCTTCTTCATCACTTGACCGCCTCGACGATTTCGTGGGTCAGACGGTCGAACTCGGAGTTCGCGCGCGCGACGTAGATACCGGTCAGCAGGAACGCCGAGACGATGATCGCAACGCCGAGCGGCATGCCGATGCTCATCGTGGCACCGGCACCGACTTTCGCAGCGAGCGAGGTCGGTGAATAGGCGATCACGAGAATGAAGCCGTAGTAGATGACCAGCATCACGACCGCAAGCGTCCAGCCAAATGCGGAGCGCTTGGCGACGAGATCGTGATATTTCGGATTGCTCTTAACCTGTCGGACGACATCGGGTTGCATGGCGCATTCCTTATTTATGGCTCTGATTCAGAAAGTCGCTCTCCGGCCCGTCCGCACCGTTTCGCATCCGACCTCCTGGATGCGGCGGCACTCATCTTCCTGATTTTCGTTGCAGATCAGGATAGTGAGATGACGGTCTGGGCCGCCGCGGAGTTTGACCGAACGCAGGGGGGGAAGTAAAGGCCGGTGACGTTTACGTCAACTTGCGGTCGGGCCGCCTAACCGGCCTCGGCCGGCAGCGGCAGCGCGGCGAATTCGAGCACGCGCTGCAGTTCGGTCTCCAGCAGCTGGAAACAGGCCGGTGCATGCGCGGCGTCGGCGGCTTCGAGGCTGCGCAGGCGCGAGAGCGCGGCCTGCGCCCCGACCGAGCCGAGCGGTCCGGCCAGCGTGCGCACCTCGCGCCGGATCAGCACCAGATCCTCGCTGTCGACGGCGCGGCGCAGCGTCGCCAGATGCTCGGGAATCTGGCGGCGCAGCAGGTCGAGCAGCCGCCCGGCGAGGGCGGCGTTGCCGTGGCACTGCGCGAGCAGTGCTGCGGGATCGAAGGGGGCGAGCCGCCCGTCGATCGCCTCGCGGTCCAGGCGCGGGGCCGGCGTGACCGTTGCGTCGTCGCCGAAGCGCACCAGCGGCGTGCGCTCGGCCGCCGGGCTGAGCGCCCGGGTGAGGGCTTCGGCGAGGCGCGCAGGGTCGACCGGCTTCAGCAGCGACGCATCGGCTCCGGCCGGCAGGCTGGCGGAGGGCGGTGTCAGCGGCGAGCGCAGCAGCAGCACGCGCGGCCGGCGTTCGGCGGGCGCGATCCGGCGCAGCAGCTCGACGGTGCCGGGCTGGGTTTCGTCGAACAGCGCGAGTTCGAAATGCTGGCCGAAGCCGGCGCGCTCCTGCAGCAGCCGCTCGGCCTCGTCGGCAACGCCGGCCGCTGCCACCTGGAAGCCCCAGTAGCGCAGCTGGCGTTCGAGCACGGCGCGCGCGCTCTGGCTCGCGGCCATCACCAGCGCGCGCATGCCGGTCCATTCGGGGCCGCGGCGCACGTCGGGCCGGGCGGGCTGGCGTTCGAGCCGCAGCGTGAACTGGAAGTCGCTGCCGCGCTCGGGGCTGCTCTCGACCCAGAGCCGGCCGCCCATCATCTCGGCGAGCCGCTGCGAGATGCTCAGGCCGAGCCCGGTGCCGCCGAAGCGGCGCGTGCTGGAGGTGTCGCCCTGCACGAAGGGCTGGAAGATGCGCGCGATCTTGTCCGGCGCGATGCCGATGCCGGTGTCCCGCACCGAGCAGTGCAGCACGACCGACTGTTCGGAGACTTCCTGCGCGCGCACGCGCACGACGATCTCGCCCTGTTCGGTGAACTTGACCGCATTCGACAGCAGGTGCGAAACGATCTGTGCCAGCCGTTCGCCGTCGCCGGTGACGGCATCCGGCACGTCGGCATCGACCTCCCACAGCAGTTCGAGGCCGCGCCCGGCGGCGGCGCGCGCGTGGTTGGTGATGGTCGTGCGCAGCGTGTCGCGCAGCAGGAAGGGTTCGGTGCGCGTGACGAGGCGCCCGGCTTCGAGCTTCGAGAAGTCCAGCAGGTCGTCGATGATCGCGAGCAGGTTGCCGGCCGCTCCGCGGGCGGTGACCAGATAATCGCGCACCTCGGCTTCGGCGACGGCATCGAGCGCCAGATCGGTCATGCCGATCACGGCGTTGAGCGGCGTGCGCAGCTCGTGGCTCATCGTCGCGAGGAATTCGCTCTTGGCGCGGCTGGCGGCCTCGGCGGCCTCGACCGCCCGGTGCAGTTCGGCCTCGGCGGCCTTGCGTTCGCCGATGTCGGAGATCGTGCCGGTGGCGCCGAGCGGCCGGCCGTCGGGGCCGTGCGAGAGCTCCCAGTTCATCAGCACCCAGCGCGGCTCGCCGTGGCGTCCGAGCAGGCGCAGCTCGCTGCGGCCCTGCGGCTGATCGGGGGTCGCCAGCGCGAACTGCGCGCGGAAGCTGCGCCGGTCCTCGGCATCGAGGCATTCGCTGACGGTGCGCCCGAGGCTCTCGTCGAGGTTGCGGCCGGTGATCTCGGTCCAGGCGCGGTTCAGGAAGGCCCAGCGACCTTCGGCATCGGTCTGGAAGATGACCTCGTGCACGCTGTCGACCACGCGCCGGTAGCGGGCCTCGCTGTCGCGCAGCGCGCGTTCGGCGGCGCGCCGTTCACTGATGTCGCGCAGGTAGGCGGTGAAGATCGTGCCGGCTTCGAGGTGGATCGGCGTCACGGCGATCTCGACCGGAATCTCGCTGCCGTCGGCGCGCAGGCCGTCGACCTCGAAGCGGCGCCCGAGCATGTCGCTGACGCCGGTGCCGAGATAGCGCTCCAGCCCCTGGCGGTGACGCTCGCGCAGCCGCGGCGGCACGATCAGCTCGGCCAGATCGCGCCCGAGCACGCTGCCGCGGCGGAAACCGAACAGGCGTTCGGCGGCCGGGTTGAACTCCAGCACGCGGCCGCGGCGGTCGATCGTGATCACGGCATCGAGCGCGGCCTGCAGGATCGCGCTCTTGCGCGCCTCGCTCTCGCCGAGTGCCTGTTCGGCGAGCCGCCGCTCGCTGATGTCGCGCACGATCGCGATGTACATCGCCTGCGGGCTGCCTTCGGCATGCGCCGAGCCGACCGAGACCTCGATCGGGATCAGCGCGCCATCGCGCCGGCGGCCCTGCAGTTCGCGGTGGCGGAAGGTCTCGCCGGCGCGCACTTCGGGCAGCAGCAGGCCGATGTGACAGCCGATCGCCTGGCGTGCCGGGTAGCCGAACAGGTGCTCGGCCGTGGTGTTGAAGCTCTCGATGCGGCCTTCGGCGTCGAGCGTCATGATGCCGTCGACCGCCTGGCGCAGCAGCGTCGCCAGCCGCTCGCCGGAGGCGGCCAGTGCCGCCTCGCTGGCGGCGAGCCGCGCCGAAACCTGGTTCAGCACCTCGCCGAGTTCGCTGACCTCGATCGAGCCGCAGCGCAGGTCGAGCTGCTCACCGCGGCGCGAGTCGAGTTCGCGGGCGAAGTCGGTGGCTTCGTTCAGCGCGCTGAGCGGCCGGCGCAGCGCGACCGCGAGCAGCAGCGCCCCGAGCGCGGCGGCGAACAGTCCGAGCGGCAGTGCCCGCGTCAGCAGCCAGTTGCCGATCGCCGCGGCCGGCGGCATGTGGACTTCGAGCCGCACCCAGCCGAGCGGACGCGCGGCGTTGCCGACCGGTGCCCAGGCGGCGGCGCGGCGCTGGCCGTCGGCGGTGTCGGCCAGCCAGTCGAAATGCGGCAGGCCGTCCCCGGGCGGCAGGATCGCGCTGCCGCTCGGGCGCAGGCGCGGGCCTTCGGGGGTGGCGTCGGCGCGGGCGAGCAGCGTGCCGGCGGTGTCGAGGATCTGCACGCTGTCGACATCGCCGTCGCGCGCGGTGTCGAGCGCCAGCCGTTCGAGCGTCTCGCGGCTCGAACGCAGCAGCGCCAGGGCCGCCTGGCTGGCGGTCTGGCGTGCGAGCGTGGCGTTCTGGCGGGCGACGGTTTCCTCGTAGAACACCGCCTGTTCGCGGGCACCGAGCAGCGCATAGACGGTCAGCGTCGCGACCAGCACGGCGGCGGCGATCAGCGGCAGGCGCAGCGCCAGACGGCGCAGGCGCGGAAAGAGCGGGCTCAGCATGTTCGTCCGTGTCCCCGGGCAGTCGGGCGCGGCTGCGTCCGGCCCCGTGGCCGGCACCGCGCGCCCGGCGGTCGATGCATCTTAGCGTCGCCGCCCGCGGCCTGCCCGCGGGCGGACCGGCACTTCAGGCGCCCGGGCGCAGCACGACGCGCAGCGCGTCGAAGCGCGGGCGGGCGGCGGCGAGGTGCGTGTACAGCTCGGCGACGCGCGTTTCGGCGAATTCGATCTCGGCGGCGCGCACGCTCGGGTTGACGGCGGCGAGCGCGCGCAGGCGCTCGACCTCGGGCGTCAGCGTCGCCTGCATGCGGGCCTGCGCGGCCTTGATCGTCTGCTCGGCGAGCCGGCCGACCGCGACGGCGGCGGCATCGAGCATGCGCCGCAGCCGCCGGTCGGCGAGGCGCTCGCGCACGGCCGCGGCCGGCACATCGGTACAGCCGCTGCCGATGACGGCGGCCGGCCAGTGCTCGCCCGCGTCGCGCAGGTGCGGATCGATGACCACGCGCAGCGGCAGCGGCGGCAGGAAGCGGTCGGCCTGCAGCGCCGGCGGCGCCACGCATTCGAGCACGTACACGGCTTCGAGCAGCAGCTCCGGGGCTTCGTCCGGCGGCTCGCGCCAGGCGACCAGCGCGCAGTTGCCGTCGACGGCGCCGGCGAGCAGGTCGAGCGCGCCGACGACCAGCGGATGATCCGGGCTCAGGAAGTCGACATCCTCGCGCGCGAGCGCCAGCCCCCGCTCGAAGGTGACCGCCAGCCCTTCCTCGGGCAGGGTCGGGAACTGCGCGGTCAGCATCTGCTCGCCGGTGCGCAGCACCAGCGTGCCGTCCTCGTGTGCCTCGGCATCGACGCCGTAGTGATCGAACAGCCGTTCGAGCAGCGCCGGCAGCGCCGGGTCGGCATCCTGGGCGCGGATGCGTTCGACCAGTTCGAGTGCCGGGCCCTCGCGAAACGACGACAGCTCCAGCAGCCGGTCGCGACCGCGTTCGAGTTCGCTGCCGAGTTCGGCATTGAGCCGGGCGCTGTGCGCGATCAGCGCTTCGGCATCGCCGTGGCCGGCGAGCGCGGCCTCGAGTTCGGGGCGCACGCGCCGGTACACGGCCTCGGCGGCGCGGGCGTGACGGGCGAAGGCATCGAGGCCTTCGGCGTACCAGCGGTACAGGATTTCCTGCGCCGTGGCGCGCAGCCAGGGCAGGTGGATGCGGATGTCCTCGGTCTGGCCGATGCGGTCGAGCCGGCCGATGCGCTGTTCGAGCAGGTCGGGGTTCTCGGGCAGGTCGAACAGGAACAGGTGGTGCGCGAACTGGAAGTTGCGGCCTTCGCTGCCGATCTCCGAGCAGAGCAGCACGCGCGCACCGGCCGGATCGGCGAACCAGGCGGCGGCGCGATCGCGCGCGAGCAGCGGCATGTCCTCGTGAAACAGCGCCGCCGGCACGCCGCTCTTCACGCGCAGCGCCTCGTCGAGTTCGAGCACGGTCGCCTTGTGCGCGCAGATCAGCAGCACCTTGTCGCCGGCTGCGAGCAGCTCGATCAGCGCATCGACGCGCGGATCGAAACGCCACCAGGCCGGCGCATCGGCCCCGGGTCGGTACGCCCGCTCGGGGGCAAGCCCGACTCCGTCACCGTCACCGTCGCGGTAGGCGGGCGGGCAGTCGAGCGCGAGCGGCAGCGGCACGCGGCGCGGGAAGTTCGGCATCGCCGCGCGCGTGTTGCGAAACAGCACGCGGCCGGTGCCGTGGCGATCGAGCAGCTCGACGATCAGCCGCGCGCGTGCGGCGTCGCCGTCGGTCCCGGGCAGCGACAGGCGTTCGAGCATCAGGTCGCCGGTCTCGGGCCCGAGACAGGCGCCGAGTTCATCGAGATCGGCCTGGTCGAGCGGCCGGTAGGCGAGCAGGTCATCGACGATGCGCGCGACCTTGCGGTAGGCGAGTGCCTCGTGCCGGAAGCGGTCGAGGTCCGGGAAGCGCTCGGGGTCGAGCAGGCGCAGGCGCGCGTAGTGGCCGTTCGGACCGAGCTGCTCGGGGGTGGCGGTCAGCAGCAGCAGGCCTTGTGCATGTGCGGCGAGGCGTTCGATCGCCGTGTACTCGGGGCTCGGGGCGCCCGGTTCCCAGGCGAGGTGATGCGCCTCGTCGACGATCAGCAGGTCCCAGCCGGCTTCGAGTGCCTGCGTCTGACGGCGCTCGCGCCCGACCAGCCAGTCGCGGCCGCAGAGCACCAGCTGTTCGGCCAGGAAGGGGTTGTCGAGGCCCTCGCGTTCGAGTTCGAGGCAGCGCTCCTCGTCGTAGACCGCGCAGCCGAGCTGGAAGCGCCGGCGCAGTTCGAGGAACCACTGGTGGATCAGCGGTTCGGGCACGACGATCAGCGCCCGGCCGGCGCGCCCGGTCACGAGCTGGCGGTGCAGGATCAGGCCGGCCTCGACGGTCTTGCCGAGGCCGACCTCGTCGGCGAGCAGCACGCGCGGTGCGTAGCGGCCGGCGACCTCGTGCGCGATCCAGAGCTGGTGCGCGAGCAGGTCGATGCGCGCACCGGCGAGGCCGCGCAGTTCCGAGGCGCGCGCCTGCGCGGCCCAGGCCAGCGCGTCGCAGCGCAGCGTGAACAGGCGCTGGGCGTCGGTCTGGTTGGCGAACAGCCGCTCCTGCGGCTTGCTGAAGCTGATGAAGTTCGACAGCCCGGTCTCGGGCAGCACGCGGCCGTCGCGCCCGACGTAGGCGAACAGCCCGCGCTCTTCGAGCACCTCCTCGACCTGCAGCGTCCAGCCCTCGTGGCTCTGCACCGTATCCCCGGGCTGGAAGCGCACGCGCGTCAGCGGCGCGCCCTGGCGCGCGTAGACGCGGGTTTCGCCGCTGCCGTGGAACAGCAGCGTCACGCGCCGGGCATCGCCCGACAGCACCATGCCCAGGCCCAGTTCCGGTTCGGTTTCGCTGATCCAGCGGCTGCCGCCGACGAAGTCGTTCAAGTCCGCTCACTCCTGGCGCATGAAAAGGCGGCGGATGATAACGCCGTGCCGCCCGTGACTCGACCGCCGGCCGGTTAGCGACTACATCAGAGGGCTTGCCCAGCCGCAGCATTGCGCCACCCCGCCTGCCGCATGCCGGAGTCCGTCCGATGCGCCTGACCCTCGATGCCCTCGCCGTGCTCGATGCCATCGCCCGCCGCGGCAGCTTCGCGGCCGCTGCCGATGAGCTGCACCGCGTGCCCTCGGCGATCACCTACACCGTGCACAAGCTCGAACAGGATCTCGACGTGCAGGTGTTCGACCGCAGCGGCCACCGCGCGCGCCTGACCCCGGTCGGCGAAACCCTGCTCGCCGAGGGGCGTCATCTGCTGCGCGCCGCCGGCGAGCTCGAATGCCTGGTGCGGCGCGTCGCCACCGGCTGGGAGGCGGAGCTGTCGATCGCGCTCAGCGCGCTGCTGCCGCTCACGCCGCTGCTGCCGCTGGTCGAGGCCTTCGATCGCGAGACCCCCGGCACGCGCCTGCGTCTGGGCACCGAGGTGCTCGGCGGCGTCTGGGATGCGCTGGTCACCGGCCGCGCCGATCTGGCGATCGGCGCAAGCGGCGACGGGCCGGTCGGCGGTGGCTACGCGAGCCGTGCCCTCGGCACGATCGGCTTCGTGTTCGTGTGCGCGCCGCAGCATCCGCTGGCCCGCAGCGAGGTGCCGCTCGGCGAGGAGACCATCCTGGCCAGCCGCGCGATCGCCGTCGCCGACAGCTCGCGGGTGCTGGCCCCGCGCACGGCGGCGCTGCTCAGCGGCCAGCCGGTGCTGACCGTGCCGAGCATGGAGGCCAAGATCGACGCGCATCGCGCCGGGCTCGGCGTCGGCTACGTGCCGCGCGCCTGGGTGCGCGAGGACCTCGCCGCCGGCCGGCTGTGCGAGTGTGCGGTCGAGCATCCGCTGCCGCCGGCACCGCTGTATCTCGCCTGGCGCACCGGCAACGGCGGGCGCGGCCTGAAGTGGTTCCTGCGGGCGCTGGAGGAACTCGCGCCGTGGCGCGACTGGCTCGATGCCGAATGATGGTCGTGGCCGGACGCGCTAACCTCAAGCTCCCGTCCGCCCCTTCATGCTGTGGTGGAATCTGCCGTCCTGCCGGGAGCCACGGTCTTGGCCAGCGTCCAGCGCCTGCCCGCCTTCTTCGATCACGCCGAGCGCATCCGCCGCGAGGCCGCGCGTTACCTGTTCGATTACTTCGAGGCCTGCTGCGAAGGCGCGATGGCGGTCGATCGCGAGGCGCGCATCGTCTGGATCAATGAGCCCTACGCGCAGGCGCTCGGGCTCGCGGACGCGGCCGCCGCGCTCGGCAAGCCGGTCGAGGATGTCATCCCGCACAGCCTGATGCGCGAGGTCGTGCAGAGCGGCCGGCCGATCCTGCTCGACATCATGCAGCACGGTGCGCGCTCGCTGGTGGTCACGCGCCTGCCGCTGACCGACGAGCACGGCGCCGTCATCGGCGCGGTCGGCTTCGTGCTCTACGACGATCCGCGCTCGCTGCAGCCGCTGATGACCAAGTTCTCGCGCCTGCGCGCCGAGCTCGACGCCGCCCGGCGCGAGCTCGCCGCCAGCCGCCGCGCCCGCTACCGGCTCGATGACTACGTTGGCAGCAGCCCGGCGGCGCTGGAGGTCAAGCGCCAGGCGGCGCGCGCCGCGGCCAGCGATTCGACCGTGCTGCTGCTCGGCGAGACCGGCACCGGCAAGGAACTGATCGCGCAGGCGATCCATGCCGCCTCCGCGCGCGCCGCGCGGCCGTTCGTCGGCATCAACGTCGCGGCCGTGCCCGATGGCCTGCTCGAAGCCGAGTTCTTCGGCAGCGCGCCCGGCGCCTATACCGGCGCCGACCGCCGCGGGCGGGACGGCAAGTTCAAGCTCGCCGACGGCGGCACGCTGTTCCTCGACGAGATCGGCGACATGCCTGCGCACCTGCAGGCGAAGCTGCTGCGCGTGCTGCAGGAGCAGGAGTTCGAGCCGCTCGGCTCGAACCGCGTCGAGCGCGTCGACGTGCGCGTGATCGCCGCCACCAGCCGTGATCTGCCGGCGCAGGTCGCCGGGGGGCGCTTTCGCGCCGATCTGTGGTTCCGGCTGAACGTGCTGCCGATCCGGCTGCCGCCGCTGCGCGAGCGCCGTGACGATCTGCCGCTGCTCGCCGGGGCGCTGCTCGACCGGCTCTCGGCCCGCGCTGGCGGCGTGCGCCGCGTGCTCGGCGCCTCGGCGCTCGCGGAGCTGGCGGGCTACGACTGGCCCGGCAACACGCGCGAGCTCGGCAACGTGCTCGAACGCGCGGTGATGCTGAGCGACCGGCGCTGCTACGAGGCCGCGGATCTGGCCGGCCTGCTGCGTCCGCCCGCGGCTGCGGCCGCATCGGCGCCGGCCGCCCCCGCCGTGCAGCGCCTCGCCGATGCCGTCGCCGAGGCCGAGCGCACGGCGATCCGTTCGGCGCTCGCCGTCAGCGGCGGACGCAAGGTCGATGCGGCGAAGCTGCTCGGCATCTCGCGCGCGACGCTGTACGAAAAGCTCGCGCTGCTCGGCCTGCAGGGCACGGGCTGAATCCGCGGCGGCGGCTGCGCCAAAGCGGGGCGACGCAAGGAATTTGCACGTTACCGTTCCAATCACCGTTCCAATGGCGTGCGTCTTGCTCCAGCATACGCGCCTTCCCGCCGGTGGCCGCGCATCTGCTTGTAAATGCGGCCCTGACGGGGGATCGGGCGCCACGATGGTGCGACGCAGCACCATTGTGGTGACACTTCGTCCCGCGGTGACCGGCCCCCGCTGGTACACCGCATCATGAACAGTCTACGGGGGATGCAATGGGCAAGGTGGCAATCGTTACGGGCGGCATCGGTGGCCTGGGAACCGCGATGTGCAAGGCGCTGTGCGCCCAGGGCCGTACCGTCGTGGCGGCCTACTACCCCGCCGAGGCCGACAAGGCTGCGGAATGGCAGAAGGCCCGCAAGGAAGAAGGTCTGGACATCGCCGTCTATCCGGTGGACGTGAGCGACCTCGAAAGCTGCGCGCAGCTCGTCGCCAAGGTCGAGGCCGACCTCGGTCCGGTCGAGATCCTGGTCAACAACGCCGGCATCACGCGCGATTCCGTGTTCAAGCGCATGACCGACGCCCAGTGGCTGGCCGTCATCAACACGAACCTGAACAGCCTGTTCAACATGACCAAGCCGGTGTTCGAGAAGATGACCTCGCGCGGCTGGGGCCGGATCATCAACATCTCGTCGGTCAACGGCCAGAAGGGCCAGTTCGGCCAGGCCAACTACTCGGCCGCCAAGGCCGGTGCGCACGGCTTCACGATGGCGCTGGCGCAGGAAGGCGCCAAGGCCGGCGTGACTGTCAACACCATCTCGCCGGGCTACATCGGCACCGACATGGTCATGGCCATCGCCGAGGAAGTCCGCAACAAGATCATCGCGACGATCCCGGTCGGCCGTCTCGGCACGCCGGAAGACATCGCGCGCACGGTCGCCTTCCTGGCCGATGACGAAGCCGGCTTCATCACCGGCGCCGACATGTACGTCAACGGCGGTCTGTACATCCACTGATCGTCCGACCGGCCGGCGCCGCAGCGCCGCAAGCGTCAGACCCCGACACCGTCCGGATTCCCGGACGGTGTCTTTTTTTCCGGACGGCGCCGGCACGCCCGCGGAAATTCAAAAAAATTCAGCCGCGCCCGCACAAATCCAAGCCGATACGGCTGCCGCCGTACCGGACGTGTCCGGAAATCCGGACGGAGGGCTGGCGGCAAGCATGCAGGTCTGTTCTTTAATTCATTAAAAAACAATAAGTTGTATTTTAATTGCCGGCTGGCACGGTGCTTGGCTCATGGAAGTCAGCCCCCGGGTGCAAAGGGGGCATTCGTCCACCACCGAAGGAGCCCACCGTGCTCGGCATACTTGGCATCGTGCTGTCCCTGGCCTTGCTGATCTTTCTCGCGTACCGCGGCTGGAACGTCATCTTCATCGCGCCGTTCTGTGCCACCGTGGCGCTGCTGTTCAACTGGGGTGACGCGCCGCTGCTCGCGACCTACACCCAGACCTTCATGCCGGCGCTCGGCAACTACTTCGCCAAGTTCTTCCCGCTGTTCCTGCTCGGCGCGGTGTTCGGCAAGCTGATGGATGATTCGGGCTCGGCCCGCGCGATCGCGCACAAGATCGTGCAGCTGGTCGGGCGCGAGCGCTCGATGCTCGCGGTGGTGCTGGCCTGCGCGATCCTGACCTACGGCGGCGTGTCGCTGTTCGTCGTCGCCTTCTCGGTGTATCCGATCGCGGTGTCGCTGTTCCGGGAGTCCGGCATTCCCAAGCGCCTGATCCCGGCGGCGATCGGCCTCGGCTCGTTCACGTTCACGATGACGGCGCTGCCCGGCACGCCGGCGATCCAGAACGCCATCCCGATGCCGTTCTTCGGCACCAACACCTTCGCCGCGCCCGGCCTCGGCATCATCGCCGGCGTGTTCATGTTCGCGTTCGGCCAGTTCTGGCTGAACCGCCGCGTCGCCCAGGCCCGCGCCCGCGGCGAAGGCTACGGCAACCACGAGGATGCGCTGAGTCAGGCTGCCGAGCAGGGCATGCCGCCGTTCTGGCTGGCGCTGCTGCCGATCGTCGTCGTCATCGTGCTGAACTACATCGCCACCAGCTATGTGATCCCGGCGATGGACACCGCGTATCTGGCGACCGACAAGTTCAAGAAGACGCCGCTGTCGGCCGTGCTCGGCATCTGGTCGATCATCCTCGCGATGCTGGTGGCGATCACCCTGGTGGCCGTGCTCAACCGCAAGCGCATCGCCAACCTGCTCGACACCTTCAACAAGGGCACGATGGGTTCGCTGCTGCCGATGGCCAACGTCGCCTCGGAAGTCGCCTACGGCGCGGTGATCGCGAGCCTGGCCGCGTTCGCGATCGTGCGCGAGGGCCTGAAGTCGGTCGCCTCCGATCCGGTGACCTCGCTGTTCATCGTGGTCACGGTGCTCGCCGGCATGACCGGTTCGGCCTCCGGCGGCATGAGTCTCGCGCTCGGGGCGATGGGTGAGTACTACGCTCATGCGGCACAGGCGGCCGGCATCAACCCCGAGATCATGCACCGCATCGCGGCCCTGGGCTCGGCGGCGATGGACATCCTGCCGCACAACGGCGCCGTCATCACGCTGCTCGCCATCTGCTCGCTGACGCACCGGGAGTCGTACCTCGACCTGTTCATGGTCGGATCGCTGTCGGCGCTGCTGTCGAGCGTGCTGGTGCTCGGGCTGAACGCCGTGTTCGGCACCTTCTGAGGCGGACGGAGGCGGAGACAGCCATGACCTACCGACATGTCCTGCTTGCGGCGGAATTCGATGCGGTCGGCCCGCGGATGCTGGCGCGGGTCAGCGAACTGCTGCGCTACGGCGCCCCGCGCCTGACCCTGCTGCACGTCGTCGACGAGCGCAGCGAAGGCGGCAGTGAGCTGCTGCCGACGGTGGCCGGCACGCCCGAGCCGCACCGGCTGGTCGTGCCCCAGGGCACCGAGGAAAACCTGCCGCTGGAATCCGACACCGAGACCCGGCTCGACGAGGCCGCCGCACGCTTCCTGCAGTCGCTGGCGCAGCGCCTCGGCGTGCCGGGTGCGCAGCTGCGGGTCGTGGCCTCGACCTCGGTCAGCACGGCGATCATCGCCGAGGCGCGTGCCGCGGGCGTCGACCTGATCATCGTCGGCCATCACGACCGCCACTGGCTGGACTGGCTGGTTGCCGGCACGGCCGAACGGGTGGTCGGTGCGGCGGTCTGCGACGTGCTGGTCCTGCATACGGCCGACTGAGGTCCGGCGACGGCCTCCACTGACTGCGGAGCGGCATCCGGCCGCTCCACATCCAATACATTGCCGCACCAGCCGGCATCATTCCAAAGGGAAGGAGAGGGCATCCATGGGTCCACATCCGCATCCGCTGCTCGCCGGCCAGCCGCTGGCCCCGAAGGGCAAGGTGGTCACCGCCGCCGAGGCCGTGCGCCTGATCCGCGACGGCGACACGCTCGGCACCGGCGGCTTCGTCGGCATCGGCTTTGCCGAAGGCCTCGCCTGTGCGCTGGAACGGCGCTTTCTCGAAACCGGCGAGCCGCGCAACTTGCGGCTCGTGTACGCGGCCGGGCAGGGCGACGGCGCCGAGCGCGGCCTGAATCATCTCGGCCACGAGGGGCTGGTCGACTCCGTGGTCGGCGGGCACTGGGGGCTGGTGCCGAAGCTGCAGAAGCTCGCGATCGACGGTCGCATCAGCGCCTGGAACCTGCCGCAGGGCGTGATCACGCACCTGTTCCGCGACATCGCCGCCGGCAAGCCCGGCACGCTGACCCGCGTCGGGCTCGGCACCTTCGTCGACCCCGAGTTCGGCGGCGGCAAGCTGAACGAGCGCACCACCGAGGAGCTGGTCCGGCGCCTGCCGATCGACGGCGAGGACTACCTGTTCTACAAGGCCTTCCCGATCAACGCCTGCTTCCTGCGCGGCACGACCGGTGACCCGGACGGCAACATCACGATGGAGCGCGAGGCGCTGACGCTCGAAGCGCTGGCGCTCGCGACCGCGACGCGCAACAGCGGCGGCATCGTCATCGTGCAGGTCGAGCGCATCGCCGAGCGCGGTTCGCTGTCGGCACGCCAGGTCAAGATTCCGGGCATCCTCGTCGACTGCGTGGTGGTCGCCGAGGCGCGCGAGCACCAGCAGACCTTCGCCGAGCCCTACAGCCCGGCGTTCTCGGGCGAGATCCGCGTGCCGGTGACCGGCATCGCGCCACTCGCGCTCAACGAGCGCAAGCTGATCGCGCGCCGTGCCGCCTTCGAGCTGCGACCGAACGCCGTCGTCAACCTCGGCATCGGCATGCCCGAGGGCATCGCCGGCGTCGCCAACGAGGAGCAGGTGCTCGAACTGCTGACGCTGACCACCGAGCCCGGCGTGATCGGCGGCCTGCCGGCCTCGGGCCTGAACTTCGGGGCGGCGGTCAACACCCAGGCGATCATCGACCAGCCCTCGCAGTTCGACTTCTACGACGGCGGCGGGCTCGACATCGCCTTCCTTGGCCTCGCGCAGGCCGATGCCGAGGGCAACCTGAACGTCAGCAAGTTCGGACCGCGCCTGGCCGGGGCCGGCGGCTTCATCAACATCAGCCAGAACGCCAAGCGCGTGGTGTTCGTCGGCACCTTCACGGCCGGCGGCCTCAGGCTCGCGATCGGGAACGGGCAGCTGCACATCGAGCAGGAAGGCCGCGAGCGCAAGTTCGTGCGCGCCGTCGAGCACCGCACCTACAGCGGTCCGGTCGCCGCCGCGCGCGGGCAGAAGGCGCTGTACGTGACCGAGCGCTGCGTGTTCGAGCTGAGCGCGGGCGGGCTGGTGCTGACCGAGGTCGCCCCCGGCATCGACATCGAGCGCGACATCCTCGCGCACATGGACTTCGCGCCGCTGATCCCGCAGCCGCCGCGACTGATGGATGCGCGCATCTTCCTGCCGGCGACGATGGGCCTGCGCGCCGGGCTGCTGGAGCTGCCGCTGGAACAACGCTTCACGTACGATGCCGCGCAGAATCTGTTCTTCATAGATTTCGGCGGCTACCATGTCGCCCGCCCCGAACAGATCGAAGCGATCCGCGGGGTGGTCGAGACGCGGCTGGGACACCTCGACAAACGCGTCGACACCATCGTCAACTACGACGACTTCAGCATCGCCCCGGAACTGCTTGACGCCTATATCGAAATGGTCAGGGACGTGGTCGGGCGCTTCTATTCGGGCGTCACCCGTTACACGACCAATGCCTTCCTGCGCATGAAACTCGGCCGCGCGCTCTCCGAGCGCGAGCTGACGCCGGCGCTGTACGGCAGTCGAGACGAGGCGCGGGCAGGCCTGGCATCCGGCAGCCAGCGCTGACGGCGGCCCGGACCGGGTGCGGCGGCGCGACGCGCCCGGTCGTCCGACAAGCCCGGCCCGCGGGGGGCCGCAAGGTCGCGCATGTTCGTCATCATCGGCTACGTGGTCATCATCGGCTGCATCCTCGGCGGTTTCATCATGGCCGGCGGCCATCTCGGCGTGCTGATGCAGCCGGTGGAAGTGCTGATCATCGTCGGCTCGGCGGTCGGCGCCTTCTTCGTCGGCAACAGCATGACGGTCGTCAAGGAGGCGGGCGGGGCGCTCGGTGCCTGCTTCAAGGGCGGCAAGTACACGCAGGCGCTGTACATGGAGACGCTGACGCTGCTCTATCTGATCTTTGCGAAGATCCGCAAGGAAGGCCTGCTCGCGCTGCAGGCCGACATCGACGAGCCGCACAGCAGCAAGCTGTTCGAGCAGGCGCCGACCGTGCTGCACGATCACCACGCCGTCGAGTTCATCACCGATTACCTGCGCCTGCTGTCCTCGGGCAACATCGAGCTGAACCAGCTCGACAACCTGATGGACCTCGACATCGAGACCCACCACCATCAGGGCGAGCGACCGATCAAGGCCATCCAGGCCTTCGCCGACGGCCTGCCGGCCTTCGGCATCGTCGCGGCCGTGCTCGGTGTCGTGCACACGATGGAGTCGGTCGGCATCCCGCCGGCCGAGCTCGGCAAGCTGATCGCCGCGGCGCTGGTCGGCACCTTCCTCGGCATCCTGCTCGCCTACGGCTTCGTCGGCCCGCTCGGCAGCCTGCTGACGCAGAAGCTCGACGAGAGCACCAAGTACTACCAGGCGATCAAGGCGGCGTTCATCGCCAACCTGAACGGCTACGACCCGATGGCTTCGGTCGAATTCGCGCGCAAGGTCATGTACTCAAGCGAGCGCCCGGGCTTCACCGAGCTGGAAAAGCACATCCAGGCCGCCCGCAAGGCGAAGTGAACGCCTGATCCTGCCCGGTCCTCCGGGTCTGCCCGCAGCGGTTGCGCCTGATGTCCGAACAGCGTCCGATCATCATCAAGAAGGTCAAGAAGGGCCACGGCGGTCACCACGGTGGCGCGTGGAAGCTCGCCTATGCGGACTTCGTGACCGCGATGATGGCGTTCTTCCTGCTCATGTGGCTGCTCGGCTCGACCACCAAGGGCTCGCTGCAGGGCATCGCCGAGTACTTCCAGAACCCCTTCAAGGTCGCGATGAGCGGCGGCGAGGGCTCGGGCGATGCCAACAGCGTCATCCGCGGCGGCGGCGAGGATCTCAGCCGCTCGGTCGGTCAGGTCAAGCGCACCAACGAGGGCACGCGCCAGATCCTCACCAAGGCTTCCGAGGATCAGGCCGGCAAGCTCCGGCTGCTGAAGGACAAGCTGGAGCGCATGATCGCGGCCAGCGCGACGCTCAAGCAGTTCCGCGACCAGCTCAAGCTCGACCTGACCCGCGAGGGCCTGCGCATCCAGATCATCGATGCCGCCAACCGGCCGATGTTCGAACTCGGCAGCGCGGTCATGCAGCCCTATGCGCGCGACATCCTGCGCGAGATCGCACCGGTCATCGGCGAGCTGCCGAACGTGCTGACCATCACCGGCCACACCGATGCCCGCCCGCTCGGCAACCCGGCCAAGGGCTACTCGAACTGGGAGCTGTCGGCCGATCGCGCCAACGCCGCCCGCCGCGAACTGGTCGGTGCCGGCCTCAGTGAACAGAAGATCCTGCGCGTGATCGGGCTGGCCGAGAGCGTGCCGTTCGTGCCGCAGGACCCGCTCGATCCGACCAACCGCCGCATCGCGATCGTGGTCATGAACAAGGATGCCGAGGACAGCGTGCGCGCCAACATCGGCGAATCGGTCGAGGTCCGCGAAGGTGCAGGCGTGCGGCCCGAAACCATCGATCCGGATCGCGCGCCGCCGGTGCCGGCACGGCCCCAGGGCCGGCCGGCCCTGATCCCGCCTCCGGCCGTCGCCCCCGCGCCGGCCACCAACGCCAGCGCGCCGCCCGCGTCACCTGCGCCCGCCACACCGGCCACACCGCCTGCCACCACAC